>NZ_JBIILQ010000225.1:0-4471 GCF_044232565.1 Daejeonella sp. | reverse complement strand
GTTCAAATTGGGATTGTTGTTGGCTATTTAAAATATCACCAGATGTGCTTAAAAAAACAACAGTCTGATAATTTTTAAGTGTATTAATATCGAAAACATTGGAATTTGAGCTTGTATCAACAATGAAATTATGCTCCTCACCTAATTTATAAATGGCGGCTATTCCCGCAGGAATAGATAAATGCTTATAAGCAGCAGTTTTATAAAAAACCAGGATTTTTTGTGATTTAGCCTCTGTGATAAAACTAAAAACAAATACGATCAAAAAGCATAAAATTCTATGTATCATTGATTCAATTACGATAATTACCTATTTTTGAACTTCATTTTAGCCTTTTCTCGAGAACTATAATTATAATCCTTAATGTTACTTTGTTTTTTAGCGTGAAATGCTGAGCCATTTTCAGGCTCTGAACTTTCAATTTTTAAAGTCTTCTTTGGCTTATCTTTTTCAATAATCAAATCCTCTGGCAATTCAATAATTGGAATCGGGAGACCAATGGTCTGCTCAATCTTTTTAACCATAGAAAGCTCCAAATCTGTTGCAAAACTAATTGCTAATACCTCGTCACTATCTGTATTTTTCACGATTCGGCCAATAAAAGTTTCTATTTCAATGGGCATTTCCAAATGAAAAATAAATGGAATGCCATTAAGATCTATACTTTCTCTTAAATCATCGGCAACAAGTAGAATTCTTGTGTCCTCCGACTCTTTAAAATCTTCCATACGGTCGAATCCAGGGTGATCGAAAAACAATGGTTTATAAATTGCTAATTCTTTATCCAGATATTTAAATAGACTTTTAAAAATCTTTTCGGCAGTTAAACGATTATTCACAAACACTAAAACCTTGTTAAACACATCCTTATCTTTCAATAAAAGATTAAGAAGGTTAACTTTTGTTTTAAAATCCGGGACTTTATATAAAATTTGATCTATAGTAGCCAACTTTTGATCGCCTAAATTGTCAACTTCAAAGGTTGTTTCATTATTCATAAACTGACTAGTCAATAGATGCAGTTTATCATGAAATACATCTGTAAATATAAGATGTTGGCATTTTACAATACTTCTGGCAAGCTCAGCAACTGGAAGCTGCATTCCTCTTTTTACAATTTCTGCGGCATCATCAACAATAAACATCATTATTTTATTGAGATTAAGCCCCAGTTTTAAATAAATTGCCCTAGCACGATCTGGCGTAGCAATAACTATATCCGCTCCATCTGCAAGCGCATTCATCTGAGATTCCATACCACCTTCAGGAAACAAACCAACAATACGGATAGTTTTATTTTTATTTAAAAGCTCGTAGCGCTCAATTACAGCCAAAACATGTTCCTTGTCTGGAACCAAGACCAGCGCTCTAGGAGCCTCTTCAAAACCATACTTAAGGCGCATTAGAGAGCCAAGAACATAAGTACTAGTCTTGCCAGAGCCTTCAGGAGCGATTGCGATGATATCTTGAGCTCCCAAAATACGCGACATCGTTTTAAGTTGAATATCTTTGGGACCCAAGTATCCTGCATCTGTCATCGATCTAACAAGAGGTTTACTCAGTTTTAGTTTTTCTAAAAGCACCATTTAAATAGATTTTTAAATAAAATGCAAAAGTACTTATTTGAAACGACTATTGAGCCAGAATGAAGTCATATCGTTCTTCCAAATTGATATCTGACAAAAAAATGGATTTAATTTCACTGTTATCCGGTTTAAATAAAATTTTTATAAAAAAGCCATTCATATTCAATTTAACATGCTTTTAATTAAACAATAAAAAGCAAGCTTCCTTTTGGTTAGAATCAGTTTTTATATTTCCATTGCCTTGAAATCTACCATATTTTCACCTTAATAACAGGTCTGATCATAAGCTTTGGCCTTAGCACAAAATCTCCGTTAACGTTTTTTCCGCCTCAGCTGGTGCGGCAGGCACAGTCCAGGCCAAAGCAGTAACTTTAATAGCATCAGGTGCAGCGGCGGCATTTTGTTTCTTTTCTGCTGAAGGAAAAGAAAAAAGAATAATTAAGTTTAAGAATTTGATCTTTAAATTAAAATTTCCCCGGTCACTACTGATTAAATTTCTAAAAATAATATTGAGAAATTTTATTCCAACAGAAAAGTCTCATCCTCATCATCCGATAAGCTTAAAGAAATTGTATCTGCGCCGGCAATTCCTTCAATTGATCCTTTAATACTTGAGGCATTTAACAAGACTTTATCCAATTGTTTCTCACGCATTTTCCACATTCTTTCCATGGCATCACGCTCTTTGTGAATAGACAAGCGCATGCTCATATATCCTTCACGAATGGCCTTCCATTGCTCAGAAAATTCAGTTCCCGTTAAAAAATCATAAAGCATGTGCATTTTATCACCTCTATTTTCCTGAGATTTGGTAGCATTTGCTAATCGGATAATGCCATCCCTTAAAACAAACGCAACAGCTTTAACCTCCTCAAAAGAACAAATCCAAACCCCATCTTTTTCACCAAAACAGGTCATGCCTTTGGGGAAAGTTTGCGTAACAATAACGGCCACATCTACCCCAACACCACGCATATCTTTCTTTAATTTATCTATCCATTCATTGGAAAAATCCTTGGTCCGCTTACTTTCATAAATAATCTTACCACAATCTTGCCCGAATTGATTTCGAACGGTTTGGATACAATCAGCTCCACGAACACCTTTCCCGACCTCACCAATCACATCAAAAGGAAAAGTACTTTGTAGTAACTCTTCTAAAATCAGTTCCTGAACTTCTCCTTGCAATTGCATAGAACCCTGCTCTGCCTTACGACGCATTTCATCTGCCAGCTTCTTTTGATCATCTAATTGTTTTTCGAGCTCCCTAACACGTAATTGATGTTCCGTTTCTTTGAGTAAGTTTTTCTCAATCTCCTGCTTTTTAATCTGCTCTACAATTTGCTCACGCTCGGCCTGCATCTTACGCTGTACCTCAAGCTCCATTTCCTCGGCCCTGGTTTTAAGCTCTTGCTCCTTTTTGATGAAATCAAGCTCCTTCTGACCTGCAAGCTTTAATTTTTCTTGATTTTCTTTGTTTGTATTCTCTAAAAACACCAGCTTGTTTTCAAAATCGGTGGCAATACTTTTTCTTACACCCTCCTCTAACTGAAGTCGCTCTTGCGCAAATTGTTGCTCCATTTTTAAAGCAAGATTCTGCTGCTGTAGCCTGAAATCATCTTCCTTCTTTTGAAATTCTTCGTCCTTCTTTTTCTGCCAAGCGATCATTTTATCACGCAATTCCTGCTCATATTCTTTACCTATAGCCTCTTCTAATGGGAATGAATTGCCACATGATGGGCATTTTACTTCTGTTGACATGCTTGAAATTTAATTGATATTAAAAACGAGTCACAATGTACTAATATTATTAGTAAATCATTCTTTATTTTATTAAATAAAACAAGAATTTATTACGCGAGTGAAATTATTAAAAATAAAAAATATCATTTTAAGGAGTATTTTTGGATAAAATTTTTCGGGATTTAATAATCCCTTAAAATTGTTTTAATAGTAATATGGATGTTTTCGGTAAAGTATTAAAAGATCATTTTTTAGGTAGACAAAAAGGCAAATTATGGCTTCATAATAGTTATGGAAGTCCGGAGGATATGCCCGTAGACATTTTCTACCGCAATAAATTTGAAATTAGCGAATTGGAAAGCTTAGCAATTGAACTTTGCAAAGGAAAAACCCTTGATATTGGCGCTGGAGTTGGAAGTCATGCCTTGATTTTACAAAACAAGGGAATTGATGTAACTGCCATTGAAATCTCCGAATCGGCATGTGATATTATGCGCAGAAGAGGAGTAAAAAAGGTTATTAATTCGGATGTTTTTCAATATGAGCTAGAGCAATTTGACACGATTATCATGATGATGAATGGCATCGGACTTTGTGGTGATATGGAAGGATTGAAGCGTTTTTTAGAATATTTGAAAAAGCTTTTGGTATCAGGCGGACAAATTATTTTTGATTCATCAGATATTGCATACCTATATAAAGACGATGATTTTATATCAAGTAATTATTACGGTGAAATATCCTATCAATATGAATATCAATCTATTAAAGGGAATTGGTTTAAGTGGCTTTATGTCGATTTTAAAAGCTTAGAGCAAATTGCAAATAAGATTGGATGGGAATGTGAATTGCTTTTCGAAGATGAAATGGATCAATACTTAGTAAGGATGCAAAGATCAAAATAGGCTGATAAAATTTTATCTTTTTTTGAAAAATTCATTTTGACATAAATGAAATCTATCCCTTAATATTCACAATCTCATAACATGATTTTAATTTTTTTATGAATCAAATTATAGTAATTTGTTTTTTGATTTATAATGCAGCAAAACACAAAATCACTCTTAACACATTTTAGTCCGATATGAAAAAAATTACTGGCATTTTTATTCTGGCATTAATTTCTGCAACATCTTATGCT
>NZ_JBIILQ010000327.1:0-4472 GCF_044232565.1 Daejeonella sp. | reverse complement strand
CTACAATAATAACTGCTCCGTCTACAATTAGTCCGAAATCTAGTGCCCCTAAACTCATTAAGTTGCCACTCACTTTGAAGGTATTCATCAAAATGATTGCGAAAAGCATGGATAGAGGTATTACAGAAGCTACCAATAAGCCTGCTCTGAAATTGCCAAGAAATAGCACAAGAATAAATACAACAATTAAAGCACCCTCAATTAAGTTTTTTTGAACTGTTGAAATGGCATTATTAACCATTTTAGTTCGATCAAGAAAGGGTTCAATAATTACTCCTTCAGGTAACGTTTTTCGGATTATTTCGATTCTTTCTTTCACATTTTTGATAACCTCACTGCTATTTGCATCCTTTAACATCATTACTACCGCTCCTGACACCTCACCATTGTCGTTATAAGTCATTGACCCATATCTGGTTGCATAGCCAATATTAATTTCTGCTACATCACGAATGAAAATGGGGCCGCCACTCTGACTGCTCTTGATATTTATTTTTTCGATATCTGATATACTACCAATTAAGCCTTCAGATCGAACAAATAATACGGTAGGTCCTTTTTCAATATAAGCACCACCCGTATTTTGATTATTGCGTTCTAATGCAGTAAAAACATCATTGATGGTTATATTATAGGATTGCAATTTATTAGGGTCGACAGAAATTTCATACTGTTTTAATTTTCCACCAAAACTACTTATCTCCGCAACACCTTCAACACCAAGTAGTTGGCGCCTAACAATCCAATCTTGTATAGTTCTTAATTCAATGGCGTCGTATTTATCTTCATATCCTTCCTTGGGTCTGACTACATATTGATAGATTTCACCTAGGCCCGTTGAAATTGGTCCCAATTCTGGGTTTCCAATACCTGGAGGTATTTCTGTTTGAACTTTTTGAAGCCGCTCAGCTACCTGCTGCCTTGCCCAATAAATGTCTACATCATCCTCAAAAACGATGGTAACTAGTGATAGGCCAAATCGAGAGAAACTTCTTATCTCTTTCAGGCCTTTAATATTACTATTGGCCTGCTCAATTGGGAAAGTTAAAAGTCGTTCTATATCTGTTGCACCAAATGAAGGGGCAACTGTTATTACCTGGACTTGATTGTTTGTGATATCGGGTACTGCATCGATGGGTAGTTTAGTGGCTTCGTAAGAACCATAACCAATAAGTCCCAAGACAAATAATCCGATAAGGAGTTTATTCTTTACAGAAAACTCTATAATAGCATTAAGCATATTTTTTTAATTAATAATTTACCTGAATAAAACACAATTGATTACAAAAAACAACATGGTTTTTACTAATCAAGATTAATTTCTTAGCAGGGTTTAGGCGGCTGCCAGATATTAGAAAGGTAGGTAGATTTGAATTCATGATCATTATAGACCTTGTAAATCTTAAATGTTCCTTCAAATGGCTTATTTATTTTGTTAGAGTAGGAATAATGAATAAAGGATAAACTTAGCATGTTTGAAGATCCATCACTTGATTTAAAGGGTAAACGCATATCCTTGTCGTAATCTGCATATTTTACATCATTATCTGAATAATGCATGAGCAGAAAACTCCAAAATGTGGTTCCTTCATTCAAAGTTTTATGTTCTTTAAAATGTTCCACTAAAATTGGGAATTTTAAAATTTGATATAACTCTGTTAATGAGATTAAAAACGAAGAAATAAGAAGTATGGATATCAACTTTTTCACAATTCAAAAATACAAAAATGTTTCGTGATTTCTAAATTGTTATGAATCAACAATTTAGAATAACAATTACTCATTCTGAAAATGAAATAATTTAAATTATAGTCCTAACTTCTTGTTTTTTATTTGATTCAATTTTGTTTTTAACTCACGCACTTTTATTTTTGAACCATTCATTTCATACCATTGGATTAATTTTTCAATGGCCTTTATATGATATGGATTAGCTGCAATTGCCTGTTTTAGAAATTCAATTGCACCTTTTTTGTTAGTTTTTGATTCGAAAAGAAGTCCCTGAGTGTAAAAATAATCGGCCATAAAATAAGGCTCCTCGTTTTTTGCAATTATTTCCAATACTTCATCTGCTTGTGCTATTTTTTTGCTTGAAATAAATAACCTTGCCAATCTCAACTTATCCAAATCTCTCAAAGATTTAGTTTTGATGGCCTTTAGGTATAGATCAGTGCTATCTGTTTTGCCCAATTCATGATGCATTTCAGCAATTCTTAAGTTAAAATCGGCTCTCGAATTACCAGATGCTGATAAAATGCGCTGCGCTTCTTTTAGGGTCAAAATAGCCCTTTCATAATCCTTATTTTCAGAAAGTGCATCTGCATAAAGATTTCTAAATTCGTAATTTTGCGGCTTCTGTTCTACAAGCTCTTTCAGGGTATATAGTGCTATTTTATCACCTAATTCTGTCTTTAAAGATTTAGAAAAGGCTAAAGCATCATTTCTTTGATCTCTCAAATAAGTGGAAATGACTGAAGCATTTTTAGCATAATTATCCGCTAATGCAATAGCTTCGGGAATCATTCCATAGCTTTTATATAGTTCTCTTAAATTTCTATTGATATTGGCTAATTCTTGGTAATCATCCTCCAGATTTAATGCCTTTTTTAAATAAAATATTTGATCTTTTAGCGATTTTTCCCGATCTGTTTTCTTAGCAATAAACTGATTGTCACGCAATTCTGCAAAAGACGTATAAATTGGTGCATATTTCGGGTTAATTTGTTCTGCTTTTTGAATCCAATTTTCTGCAGAACTGAAATCTTTATTCTCCATGCTTAGTGAAGCTTTTGCAAGATATGCAGGTTGGTATCTAGAATCGAATTGTAAAGCCGTATCTAAATAAGCGAATGCGAGTTCTTTGTTTCTTTGTTTTGCAGCATTGCTTAAATTGAGGTAAACCTGAGCCCAATTGCTTGCCATTGCTTGTTTATTACCTGCCAAATAAGAACGTTCCTTTTTTATTAATCGGTCGAGAAATTGATACATTGCTGGATCTTTATCCATTAAATCTGAGCGTGTATTCATCGATTTAAAATCCAATGGATGAACCTTGATTGTTTCAAAATAAGCAGGATAGGTTTGAGCAAAATATTCACTTTCATTGTTTTGTGAGTAATAATCAAGCGTGCGTTTTTCTTTCATCGCCTGATAATATAAGGCTCTGATCTCCCGATTTTCAGCGTCAGTCAGTATCCGCCCATGAAAAAGGTGGACATATTCGTGAAGGATGACATTCCGCTCCATAAATGCACCTCGCTCTATGTATTCAATGGCTGCTGCGCCGCTTCCAACACCTCTAATGTCCATCCATTGCCTATTGTCAAACGTACTTATAAACCTAAAATATGGCGCGTTCATGGTTACTGCCAAGTCTTTATGGAGTGGAGGTATACGGAAGGAATTATTTTGTTTAGAAAGAAATGGAAAATACACCACAGATGTATAAAGTTGATTCCAGGCCATGGCTTTTACAGCATCCCCAGGATAATAATCTATATCGGGAAAAACTCTTTTGAAATTTTCTAAATCGTTAATTTTAGTGTTTTTAAGCTCATTGTTTATTGAATCGAACGTAGAAAGAAAAGCAAGACGTTTCGATTTTATCACTGCTGAGAGTCCGTTGTGCGCTGGACCATAATGTTTTTTACGATCAAGTATATTCCTGAAGATGTTTTCGGCAGAGTCTAAACGCATTTTTCGGTCTAGATCATAAGCAATATAATAGATAGATCCTTTGTGTAAATCGGGTAGGATAGAGGCTGGGGATTTTACCTTAATAGATTCGATAAATGCTAAGGCTTGGGGTATTTTTTTATCGCGGACTAACTCATCCGTTTTTTCCAATTCTTTACGTATTTGATCATCGTCTTTTTCGGCATAATCAGCATAGGTTAAATTAGTATGGCCATTTCCCCAGTGCCAATGCGTTTGATAGTGTAAAGGATTAATAATGAGTGCTATATCCCATTGATTGGCCATGTCATTTAACAGACGAGCATCAATTTTTCGCCAAATGGCATAGCCATAAAAAAAGCGAGCATCTGCATTAAAAGGGTCAATTTCAAGCGATTTCCTCAAGGGTCTGAGGGCCAGTTCAGGCTGTTGATCCCAGAAATAAGCATCTGCTTCTAAAAGGTAGGCCCCTGCACTATTGGGATTTATTTCCAGCGTTTTATTAGCAATTGCTATTGCTTCTGGGTATTTTTTTTCTAAAATTCGGATTCGCCCGAGCATCAAATATAATTTCTCGGATGATTTATTTTTAAGGACTTCTTCTAATAGTAAGGCTGCATTAGATAATCGCCAGGCATGCATTTCCAAGACAGATTTAAGATAAATGGCTTGTTCATTTTGTTTATCCTGACCCAGGACTATATTTACATATTTTTCGGCTGCCGAAAAATCGTTGTTTAAAATGAGGTAATTAGCGAGTAAGAGTTGTTGCTCTGGACTTCCTTTTTTTAATGAAT
>NZ_JBIILQ010000224.1:0-4476 GCF_044232565.1 Daejeonella sp. | reverse complement strand
AAACATGGTGCTGATAAAATAACAAAAGACCTTGTAAAGGCAGGAATTAAAACTGAAGCCATTCATGGTAATAAATCGCAAAATGCTCGCCAGAAAGCATTGTCGAATTTTAAAAGCGGACAAATTAAGGCTTTAATTGCAACAGATATTGCAGCAAGGGGAATTGATATTGATGAGCTTTCACATGTAATCAATTATGAATTACCCAATGTTCCTGAAACCTATGTCCACCGTATAGGACGTACTGGAAGAGCAGGATCAAGCGGTATAGCTTACTCATTTTGTGATGAAGAGGAAATGGAATACTTAAAGGATATCCAGAAATTAATTGGTAAAGAAATCCCAGTGATAGATGATCAACCCTATCATATGCGTGGCGCATCTTTCATAATGAGCCAGTCGACCAAGAAAAAAGGCGGATCTGCAAAAAAAGGAAAACCGTCATCAGGTGCTGCACCTATGAGTGGAAGTCCGAATAAAAGATTCGGCAACAAAAGAAGATAAATTCCAAAAATGCTCCGAAATAATTCGGAGCATTTTTATTTTGAAAGCCCCTTAAACATAAGTTCAGCAAGCATTTGATTTCCTGCCTGATTTAGGTGAACTCGGTCTGAAGTTAGAATACCTGACTCCTTATTCTGAGGGTTATTTACCATATTATAGTCTAGGAAAGCTTTTCGAATATCTATTAGTCCACAACCATAAGTATTTGCCAAATTCCGTATCATCTGACTATATAGATTTAAATCCCCATCCATAGCATTACTGAAATCTGTTCTCTCACCTATTACGGCCGGTGTACAAACAATTACCTTGATGTTCGAAGCTTGCAGCTTTTTTATAATTGCGGAATAGAAGGCAATAAACTTATCTGGGTCTGTACCTGTCTGACTGCCTTGTTTGTGCCAAATATCATTCACACCTATATATATGACAACAACATCAGGTTTTTTATCTAACACATCTTCCTGAAGACGCAAATAAAGGTCGTAAATCTTATTACCACCAATACCAGAACCAATAAGCTCATACTTAGGTGCAACACCTTGTTTGATTTTATCCTGCATCATTGAAATGTAACCACCAGGGTTTACACCAGCCTGCGTTATTGAATCTCCAAAGAAAATAATTTTGTTTGTTTTTTGAATTTGCATACTGGTCAACAAAATCAGAAGAGATAAGGATAGTAGAATTTTTTTCATGGTAATCGATTTTAAAATTGAAAGTACAAAAATTGAAATGCAAAGACTCATATTTTATCAAATTAATAAATTTGCGAGAGTTTAGCCCATTTTAGCACGCTTAAGTAAATACGAATGTAAAATTTGATAAAACCCAGAGTGGATATCCGCGTCAATAAAATCAATTTTATACTGTGCACACTTTAGCTTTAGCTCTTTATGATACAAATTTATAGCTTCAAGGTATGAAGCTCGCACATTATTAGGATGAAGCTTAATTTCTTCGCCACTTTCAATATCTATAAAGTTATGTGGACGATTTTCAAACTCAAAAGCTAGTTCCATTTTATGGTCGAGTACGTTAAACAAAATAATTTCATGTTTATTATGCTTTAGGTGCTGCAGGGCCGCAAAAATTTTATTCAAACCATCGTCAGATTCCCCATCGAGCATATCGCTAAAAATTATTACAAGCGATCGCTTATGAATTTGCTCAGCTATTTGATGAAGTGCAGAAGCTACATCGGTGCGACAGCCATTTACATTTCTATTCATTAGCTTTTCTAACTCTGAAAATAAATATTTTTGATGTGCTGTAGTCGATTTAGCAGCGGTGGTCAGTTCCAACTGTTCAGAAAAAAAGCTTAGTCCGAAAGCATCACGCTGCTTTTTGAGCAGGTACATCAAGGATGCTGAAGCGTACACAGAAAATAATAGCTTATTAAACATTTTTTCTGGATAATACATAGACGAAGACACATCCAATACTATTTGACACCTCAAATTGGTTTCTTCCTCAAAGCGTTTAACAAAAAGCTTATCTGTACGCCCAAATAATTTCCAATCAACATTTTTGACAGAATCGCCTGGATTATAAAGTTTATGCTCAGCAAATTCAACTGAAAACCCATGAAAAGGGCTTTTGTGTAAGCCTGTAATGAATCCCTCAACAACTTGTTGAGAAAGCAATTCGAGATTGCCAAAATCTTGAAGTTCATTAGAATTTGAAAAATCAGGAGCCATGCTCTAAAATAGGATAAATTTAGATCAAAATGCAAGAATAGTAAAAGGAAGAGCATTAATTTAATTATAAAAAGAATAAAAACACCTTCATTGCATTTGATTAAAAAAAAAGATTTAACTTCGAGTTGAGAATTAAAAAAAGAGTCTTAATCAATAAAAAAATCAATTATTTAACCATAATTAATAATCTAACGATGATTAATAAATTCAGTTTTACATTATTTGCAACCTTACTGCTTTTATCACTTTCTTCAAGCGCACAATTAAAAGACTTGAGCTTTGAAGATGTTTTTAATAAGCCGGTAAATGACATTCTTAACCCATTACCAGTTTACAGAGGGTGGGCCGACAATACCCACTACATTGAGTACAGAATGGAGGCTAAGCAAAGTAAGCCTTATACTGTTGATGCCCGTACAGGTACAGCGGTTCAATCTGCACCAGCACAAGTAAATGAAGCCTCCGTACGAATTAAAAACAATGATGTTTTTTATAAAGATGCTCAAGGTGCCGAAAAGCAATTAACTAGAGACAGTATTCTGGAGAAAAACCCAACCTTGTCGCCAGATGGAAACCAAGTAGCATTCACAAAAAACAATGATCTATATTCAATAGATATTAAATCAGGGGCTGAAACCAGATATACCACCGACGGATCAGACCTGATTTACAATGGATGGGCTTCTTGGGTTTATTATGAAGAAATTCTTGGCAGACCAACACGTTACAAAGCATTTTGGTGGAGTCCGGACAGTAAACGTATTGCCTTTATGCGTTTTGATGATTCAAAAGTTCCTGTATTTCCAATATATAATTCAAGTGGACAACATGGTTTTCTAGAAAATACTAGGTATCCAAAAGCTGGCGATAAAAATCCTGAAGTTAAAATGGGACTTGTCAATTTAGGTTTACAAGGGATAGTTTGGGCCGATTTTGATGAAAAAAACGATCAATATTTTGGAACTCCATTCTGGATGGCCGACAGCAAAACATTATGGATGCAATGGATGAACCGCGATCAAAATAAGCTGATAATTTACAGTGTAAACCCAATGGATGGTGTTAAAAGAATTATTCATGAGGAAACGCAAAAAACATGGGTTGATTGGTTTGATGGCATGTATTTCCTAAAAAATGGAAGTGGCTTCATCTTAAAAAGCGATAAAAGTGGATGGGGTCATTACTACTATTACGATCTAGAAGGCACATTAAAGAAACAACTTACTTCCGGATTCTGGCGAGTAGCTCAATTGTTATTAGTTGATGAGAAAAATCAGGAGATTTTCTTCACTGCAAGACAAGAGAATTCTGCGAGACATGATCTATACCGAGTGAGTTTAAAAGGCACCAATGAGCCTGTGAAATTAACTTTCGGTAATTATGATCATCAAATCAATCTTTCTCCGGATGGAAAATATTTCATCACTACCTATTCTAATTTAAACACTGCACCAAAATCTGCTTTATTAGATAACAAAGGTAATATCATCCGTGAACTTGCCGATTCAAAGGGTGCTGCATTTGATTCCTATCTACTTCCCAAAACGGAGCTTAGCTATTACAAAACACGCGATGGGCTTGAACTGCCTATGACTATTACTTTACCACTTAATTTTGATCAGACAAAAAAATATCCAGTTTGGATATCAGTTTACGGTGGGCCAGATGCCGGTACAGTGTACGACCGTTGGAAGAGTCCACTTGGGCAAAACTACTGGTGGGCAAAAGAGGGTGTTATTCAGGTAGCCATCGATAATCGTAGTTCTGGCCATTTAGGTAAAACTGGAATGGATTTCATCTACCGAAACATGGGTAAATATGAAATTGAAGATTATATGGATGCCGCATCTCTACTGAAATCAAAACCCTATGTGGATGGAACAAAAATTGGAATTACCGGTGGTAGCTTTGGTGGATATATTACAACTATGGCACTCACCTATGGTGCCGATGTATTTACACATGGTATTGCTAATTATTCTGTCACAGATTGGGCTTTATATGATACACATTATACTGAGCGTTTCATGGGAACACCACAAAACAACCCTGATGGATATCGACTTACATCACCCATGACCTATGCGGATAAGCTTAAAGGAAATCTGCGAATTGTTCATGGCACTATGGATGATAATGTTCACATGCAAAACAGCATTCAACTAATCAACAAACTTCAAGACTTGAACAAGAATTTTGAATTTATGCTTTATCCAGGCGAGCGACATGGCTGGGGTGGAAAAAAAGCAAGACATAGCAATCAGGATAATGT
>NZ_JBIILQ010000223.1:0-4479 GCF_044232565.1 Daejeonella sp. | reverse complement strand
ACTGATGGCTCCTTCTCAATGGATGGAACGATTGCACAATTAGATAAAATATGTGATTTAGCAGATAAATACAATGCTTTGGTCATGATTGATGAATGCCATTCATCCGGTTTTTTAGGAAAAACAGGCAGAGGTACTCATGAGCACCATGGCGTTATTGGCCGTGTTGATATCATTACAGGGACATTAGGAAAAGCACTTGGTGGTGCTTCTGGCGGATTTACATCGGGTCCTAAAGAGGTCATTGATATTTTACGTCAGCGATCAAGGCCATACCTATTCTCCAATACATTAGCACCCTCTATTGTTGGAGCATCAATTGAAGTTCTAAACATGCTGGCTGAAAGTACCGAACTTCGCGATAAGTTGGAAAACAATACAAAGTATTTCCGCGAAAAAATGACAGCTGCAGGCTTCGATATTAAACCGGGAACACATCCCATTGTTCCAATTATGCTTTATGATGCCAAATTAGCGCAAGATTTTGCCGCTGAATTATTGAAAGAAGGAATTTACGTGATCGGATTTTACTTCCCTGTAGTACCAAAAGGAAAGGCCAGAATCAGAGTGCAATTATCAGCTTCACACAATCAAGAACATTTAGACAAGGCCATCTCCGCATTTACTAAAGTAGGGGTGAAACTTGGCGTAATAAAATAATTAAGACAGGGAATTTTTCTCACAAAAACAAGAAAATGCAGGAAAAAATCAATCAGTATACCGCCGAAATAAGCTCTTTCCAGCCCAAAAATGCTGAAGAACTAGAAGTATTCAGAATTCGTTTTTTAGGGACTAAAGGAATTATTAAAGACCTATTTGAGGAGTTTAAAACGGTATCCGCTGAAGATAAAAGGATATTTGGCAAGGTTTTGAATGAGTTCAAACAAATGGCTGAAGCGAAATATCAAAGCCTTAAAGAAGGTTCAGAATCGGAAGAAAGTGGTTCAAAATCCGAGCAAGACCTTACTTTGCCTGGCGAAGGTTTCGAACTCGGCGCGCGCCATCCTTTATCCCTCGTAAGAAAAGAAATCATTGAAATATTTAAAAAACTTGGCTTTAATGTTGCTGAGGGGCCTGAAATTGAAGACGATTGGCATAATTTCTCTGCACTAAACTTCCCTGAGGAGCATCCTGCAAGAGATATGCAAGATACCTTCTTCATAAAAAAAGGTGGTGAGAAGGGTGATATTGCCCTTAGAACACATACCTCTTCCGTTCAAGTTAGAATGATGGAAGCTGGAAAACCACCCTTCCGCGCTATCATGCCAGGTAGAGTATACCGAAATGAAGCTATTTCTGCAAGAGCACATTGCTTTTTTCATCAAGTTGAAGGTTTATACATTGATGAAAATGTATCCTTTGCCGACCTCAAACAAACGCTATTCTATTTCGTTCAAGAGCTATTTGGTGAAGGCACGAAAGTCCGCTTCAGACCAAGCTATTTCCCATTCACCGAACCATCGGCAGAAATGGATATTTCATGTTCTATCTGTAAGGGTGATGGATGTCAACTTTGCAAGCATAGTGGTTGGGTAGAAATCCTGGGCTGCGGAATGGTGGACCCCAACGTCCTTGAAAACTCAAATATCGATAGTAAAAAATATACCGGATATGCCTTCGGAATGGGAATTGAAAGAATTACGAATTTGAAATATCAAATTAAAGATTTGAGGCTATTTTCAGAAAATGACATTCGATTTTTAAAACAATTTCAGTCGGAAATGATTTAATGCAGATTAAACTATTCTATATCTTTATTTTAATCAGCTTACTGTCATGCAGCAAGGATAATATTGACAGAATTCCTGATGTTTATGTAAGCTATAAAATCACTTTACAGGAGTTCAATATTAAGAGTTCAAACGGACTATTAATCGTAAATAATCAAGCAAATACAGGGGTTGCGGGACTCATAATTTACAAAAGAGCCGATGGCGCCTTCGTGGCTTATGATCGTTGTAGCTCCGTGAACCCTCAAAAAAGATGCGCCATTGTTCCAGATGATCCCAATTTAACGGCAACAGACCCTTGCAGTGGAGCAAAATTCTCTCTATTCGACGGAAATCCCGTAAAAGCTCCTGCTCAAAGATCTCTTAAACAATATAGAGTAATTATTACTAATTTTGACCTCATGGTAGTTAACTAAAAAGAAGTGGACAAGATTAAGGAAACAATTAAAAAATCAGCACAAGACCTATTCCGAAAATATGGCTACCACAAAACTAGCGTAAACGAAATTGCCAAACGCGCCAAAATTGCGAAGGCAACCATTTACAAATACTTCGAGAGCAAAGAACTTCTCTTACAAGCTATCTTGATGGAATATATCCAGAATAGCGTACACGATATCATTCATAACCCTAGTGAAGATTTGGATGAAGAAGCATACCTCAGTATGATCATTCTTAAGACAAGTCGCCTATCTTATACCGTTTGTAACGAATTTATAGGATGGGAGTTTATTCGCGAATCTGCCAACTCACAGGAATTTTTAAAAACCCTATCTGATGAGTTAGAGAACTTATTAATCGACTCATTCAACCAAACACCCCTTTTTAAGGCAGATGATTATATCTTGCGTCTTCGGTTTTTGATTAAAGCTAGTAAAAGTATCGTGTTTTCATTTGCGTTTACTTCAGTAAGCGACTCAGATGTGCGAAAAAATTTCATCTCTTTTCAAAAGGAAATTCTACCATACCTCGTTAAGGCTGCAGTAAAATAAATTTATGTTAAGCCAATATTAATAATTGTACCGATTTGGTTTTTGGTATAATTATTGGTATATTGTAGGCTCAGTAAAGAAAATTAACATGAGCCGTGAAATTTCAAATATTTCGAATTTAATTGATGCGATGTTTGATTTTTAAAAATCTTCTCAAATCAAAATTCTTTAAACCCAAAAAATCAATAAATCCTTAATTTTTTTAGGATTTAGAATTGAATTGTTCCAATATCTAATCCATTAGCCCTTTCCTAAATTAAAAATATTTAATTTTGCGGTTCATGAAAAAAGTTCCGTCCGACAAAAAATTTTTAAGTAACATTCAGGTAATTGATATTGCTGAAGAAGGTAAGGGTGTAGGTAAATCAGACGATCTGGTTATCTTCATAGACAAAGCCGTTCCAGGTGATATCGTAGATGTTGAACTACTTCGCAGAAAGAAAAAATTCTACGAAGGTAAAATCCAAAACATTGTTAAACCATCTGAGCATCGTGCAGACCCATTTTGCAAGCATTTTGGCGTGTGTGGTGGATGTAAATGGCAACATCTTAACTACGATGCACAGCTCCTCTTTAAGCAAAAAAGTGTGGTGGATGCCCTTCAAAGGCTCGCAAAAGTGGATACAACAGGCATTGAACCCATACTAGGATCTAAAGAAACCAGTTATTACAGAAATAAACTCGAATATACCTTCTCTGATAAACGCTGGTTAACAGATGAAGATATGCGCAGTGGAGAGGAAATGGAAATGAACGCGCTTGGCTATCACATTCCGGGAAGATTCGATAAGATTATTGATATCGACCATTGCTATTTACAGGCAGATCCCTCAAATGATATTCGTAATAAAGTTAGAGAATATGCCTTGGCAAATAATATTTCCTTTTATAATTTAAGAAACCATGAGGGCTCGCTCAGAAACCTAATCATACGCACATCTAGCACGGGTGAGCTTATGGTGATTGTTGTTTTTGCCTACATTGAGCAAGAGCAGATTACAGGCATGATGCAATTTATTGCCAAGGAGTTCAAAACCCTTAAATCGCTGCTTTACATCATCAATCAGAAAAAAAACGACACCATTTTTGATCAGGAAATCCACGTTTTTGAGGGCGCTGATCATATATTTGAAAATATGAACGGACTAAAATTTAAGATTGGTCCGAAATCATTCTATCAAACAAATTCAGAACAAGCATTTGAACTTTATAAGATTACTAAAGACTTTGCAGGCTTCAAGGGCAACGAGCTGGTTTATGATTTATATACAGGTGCTGGTACTATTGCTAATTTCATCGCGAAAGATGTAAAATCCGTTATTGGAGTAGAATATGTGCCTACAGCTATTGAAGATGCCAAGATCAATTCGGAGATCAATTCTATTCATAATACCAGCTTCTTTGCCGGTGATATGAAAGACATACTGAATGCCGAATTTATCAATACCCATGGCAAGCCTGATGTGGTTATTACCGATCCTCCACGTGCTGGAATGCATACTGATGTAGTGAAGCGACTCTTAGAGATGGAAGCCGAAAAAATTGTGTATGTGAGCTGTAATGCTGCAACACAAGCGCGCGATATTGCTTTATTGAAGGAGAAATATGAAGTAAGCAGGATCCGTCCCGTAGACATGTTTCCGCATACACAGCATGTTGAGAATGTAGTTTTATTGAGCCTTAATCTCAATCAAGAACCTACAGTTGAAACACCTGAATAATTTATAATTATCCTTCCAAAGCATTAGAATGGAAAT
>NZ_JBIILQ010000222.1:0-4521 GCF_044232565.1 Daejeonella sp. | reverse complement strand
CGTACTTAGCAAATAATAAGAGTCTTCAGACTCGTACTTAGCAAATAATAAGTTAAGCGTACTGTCCGTAGAGTTAAGCGCAGCGTCTCTACGGATTAGCAAATAATAAGAGTCTTCAGACTCGTACCGATTAAAATCATAACCGTTCATCACCCAATAAATACCGTTCAATAACTATTTCACGAATAATTGACATACACATGTATCTTTTAAATTATTTTTTAATTTCCAATTGATTATTAATTGTTTTTACTGTATGTCGGATAGAGGTTTCCAAATCAAAGATCAATACGCAGTACATTTTCTCACCTTTACAGTAGTTGAATGGGTGGATGTTTTTACTAGAAATACCTATTCAGATATTTTAATAGATAGTCTAAAATTTTGTCAAGAAAAAAAGGGATTAAAAATACATGCATGGTGCATCATGAGTAATCACATTCATTTAATCTTATCTACAGATGGCGTCAAAAAACTTTCGGATGTAATTAGAGATTTTAAAAAATTTAGCTCTTATGCTATTATAAATGCCATTCAGAATAATCCTAAAGAAAGTAGAAAAAAATGGATGCTATGGATTTTTGGGAAAGCAGGTAAATTTAATAGTCGAAATGAAAATTTTCAATTTTGGCAGCAAACTAATCATCCAGTAGAATGTTCTACGAAAGATATATTAATGTCAAGAATGCAATACTTGCATGAAAACCCAATTAGGGCGGGAATTGTAAATTTTGAACAAGATTATTTATATTCATCGGGTATTGATTATTATGGAAATGGCCAAGGCTTAATTAAAATTGATTTTGTGTGATGGGAGTCTAGATTTACAGTCGTAAACTTTATATTGAGTAGAGGAGTCTAAAGACTCCTTACATTGATAAATCCGTAGAGACGCTGCGCTTAACTCTACGGACAGTCGTAAACGCTGCGCTTAATTCTACGGACAGTCGAGATTTAATCTGCGCTAATCCGCGAAAATCTGCAGGAGATTTATTGTAAGGTCTTCCAAATTTCGCTATCCTGGCTTCGAGAACCTCAGACACCGCATAAATTATTCTTTCCCGCAGATGTCGCCAGCCTGACAACCGACAACTCATAACTCCTAACTGATAACTAAATTTTCTTGCTCATTAACTATTTCAACTTATCTTTACACTATGAATATCCTAATACTCGGCTCAGGTGGACGCGAAAGTGCTTTCGCCTCTAAAATCACACAAAGCAGCCTCTTAACAAAACTTTTTATTGCTCCCGGAAATGCCGGAACTTCCGCTTTTGGGGAAAATATAAACCTCAAGCCAACAGATTTTGAAGGCATAGCTGAGTTTGTGCTCAAAAACCATGTAAAAATGGTGCTTGTTGGTCCTGAGGAGCCTCTAGTAAAAGGCATTCATGATTTTTTTCTTAACCACCCAGACCTAATGCACATCCCTGTTATTGGTCCCCAAATGCATGGCGCACAGCTTGAAGGAAGTAAGGATTTCTCTAAGCAGTTCATGATCAAACATGGTATTCCTACAGCAGCATTCAAATCTTTCAATAAATCAACCCTTGACGCTGGTTTAGCATATTTGGAGACTCAAAAGCTCCCGATTGTTTTAAAGGCCGACGGACTTGCAGCGGGAAAGGGTGTACTGATTTGTGAAACATTAGAGGATGCTAAAGCAGAACTTAAGTCTATGCTTGCCGATGCTAAATTCGGTGAAGCCAGTAGCACCGTAGTAATTGAAGAATTTTTAACCGGTATTGAGCTTTCTGTTTTCGTATTAACAGATGGCAAAAGCTATAAAATTCTGCCCGAAGCCAAAGATTATAAACGTATTGGAGAAGGCGATACCGGACTAAATACTGGCGGGATGGGTTCTGTTTCTCCAGTTTCATTTGCGGATGCAGAATTTATGAAAAAGGTGGAAGACCGCGTGATCATTCCTACGGTTGAGGGATTGAAAAAAGATAATATTCCTTATAAAGGATTCATTTTTATAGGCCTAATGGCTACAGATACTCCTCAGGGAAGAGAACCTTACGTGATTGAATACAATGTGCGCATGGGTGATCCGGAGACTGAAAGCGTGATCCCAAGAATTGAGAGCGACCTAGTTGATCTTTTTTTGGGTGTAGCAAATGAAAATTTATCAGAAAAAGAACTAAAAATATCTTCAAAAACTGCCGCAACCGTCATGATTGTAGCAGGCGGTTATCCCGGAGAATATTCCAAAGGGAAAGTAATTTCGGGAATTGAAAACATGAGGCATTCTACTGCATTCCATGCAGGAACAGAATTGGAAAATGGATTGGTGAAGTCGAGCGGCGGTAGAGTAATTGCCGTTACTTCTTTGCAAGATAATTTATTTGATGCCGTACAATGTGCTACTGCGGATGCCGGTAGAATCTATTTTGATGGTCGCTACTTCCGTCCAGATATCGGAGTAGATCTAATGGAGCTTAAATAAACAATTACTTATTTCTTTAAAGGAAAAATTTCTTTAAGCTTATCTTGTAAATCCTGTCCGCGTAAATCGCGAGCAATGATCTTACCATCAGGTCCTAACAAGAAATTTCTGGGAATACTACTTATTCCATATAAAAGCGCAGCTTCATTAGCCCAATATTTAAGGTCAGATACATGTTGCCAGTCTAATTGATCATCCTTAATAGCTTTTAACCAACTTTTTCTATCTCTGTCGAGGGATACTCCAAAAACGGTAAAACCACTATTCTTATGCATTTTAAATGCATTCACCACATTCGGATTCTCTTGTCGGCAAGGCCCACACCAAGCTGCCCAAAAATCCAAAAGCACATATTTACCTCTTAATGAGGATAAGTCAATTTTAGTCCCAGCGCTATCAGCCATCGCAAATTCAGGAGCAATAGAACCAATTGATGTTTTCTTTTGTCCTGCAATGTATTCTCTTAAACCTACCGCAGTGGATGTGCTCTCAACATTATCATCTAAAGCATTTAAAAGCTCCTCCGCTTCCACGAAATTACTTGTTGCACTAACTATATTGGGAATAATTAAAAGCGAAATATAGGAGCTAGGATTATTCTTAACGAAATTCTTTTGAAAATCTGTAAGTGCATTTGTTGCATTACGGAATGGTTTGCGAAACATTGAACGCACAGAATCTGCAGGTAATCCCGACATCGACACTCTTTGAGCCTCCTGATTGACCGCATTCAAGCTATCCGAATATGGAGTTTGCTCTAAATTATAACGAATAATATCATCATGAGCTTTCGAACCAACAACGGTAGCATCGCTAAGATTCGCTTTAATATCAATGCGGATAATCCCTTGATCTAAAACAAACTGCTTTGATTGAATTCCATCTTTTTGATAATCTTCACTAAGTGAAATAAAAACCGGAATTGGTTCAGTAATTGGGCCTGATATACTAAATTTACCGTTTACTACCGCTATTTTTTCTGCCTTAGAGCTGGATGCAGCTTGGAAGAAATTACTTTTAGTTAAATAAAGCACATCAATTTCCTCTTTCGCAACCGTCCCAGTTAAAGTATATGTTTTCTGAGCAAATACTATAATTGGATTGATTAATAAAAAGAAGGAAAGTATAATAGGGGAAAATCTCATGTATAGGAATTAGAATGCAAATTTAGAAATAATAAAAATGAATTATGATGATAAAACATAAATTTTACCCTCATAAAAAGCTACAAATCATAGGAAAATTTGGGTCCTAGCGGTTAAGAGCACAAATTTATCGCTCGTTTGATGAGTTGATGTAAACAAAAAAGGGCTTGTAAAAACATCCCCCTTTTTAAATTTTTTTGTACGAACAACGTTAATTTACTTTGAATTAATATCTTTTAATATTGCCAAATGATTTATCATTCTTCTATATTTCAAAACGATTGTAATAATTCCACCAATTGGAAATAAAACAGATATAAGTATAAGTGAGTTTCTATTAGATTTGTCAATTAATTTATTGGAATAAAGAGTTTTGATTGATATAATTGAAAGAAACATTAAAATCAAGTTTAAAACCAATATTGTATAGAATTGTGTCATGATAATAGATTAATGGGAATATATTTTATTTAGTCATCAGACAAATATATATATAAAAAAATCGAGTTAAATACTAATAAAAAATCTGCCTTTATCGTCCTAAAAAATCAAATAACAATAAAAATCCAGCACCCATTAAAAAACGGGAATAAAAGAAGATATTTGAAAATAGAACGCGCAAAAAAATGATTCCTATTTCCAATTACCCGGATAATATAAAAGTGAAATTTCAAGAGCTTTTCGCTCAGGAACCCCTAATAGTTCGTTCGCCGGGAAGAATCAATCTGATAGGTGAGCATACTGACTATAATCTAGGATATGTGCTTCCAGCTGCAATTAATAAAGCCATTTACCTAGGCATACAAAAGCGTAATGATGGATTAATAAAAATACACTCGCTAGACTTTCAAGATGATTTTGAATGCGATATCAAAACAATAAAAACCTCAGGTAAATTATGGCCCGACTACCTTTTAGGAGTA
>NZ_JBIILQ010000044.1:0-14894 GCF_044232565.1 Daejeonella sp. | reverse complement strand
TCTTCAATAGAATCAGTTTCAGTCGATTTAAAGTAATCGAATACTTCTTCCTGCCTATCATCCTCAATTACTTCATCGATATAATAATTGAGATTAAGCTTTGTACCAGAATTAACAATGGTTTCAAGCTCCTTTAAGATTTCATCAAATGAAATTCCTTTCGCAGAGGCAATATCCTCCAATGAAATTTGTCGGTCAATATTTTGAATAATAGAAACCTTTAAAGCTGATTTATTTGCAGCAGTTTTAATGATTAAATCTACAGGACGATCAATATCATTTTCATCAACATATTTTTTAATTAGGTCGATGAAGGACTGACCAAATTTCATTGCTTTTCCAGAGCCTACACCTTGAATTTGTTTAAGTTCATCAAGAGAAACAGGATAGTGAGTACACATTTCATCAAGCGAAGGATCTTGAAAAATCACAAAAGGAGGCAAGCTTTTTTGCTTGGCAATTTTTTTCCTCAAATCCTTCAACATTTGGAGCAACTGGGTATCTAAAGTTCCACTTTGTTGTTGAGATTCTTCAACTTCATCTTCAGCCACATCCATTAAATAATTAAGAATAAATTTAATTGAATGAGGGTTTTCAATAAATGCAATTCCCGATTTTGTAAGTTTTAAAAGACCATAATTATCAATATCCTTGAATACATAATTATTAAGAAGCATTTGACGCATTAAAGACTTCCAAAGGATTTCTCCATCTTCTTTACCAGAACCAAAAACAGGCAGCTTACTATGCTCATAAGAACTAATTTGGGAAGTTTCAACTCCCATCATTATGTTGATCATATACAGATCGTCAAACTTTTCTCCAAGATCCCTTATAAGTGTCAATACTTTTAAAAGTGGGGCTTCAGCATCAAAATATTTTTTAGGATGGCGACAATTATCGCACATATTATCACATCCTGTTTCGTTAAAATTTTCACCAAAATAATGAAGGATTTGTTTTCGCCTACATACAGATGATTCTGCATAATCAATAACCTCTTTTAAAATCTGCGTACCTATTTCTCTTTCGGAAACAGGTTTATCCTTCATGAACTTGGTAAGTTTTTCAATATCTTTTTGTGAATAGAAAGCCACACATATTCCCTCACCACCATCACGACCAGAGCGACCTGTCTCTTGGTAATAGCCTTCCATACTCTTTGGAATATCATGATGAATAACATATCGAACATCCGGCTTATCTATTCCCATACCAAAAGCGATCGTAGCTACAATAACATCTACATCTTCCATCAAGAAATTATCCTGAGTTTCTGCACGCGTTTTAGGATCTAGTCCGGCATGATACGGCAATGCTTTAATTCCATTGAGTTTTAATGCTTCAGCTACTTCCTCCACCTTTTTACGACTCAAACAATAAACTATTCCTGATTTTCCTGAATTTAGCTTAGCATACCTAACAATTTCCTTAATTACATTACGCTTAGCTCTAACTTCATAAAATAAATTAGGCCGGTTGAAGGATGATTTAAAAAGAACTGCATTATTCATCTGCAAGTTTTTTTGTATATCCTGTTGAACTTTTGGCGTTGCGGTTGCAGTGAGGGCAATAATTGGAATATTATCACCAATATTATCAATTACCTGCCTAATTCTACGATATTCAGGTCTAAAATCATGTCCCCATTCCGAAATACAATGGGCTTCATCAACAGCAACAAAGGAAATTAATATCCCTCTTAAAAAGTCAATATTTTCTTGCTTAGTTAAAGATTCAGGAGCAACATAAAGTAACTTAGTCTCACCACTTGTTACATCTTCCTTAACTTTAGTAATTTCAGATTTATTGAGAGATGAGTTTAAAAAATGTGCAATACTATCTGTACCACCAAAAGCCCTTAATTGATCCACTTGATTTTTCATTAAAGCAATCAATGGTGAAATAACTATGGCAGTGCCCTCACTCATAAGTGCAGGCAACTGATAACAAATGGATTTTCCTCCACCTGTTGGCATAATTACAAAGGTATCTTTCCTTTGCAGTATACTAGTAATAATGGCTTCCTGATCACCTTTAAAGTTATCAAAGCCAAAAAAATTCTGTAAATTATCGAATAACGATTTGTTTATTTCCATTATTTAGCTGGAAAAAATTGAAAATAGGTCATAATAATATTCAAAATAACATATTTTTGCGGTTAAATATCAATTTATTAAAAAAAATCATTTGAAAAGCAAAATTGAAATATTAGAAATAGCACGAAAGACGCTGCAAATTGAAGCGGAAGGCATAAATCGAATTTCAACACAATTGAACGATGATTTTTCAGAAATAGTACATCAAATTTTGTACCTAAAAGCACGTGTTATACTAACAGGGATAGGAAAAAGTGCAATAATTGCCCAAAAAATTGTCGCAACCTTTAATTCCACAGGCACTCCAGCAATATTTATGCATGCTGCAGATGCCATTCATGGTGATTTAGGCATGATTCAGCAAAATGATTTAGTTATCTGTATTTCAAAAAGCGGCAATACACCCGAAATTAAGGTATTAGTGCCATTATTGAAACAAGGTGGAAATAAACTTGTCGCAATGGCAGGCGATAAAAACTCTTTTTTAGCAAAAGAGGCCAACTGGCTGCTTGATACATCAGTAGAAATGGAAGCATGCCCTCATAACCTAGCTCCAACCACTAGTACCACTGCACAATTGGCTATGGGTGACGCTTTGGCAGTTTGTTTACTTGAATGCCGCGAGTTTAGCAGTTCAGATTTCGCTAAATATCATCCTGGAGGATCCTTAGGAAAGCGATTATACTTAACAGTTGAAACTTTAGCTTCACAAAACGAGAAGCCCTCTGTTAATTCATCAGCTACCGTAAAAGAGGTTATCATAGAAATTACCAGAAACAGACTTGGAGCTGTAGCTGTTGTAGATGATGGGAAACTAAGTGGAATTATTACCGATGGTGATATCCGTAGGATGTTAAACAATAATACAAGTATTGATGGTTTAACAGCTGCAAACATCATGACAAAATCTCCAAAATATATCGATAAGAACGAACTTGCCGTCAACGCACTTGAAATTCTTCGCGTTAATAATATTACCCAAATTCTTGTAGGTTCAGAAAACAAGTTTGAGGGATTCATTCACCTTCATGATCTTTTAAACGAAGGGATAATTTAATATTTAAAACAACTATGAAAAATCATTACGTCCTAATAATGGCAGGTGGTATTGGCAGTAGATTCTGGCCTTTGAGTCGCACTTCACACCCAAAACAATTTATTGATATTTTGGGGACAGGCAAAACACTAATTCAGCAAACTTTCGATCGTTTTTTAAAAATCGTTCCTAAAGAAAATATTTTCATTTTAACGAATGAAAATTATGTGAATCTTGTGATGGAGCAGCTTCCAGGTATCGATCAATCACAAATACTTGCTGAGCCTATTATGCGCAATACAGCCCCTTGCATTGCCTATGGAAGTCATAAAATTCGCAAAATTAATCCAGATGCTGCGATTGTAGTTTCTCCATCAGACCATTTAATAATTGATTCGGATGAATTTACACGCTGCATTAAATTATCATTAGATACGGCAATTGAAAACGACTGTTTAATTACCCTAGGAATAAAACCATCAAGACCTGACACAGGATATGGTTACATTCAGTATAATACTTCAAAAATCGGAGAGGATTTCTTTAAAGTAAAGACATTTACTGAAAAACCTAACCTCGAAATTGCCAAAACATTCGTTCAAAGTGGTGATTTCCTGTGGAATGCAGGAATTTTTGTTTGGTCGGTAAAGAACATTCTAAATTCATTCGAAATACATCTGCCTGAAATAAATGATATTTTTAAAGAAGGTGAATTAGTTTACAACAGCGAAAAAGAGGCAGATTTTGTACAATCAGCATTTTCACAATGTACCAATATTTCTATAGATTATGGAATCATGGAAAAAGCTGATAATGTTTATGTTTTACCAGCTGAATTCGGTTGGTCAGATCTTGGTACCTGGGCATCAATTTATGATATATCAGAAAAAGATTATGTTGGAAATGCTGTAATTCCTTCAGAAAAAGTAATAATGTACGATTCTTCTAATTGTATGGTTAATGTTTCAAAAGATAAACTACTTGTCCTGCAAGGCCTACACGATTTTATTGTAGTGGAAGAAAACAACACCATCTTAATCTGTCCCAGAGATAAGGAACAAGAAATTAAGCAAATTGTTGCTGATGTTAAACAGAGATTCGGAACTGAATTTATTTAGCAGCAAGCTTTTGTCTGATGGCTTCATACAATAAAACACCAGCAGAAACTGACACGTTTAATGATTCGATTTCTCCAAACATTGGAATTTTGGCAAGGTGATCTGAAACACGAATTAAATCAGTTGAAATACCAGTTTCTTCAGAACCCATGATAATAGCTGTTGGAACGGTATAATCTGGTTGATATAGAAAGTCGTTGGTTTTTTCTGTACATGCAACTAATTGTAATCCAGATTCTTGAAGAAATTTAGCGGTCTTCAGCAGACTTTCATGACGGCAAACAGGGATTTTGTAAAGTGCACCTGCAGAGGTTTTAATAGCATCTGGATTAATTTGTGCAGATCCTTTTGCAGGAACTATAATGGCATGTACACCAGCGCATTCGGCAGTCCTAGCAATTGCTCCAAAATTACGAACATCCGTAATACCATCTAAAATTAAAACCAAAGGCACCTCGCCCCTTTCATAAATAAGGGGTATGATGTTTTCAATTTTGTCGTAGCTTATTGGAGAGATAAAGGCAACAGCACCTTGATGATTTTTAGTCGTTAAGCGATTAAGTTTTTCAATAGGAACTAGTTGAAATCCAATTTCTTGATCTTTTAATAGCGTACGTAACTCAAGTATTATACCTCCAGTTAGCCCTCTTTGCAAAAATAAATTCTCAATTTCTTTACCACTTTTAATAGCCTCAATAATGGCACGAATTCCAAAAACCATTTGGTTTGATTCATGAACTTCATACTCACGTTTTCTTTTAAAAGGGCTACTGTTCATTTTTGCTAATATTATTTGGTGAAGGTAAATATAATTTCCCTTTTAGTAGAAGATAGTAGTTTTATAATGTACAAGATGATAGTTTATTAACATGATAAAAACTTATTAACATTACGATTGTGATAATTTGAATATGATTTTATAAGATATCAACATTTTTTTTTGTTTTTATGTTAATAACATACTTGATTTATATTTTCATATTAACACCAAATAAATAATTCAAAATTTGAGTGTGAAAAACTTAAACTTTACTGCTCTAATTTTTATATACTTTTGTTGTTATGAGTTTAGATCAGGAACAGGAATACAATAAAAGCACGAAGGGTACATTTTCTGCTGACCGTAGAAATAAGTTAAGCACAATGGCTAGTGGTTTAGGGAAATTGCCGCCACAAGCTTTAGATCTTGAAGAAGCGGTTCTGGGTGCTCTAATGCTTGAAAAAGATGCATTATCAGCAGTAATTGATATTTTAAATCCTGCTGTATTTTACAAGGATAGCCATCAAAAGATTTTCGAAGCTATTCAATTTCTTTTCCAAAAATCGTCTCCAATTGATATCCTAACAGTTACAGCTCAACTTCGTCAGCAGGGCGATTTAGAAATGATAGGTGGTGCCTATTACATAACCGAGCTTACCAACCGAGTGTCATCGGCAGCCAATATTGAATACCATGCTCGAATTATTTCACAAAAGTTCATCCAAAGGGAACTGATTCGAATTTCTACAGAAATTATCAGTAAATCTTATGAGGATACCACAGATATTTTTGATTTACTTGATCATGCAGAGAAGAATTTATTTGATATAGCACAAAATAATTTACGAAGAGACTCCAGAAAAATGGATGAGATTATTCGTGAATCATTAGAAAATCTTGAAAAAATAAAGGATAAGGTTGACGGTTTAACAGGTGTAGCCTCTGGATTTACCGCACTTGATAGAATTACCTCTGGTTGGCAGCCATCTGATCTGGTGATAATTGCTGCAAGACCTGCCATGGGTAAAACCGCTTTTGTATTGAGTTGTGCACGAAATGCGGCAGTGCAATTTAATAAGCCTGTGGTGTTCTTTTCTTTGGAGATGTCATCCGTTCAGCTTGTCAATCGTTTAATCTCGGGTGAAACAGAAATTGAACAAGAAAAAATAAGAAAAGGTCATTTAGCTGAATGGGAATGGCAGCAACTACATTCCAAAATCGGAAAATTAACTGAAGCACCTCTATTTATTGACGATACACCAGCATTAAATATTTTTGAATTTAGAGCAAAATGCAGACGCTTGAAGGCTCAGTACGACATTCAAATGATCATTATCGACTACCTCCAATTGATGCATGGTAAAAGCGATGGTAAAAGTGGCAATCGTGAACAGGAGATTGGCAGTATTTCAAGAGCGTTAAAATCAGTAGCAAAAGAATTAAATGTACCTGTTATTGCACTCTCTCAACTGAGTCGTGCAGTAGAAAACCGCCCAGGTGGAAGTAAAAAGCCAATGCTATCCGATTTAAGGGAGTCTGGATCAATTGAACAAGATGCAGATATGGTATTGTTCCTTTACCGACCTGAATATTATGGATTAACAGAAGACGAAGAAGGTCGCTCAACCATAGGAATCGGTGAAGTTATTATTGCCAAGCATAGAAATGGAGAAACAGGCACCGTTCCTCTCCGGTTTATAGGTAAATTTGTGAAGTTCGTTGATTTAGAAGAAGATTTCAGTAGTCCATCTGGAAGTAAACCTAATCCATTTGCAGGAATTTCACCATCTGACGATTTCGAAAAACCCAATAACTTCATTATTCGTCCTTCAAGAATGGATGATATGGATGATGAACAACTTTTTTAGAGGCAAAAATACTCGATTTATCAGATAAAAAACCCTAAAATAGCTCCTAATAGTATTATTAAAGGGGTTTTTACCTTGGTAAACTGAAGCAATAGAAAAGTAATAATTACTATTCCAATTGAAAGAAAATCTGTGCCTACTGGTTTTAAAAGTAGAAAAAATGCTGCAATCATAAAACCTACAGATACCGCATTAATGCCAGATAATGAGTTTTTTATTCGAGTAATCTTCTTCAAATCATTCCAAAATGGGACTATAAATAGAATTAATATTATTCCCGGTAAATTAATCCCAAAAACAGCAATTAAACCCCCCATAATTTGTCCGTAGACATTATAATCAGCATTTCTTAAGGTCATTCCACCAACAAATGCGGTAAAGGAAAATGTCGGACCAGGTAAAGCTTGCTGAAAAGCATAACCAGTCAAAAATTGATTGGAGTCCAAATAGCCTTTCATCTCCACAAACTCAGTATACATAAATGGAACCAACACTTGACCACCACCAAAAATCATAATTCCATTCCTATAAAAATTCTCAAATAAACGAATGGGTAAACTAAAAGGAGAAGTTCGATTGATCAAAGCACCTAGAGCAGCAAAAAACAAAAGGACACCAATAAAATAGCTTATTTTACGAGGATTTATATTAGAAAATAGCTTAAACCTAAGATTATTCTCTTCGGCAGCGGTTTCTATGGTGGATGAAACAATTCCACCGATTAAAATTAGAATTGGGAAAGCATAGGCATTTCTTAAAATCAAAGTCGCAATTAAAGAGCCTATTGCAAGCCAAATAGCGGTTTGAGATTTTAAAACAGAACGTGCAAAAGAAAATGCAGCAAAACCAACAATACCAATAGCTATAGGCTGGATATATTCTAATACTTTTTCAAATTTTTCTTTCTGACCTAAAAATGTGTAGCTGAGAACCGCTAAACACATTAAGGCAGTTGAAGGAATTATCCAAATAAAAAAGGTGATTATTGCCATTGGTAATCCGCCAACCTTAAAGGCTATACCAATTAAGGTTTGTGTAGAGGATGGTCCAGGAAGTATTTGTGTTAAAGCATTAAGCTCAAGCAATTCTGTTTCAGAAATATATTGCCTTTTTTTAACAAAATTTTTTAACATCATGCCCAAATGCGCCTGAGCTCCGCCAAAAGCAGTTAATGTAAACCAAATCACATCATAAGTAAATAATAATTGACGTTTGGTCCAAATCATCTTTAATCGTCTTCATAATCTAAACCTGCAGCTAAATTGTAAACTGCTTGCAATTCCGAAAAAGCATGATTATCACCAGATTTTCTAGCTATTTGCATTCCTTTTTGATAAGAAAGTAGAGCTTCAGATTTTCTATTTAGCTGCTCATATAATTTACCTACATGATAATAAGTACCCACATAATCAGGGTGTTTAGATAATAAATCCTCAAAATAGAAAAGAGATTTATCTAAATCATTCTGACTCAAATATTCGGTTGCTAAGGCATATTTTAAAAATGGATCATTAGGTTCATTTTTAAGAAAATCTAAAAGCTTTTGTATACGTATTTGATACATTTTTATATCTTTTTTAAGTAGATTTGTAAAAAGAGAAATCTATATGAAAATATTAGTTTGTGTCAGTAATGTTCCCGATACAACAGCAAAAATAAGTTTTAGCAGTGATAATACACAATTCAATGCAGCGGGTGTTCAATATATATTAAACCCCTATGATGAAATCGCTTTGGCGAGGGCTATTGAATTAGCTGAAAACGGCAAAGGAACAGTAACAGTAATTCATGTTGGAGAAATTAGCGCTGAGCCAACAATTAGAAAAGCATTGGCTATTGGTGCAGACGATGCAGTTCGTATTAATTCAACAGCTCGTGACGCATATTTTGTTTCCAATCAAATAGCACACTATGCTAAAGATAAGGGATTTGATATAATCCTAACTGGCCGTGAATCAATTGACTATAACGGTTCACAAATAGCAGCAATGCTTGGCGAATTATTAGACATCCCATCCATTTCAATAATTAAAAAACTTGATATTGATGATGATCACGCAAATATTGTTCGTGAAATTGAAGGTGGTAAAGAGATTTTAAGTGTTTCATTCCCATTTGTTGCAAGTTGTGCTGAGGGTGTAGCAGAATCTAAAATACCGAATATGCGTGGTATAATGTCTGCTAGAACAAAAGCACTAGAGGTTTTAGAGGCGGTAGCAGTGGATCAATTAATAAAATACACTTCCTACTCTGTTCCAGCTCCTAGAGGATCTGTAACAATGCTTTCAGATAACGAAGCTGAAAAACTTGTTAATCTATTGCATTCAGAAGCAAAAGTTATTTAATCAATATATCATCGAATTTAAATCCCTTTAAAGGGCTAAACTAATTAATATGTCAGTTTTAGTATACGTTGAGAATACAGGTGGTAAGTTTAAAAAATCCACATTTGAAGTAGTTTCATATGCCGCTGCTGTGTCAAAACAGTTAAATACAGAATTAATTGCCATTTCCATTGGGGAAGTTAATCCTAGTGACTTGAGTAAACTTGGTAATTATGGCGCCAAAAAAGTACTAAACGTTAGTAGTGATCAATTGAAAAGCTTTGTTAACCAAGCTTATGCTTCAATTATCGCTGAAGCAACAAATAAAGAGGATGCTAGTGTTGTAATTTTATCTAATTCATTTACTGGCAAAGGGCTTTCTCCACGTATTGCGGTAAAATTGAGCGCAGGATTAGCAGATGGCGCTGTTGAGCTTCCTAAAACTGATAATAATATATTTACAATAAAAAGATCTGCCTTTTCAGGGAAAGCCTTTGCAACAATCGAATTAACATCCGCAATTAAGGTAATTGCCTTAAATCCAAACTCTTTTCAAATTAATGAAAGTAATGAGAGTGCAATAGTTGAAAATTTTGTTCCAGCATTGAAGGAATCAGATTTTCGCACCATGGTATCTGAAATAGTTAGAGCAAGTGATAAAATAGCTCTGCCAGATGCAGAATTAGTCGTTTCAGCTGGACGTGGCATGAAAGGCCCTGAAAATTGGGCTATGATTGAAGAACTCGCCAAATTACTTGGTGCGGCAACAGCATGTTCAAAACCTATTTCTGATGCAGGCTGGAGACCTCATGAGGAACACGTTGGTCAGACTGGTATAGCGGTAAGTCCGAATTTGTACATCGCAATTGGAATTTCTGGTGCCATTCAACACCTTGCTGGTGTAAGTTCATCCAAAACTATTGTAGTAATTAATAAGGATTCTGAGGCGCCATTTTTTAAAGTGGCTGATTATGGTATTGTTGGGGATGCATTTGATGTAGTTCCTAAATTAATAGAGGCAGTAAAAGCTTATAAAGCACATTCTTAAATTCATTTTTTGATTTTAATTCCTAATCCTTTAGGCTTTTTTTTATGAAAAAGATTAAACTAGATATTGTAGGCTTATCCTATAGTCAGACACAATCTGGTGCTTATGCATTAGTTTTGGGCGAAGTGAATGGGCGCAGAAGATTACCTATAATAATAGGGAGTTTTGAGGCACAAGCCATTGCAATTGAAATTGAAAAAATGACTCCTAGCAGGCCATTAACTCATGATCTTTTTAAATCATTAGCTGAAAATTATCACTTAAATATACAAGAAGTAATTATTTACAATTTAGTTGATGGAATATTTTATGCCAAACTAGTTTGTTCAGATGGTAAAAAAACTAGCGAAATTGATGCTAGAACATCGGATGCAATTGCATTATCCGTGCGATTTAATTGTCCTATCTATACATATGAATTTATTTTAGCAAGTGCAGGTATTGTTATTGAAGGAAATGAGTTTGTATTTCTTGAAAATATTGACGCACCAAAAGAAGAGAAGGTAGCAAGCACTACTTTAAACTATAGTTCACTTTCTGAAGATGAATTAAAAAATAAGCTTAAAGATGCACTTGCAGAAGAAGCTTATGAAAAGGCTGCAAATATTCGCGATGAACTTTCTAGACGGAAATCTTCATGAATTTTCGAATTAAATCATTATTTATAAATCTTATTCCTAAATTTCGCGATTAATTCAGTTTTATAGATTCTATGGAAAGATTTACCGGTCTTATTGGCGTTGTTTTAATTTTTGGTATCGCCTTTTTAATGTCTAATAATAGGAAAGCGATTAATTACAGATTGGTATTTTCAGGAATAGCCATTCAATTATCCCTAGCAATTTTCATTCTTAAAGTTCCGGTAGGAAAAGCAATTTTCTCATGGTTAGGATCTGCAGTTACTAAAATCCTGAATTTTTCCCAAAAAGGAGCTGAATTTGTCTTTGGCCCATTGGTTAATTCCGTCAATATGGGAAAAGCTTTTGGAGCTGGAAATGAGTTTATCTTTTTCTTCAACATTATCCCCACAATTATATTTGTGGCGGTTTTAGTTAGTGTTGCATATTATCTTGGAATCATGCAGAGAATTGTAAAATTCATAGCAATGATTGTTTATAAGCTTATGGGCGTTTCTGGGTCTGAAGCCTTATCTAATGTTGCGAGTGCCTTTGTGGGTCAGGTGGAGGCTCAAATAATGATTAAGCCTTATTTAAAAGGGATGACCATGTCTGAGCTTTTGGCATCAATGACCGGAAGTATGGCTTGTATTGCCGGTGGCGTAATGGCTGTTTACATTGCTATGGGTGTTCCAGCCGAATATTTAATTGCTGCTAGTTTGATGGCCGCTCCGGCTGCCCTTGTTATTTCTAAAATAGTTTGGCCCGAGACTGAAATTTCAGAGACTAAGGGAAGAGTATCACTTGAAATTAAAAAAACAAACGCAAACTTAGTAGATGCTATTTCTCATGGTGCAAGCGATGGCTTAAAAGTTGGTTTAAATGTGGTAGCCATGCTAATTGGATTTATTGCTATTATCGCTTTAGTGGATTTTGTTTTAGGTAAAATTGGACTTGGTTTAAGTAGTTTAGGAATGTCGCTTTCATTTATTGGCATTAACCTACAAACATTAAGTCTAAATCAAATATTAGGCACTCTATTCTCAATATTCGCTTATGCAATGGGAGTACCCGGGAAAGATATTCAAGTTGCAGGTTCTTTAATGGGCACCAAAATGGTTATCAATGAGTTTGTAGCCTACCTTGACTTAGTAAAAATCAAAGAAACGCTTGATCAAAAAACAATCGTTATCACCAGTTTCGCATTGTGCGGCTTTGCTAATTTTAGTTCAATTGCCATTCAAGTTGGCGGAATTGGAGAGCTTTCTCCAGAAAGAAGAACAGACCTGGCTAAATTAGGTATGAGAGCATTAATTTGTGGTACTCTTGCATCCTACTTATCAGCAACGATTGCTGGGATATTAATGTAAATTGTACTATTTTCTAAAATATTTAACACAAAAAAAATCCGGTGAAATTAATTTCACCGGATTTTTTTGTTATCACACTAGCGTTTCGCTAATTCTACATATTCGCGAACAACCTCTCCAGTAAAAATTTGTCGCGGTCTGCCAATTGGCTCCTTATTTTCACGCATTTCCTTCCACTGAGCGATCCAACCCGGTAAACGACCAAGGGCAAAAAGTACAGTAAACATATCTGTTGGGAATCCAAGGGCACGATAAATAATACCCGAATAGAAGTCAACGTTTGGATAAAGCTTACGTTCCACAAAATAAGGATCATTAAGCGCTGCTTCCTCAAGTTTCTTAGCTATTTCTAAAACAGGATCGTTAATACCTAATTTTTCAAGGATATCATCACAAGCTTTTTTTATGATTTTAGCTCGTGGATCAAAATTCTTATACACACGATGACCGAATCCCATTAATCGGAAACTATCATTTTTATCCTTTGCTTTGTTTATCCATTTATCCGTATCACCACCATCATTCTTAATTGACTCAAGCATTTCAATAACAGCCTGATTAGCGCCACCATGTAATGGACCCCATAAGGCAGAAATACCCGCTGAAATTGAAGCATATAAATTGCACTCTGATGATCCTACGATACGAACCGTTGAGGTTGAGCAATTCTGTTCATGATCTGCATGTAGTATAAACAATACATTCATAGCTTTAACGATAACCGGATCAATTTCTATCACTTCAGTACGCTGCCCGAAAGTCATGTTTAAGAAATTACTTACATAATCAAGGTTATTCTGAGGATAGATTATTGGATGACCCAAAGATTTCTTGTATATCCAAGAAACAACGGTAGTCATCTTTGCAAGAAGCTTTATAATCGTTAAATTTTGCTCTTCTGCAGTTTGCTTAGAATTTAAAGATTCAGGATAAAATGATGATAGTGAGCAAATTAGGGAGGATAACTGACCCATAGGATGCGATTTTGATGGGAAACCATCAAAAAACTTCTTCATATCCTCATGAATCAGCGTATGTCTGGAAATATCAGACTGAAAAGCATTTAACTTAGTTTGATCAGGAAGATTTCCATAAATCAATAAATAAGCCACTTCAAGAAAAGTTGATTTCTCAGCCAATTCCTCGATGCCGTAACCTCTATATTTTAATATTCCTTCCTCACCATCTAAATAGGTGATTGCACTTTTTGTTGCGCCTGTATTTTTATAACCAGAATCGAGGGTAATAAAACCACTTACATCTCGTAATTTTGAAATATCAATGGCTTTTTCGCCCTCAGTACCGGTTATAATTGGCAGTTCGTATGTTTTTTCTCCTATTTTTAAGGATGCTAATTCCGACATAATATTATAAAATGGTTATAACACAAAACTAATAAATAAGCTCATTTTTGAGCTATTTTTAATAAAATGATTTGCAATATTTCTGTTAAAAAATGATAATTGTTCATTTATTGAAAAGAAAATCAAAAATGAATGCTAAAAACTAGAATTTAAAAATTACTTTGAGAAATTATTTTTTTTCAATAGCTTCTTTAACTTCACCGCAATTGAGCATTTCATCTCCATAATAAGGATTTCTTATCTCAGTTTCAGAGGCAAGCCAGTATCCACCTTCTCCTTCATTTGCCATCGGACAATACTGAACAAACATGCTTCCTGATGTAATTTCTGCTTTTTTAAACATAGTAATCAATTCAGTACTAAGTGTAGTAAATATAATTCTTTGTTTAGATAGAGATACTTCTGAGGCCATATCTGTGGCCATTTTAGTAATATTTTCAGTACCCGTAATTTTAGCAAGTGTACTTGCAAGATCTTTTGCAGCACTTTGAGTCTGAGTTGAATCAGATAAAACAAGTACATCTTTCAATTTTAAATATTGATCATAAGCTAAGTCGGTATTAGCATCTTTCAGCTCAATATCTACAGGTTTAGAAACGCTAGTAGAATCATTTTTTGTTGTTTCTTCATTTTTTTGCTCAACCTGATTACAAGCAACAAAAAACAATAACAAAGCAGGTAAAAATAATTTTATATTATTCATGATTAATAATTTGGTTGTTCAAATATCATTATTTTAAGGCAATTAGAGGCAGAAAAAAATATAATAGAACAATATTTGGCTTAATTTGGTTGACTTTTTATGGTCTTTATATACAACTCTTCCACCTTTTTACGAGCCCAATCAGTTTTTCTTAAAAATTTTAAGCTTGAGTTAATACTCGGATTGTCTATAAAACAATTAATTCTAATAATGGAACTAAGTTGTTCCCATCCATATAAATCAACTAAATATGTTAGAATCGATTCTAAGGTTTTACCATGAAGTGGGTCTGGATTCATAAAATATTTTATTTATTAATCAAAGGTACCAAGCAATAACGTTTATTTAGCCAAAATTGAAATAAGATTTAAAGGCAGCTAATTTTAATAGATTTGCACTCACTATATAAATGCAATAATTATGAAATATAAATTAGGTGAATTTGTTCGATTTGTAAATGAACGAAGAGAAGGAATAATAACTCGAATTATTGATGAAGATACAATTGCAGTAACAGATGATGATGGATTTGAAATTCCAGTTCTTGCTAGCCAGGTGACCCGTGTTCATGGAAAAAGTGTGCTAAC
>NZ_JBIILQ010000045.1:0-14894 GCF_044232565.1 Daejeonella sp. | reverse complement strand
GGAAGCATGCTTACTTGTTTTGCTGCAAGTCGGTCGGCATTAAGTTTTTCAAGTGCTGAACGCTTTTCATCGGCCTCTTCAGCGGTCATATCTGAAAACTTATAGGTCATTTCGCTTAAGTCAGACATACTCCGATCATAAGTATCAGTCATTACAATACATTCTGTGGGGCAAACGACCGTGCATAAACCACAGTACATGCATTTTCCCATATCGATATCGAATTTTGCTGCATATAGTCTTTTGGTGGTACCATCAGAGGTTTTACCAATTGCTTCGGTAGACTTAATACTCTCAATCTCAATACAATCAACGGGGCATACCTTGGCACAAAGATCACAAACAATACAGTCGTCCATTTCCACATCCAGTTGATATCGCCCAACGTCCGGAACAGGCAGCTTTACATGCGGATATTGTATAGTGGTAATACCTGACTTTTGCGAGAAATAGTTGGGATCGGATATTGCTTTCACCTTTCTGCTTTCTGTTGCAGCAAAAATGTGACCTAGCGTTAATCTTAAGCCTTTAATAACTGTATTAAACACATTTAGTACTGTTCTTATCATTTTATATGGCTTATTATTTAAGCCTATTTTTAATTAAAATTATCAATATAATTTCAATGGTATTACATCATGGTTAATCGCCAAATTCCGGAAATGAGCATGCACAAAAATGCGAGTGGAGTTAAAACTTTCCAACAAAAACTCATCAATTGATCTACACGAAAGCGTGGCAGAGTCCATCTAATCCAAATTTGCACCGCCACTACTGCCAATGTCTTAAAAAGAACCCAGAATATTCCCCAGCCCATTCCTGTTGTCCAACTTGCAAGAGGTAGCTTGTTAATATTAGGCAGCGGACTATTCCATCCGCCAAGAAAAAGAACTACGCCAATCATCCCGACTAAAAACATCATGGAGTATTCGGCTAAAAATATAAATGCAAACCTCAATCCCGAATACTCAATATGAAAACCACCAACCAGTTCAGATTCAGCTTCAGGAATATCAAAGGGTGCACGATTACATTCGGCCAAGGAGGCAATAAAATAAATAAGATACGCTAGAATAAGATGAGGTGCCTGAAAAATATTCCAAGCAAAAAATCCACCAATTGTCTTTACCTCCCAAATACCAAAAAACTTAACCGACTCTAGTGAAAGAATGCCTTGCTTGATTGTAATTTCTTGTAAATTTAAGGTTTGAGAAATCATTATAACCGATAAAATTGAGATGCCGGCAGGGATTTCATAGGAAACCATTTGAGCAACGGAGCGCATAGAGCCAAGCAGAGCATATTTATTATTCGAGCCCCACCCTGCCATTAAAATACCAAGAGTTTCAACGGATAGAATGGCAAAAATATAGAAAATACCTAGGTTTAGAGACGCTGGAATAAGTCCCGGAGCCCATGGCAATGCCGCAAATCCTAAATAAACTGAGACAAATATGATGATTGGAGCTAAAATAAAAAGGACTTTATCTGCGGCTTTTGGGATTATAAACTCTTTTTGGAGCATTTTTAGAATATCAGCAAATGACTGCAAGGAACCATATTTACCAACTTCCATTGGTCCTAAACGATCCTGTATAAAAGCGGAAATTTTACGCTCTGAATACACAGCAAACAAGGTAAACAAGGAAGTAAACACAAATAATGCACTTGCAACTAGTATGTATGTCAGATAGAAATTCAATTTATATGCTTTATGTATACAAACTTAAATAATCTGGGTAAAATTGCAGTGTAATTCATGCTATAAAACTTAGTCCCAGATTGGCTTATAAGATAAATGAATTTTCTCACCAAAAAACAAGCGCGTGCTAGTAGCAAAAGATGGTGTATAATCAGAAATATAGAATTGATGTTTTTTTATCGGGCCAGTATTAAGTAGTTCGAGACTAGTTAAACGTTCTTTAAGATGCTGAGCAACAATTTCAGCAGTATTTATAATTTCCACCTTACCTTTGTAAAAAGCTTGTATTTCAGGCTTTATCAGGGGATAATGGGTACATGCTAATATTAGACTATCAATCTTTTTCAATTTCGAGGAAGATAGATAAGAGTTAATAACAGTATTACTGATTGTATTATTAAAAAAACCTTCCTCAATCATAGGAGCTAATAATGGTGTAGCCAAGGAAGATACTTGAATTTCAGGATTTATAGACTTAAATTTTTTTGCATAAATATCAGAGCGAATCGTTGACTTTGTTCCAATCACCCCAATTCTTCCATGCTTAGATGAGCTAGCAAGCAATTCAACCACAGGATCAATTACATTTACAATTGGAACTTTATCCCCCAAGAAATGAAGAAGTTCATGATAAGCATGCGCAGAGGCCGTATTGCAGGCAATTAAAATCAATTTGCATTTTTTATCCAACAAGAACTTAGCAATCTTAAGGCTATAAAATTTTATTGCTTCTGGCGACTTATCCCCATAAGGCATGTGGGCTGTATCGCCGAAGTATATTAATTGTTCTTTAGGCAGAATCTTGCGAATGGCATTGGCCACTGTAAGTCCCCCGATACCAGAATCAAAAATCCCAATGGGTAGTGCTGAACTCATTCCCAAAAATAGAATATTATTTTGAACCAATCACGAATAGAAGGTATAATTAGCAAAATCAAATTTTTGAACAAAAAAAAATGCGAGGCAAATAGCCTCGCATTTTTATATAGATCTTACTAATTATTTGGCTGCAGGAGTAGCTGCAATACCCAATTTAGTTTTAACTAGGTTAATTAAATCATCACCACCATCAAAGTAAATCACTCCTGGCTGTGAAACATCAAATACATAAGCAAAGCCCTTTTCTTTCGCAACAGCTTTAACTGCATCTTCTGCTTTCTTAAAAACAGGCTGATAAAGTTCAGAACGTTTTGCTGTTAACTCTTCTTGAGCTTTTTCTTGAGCTTCTGTAATACGTTTCTCAAGATCTTGAATTGTACCACCAAGACTTGTTAATTCTTTCTCTAGAACAACTCTATTGGCTTCACTTAGCGTTTTGTATTTCTCTTCATAAGTAGTTACAAGTTTTTGACGCTCTGCTCCCATCAACTCAAGTGATGTTTGTTTTGCCTTAGCGTAGGTTTGGAAACTAGCATCTGCAGCCTTCATTTCTGGCATTGCTTGTAAAAGATCTGCCGAATTAATATGACCAAGTTTTTGCTGTGCATTTGCCGCATTCACTGAAAGTATCATTCCTACTGCAAGCACTCCTATTTTTAGTAAATTTTTCATTGTTTTTTTGTAGTCTGTTTTTGTTTATGGTTAGTGAGATTTTATTTATTTGGTTGTACCTGGCTTGTAGCCTAGTTTTGTTAAAACATCATTACTTTTATCTAAACGCGGATTTGCATACAAAAGCGTAATCTCGCTATTTTTATCAAATATCATATCCAGTTGTTGTGCCTCAGCAATTGATTGAACAGCTTTCGAAACACGGTCCTGAATTGGTTTTATCAATTTAGAACGGACTTGAAAAAGTTCACCTTCAAATCCAAATTTCAATCGCTGGAATTCCTTTGCTTCTTGTTCCTTCTGTATTATTTCGTCTTCACGTTTTTTGCGCATTTCACCATTCAGCAATACTTGATCTACTTGATAAGCTTTGAACATATCTTCAATAGCTGCAAATTTAATATCAACTTCCTTTTGCCATTGCTCTGATAAGGCATCAAGCTGCTTCTGTGCTGAATTATACTCTGGAATATAGTTCAAAACATAATCACTATCAACATAAGCGAATCGCTGTGCATATCCTTCAACTCCTGAAAGAACTAATAATAATGCGATTATAACGATTTTTTTCATTTCTGTATAATTATTTTGCGAATTGAAGAATATTTTAAAGTTCAAAATCCAATTTAAAAATCTTAAAATTAAGCTCAAAGCTATTTAAGACGACTTTTTCTATTTACTTTATTATCATAATTAAGTAATTTAGTTAAAGCCTCCATTCATAGCTTGAGAAATACTAAACGTAAAAGGATTTCTTCCATTGTCTGGCAGACCAGGTATTTTATCGAAGGCAAAACCATAATCTATTCCTAACAATCCAAAAATCGGAAGGAATACCCTTGCACCAACACCCGCAGTTCTTCTGATATTAAATGGAGCAAAATTTCTGAAACTATTCCATGTATTTCCACCTTCAGCAAAAGCAAGAACAAAAATTGTTGCACTCTGACTAGCAGTAATTGGGTGCCTTAGCTCCATTACATATTTATTGAAAATAGGGCTTCCAGAACCCTGTGCGATTCTTGGGTCAGCTCCTGCAGGAATAACTGAATTATTAGCATATCCACGCATGGCAATAATTTCAGATCCTTGAAGGAAGTCGAAACCTTGCATACCATCACCACCCAACTTAAATCGCTCAAATGCTGACTGTCCTACAGCTTGATTATAAACACCTAGAAATCCGAATTGAGCTTGTGCTTTAAATATCAATTTACCATATATTCTTTGGAACCATTGAGATTCAAATTTCCATTTATGATATTCAGTAAAGCGATACTTCTCTTTATCGGTTGCAACAACATAATTTGTATTATTAAACAAAGAATAAGGAGGTGTAGCCTGAATAGTTAACTTTAAATTAGAACCAGAAGTTGGGAAAATTGGTGCATCAATAGAACTTCTACTAATTTCCTGAGTTAGATTGAAGTTATAAGAATTACCAGTTGAAAATATAAACTGATTGTAGTTATTCAGAATATACTGCTGTAAATTAATTGAGGTGTTAGCCTGGAAATAATCATCAGGCCATTTCAAACGCTTACCTAAAGAAAAAGTAATTCCATTCAAACGAATTTTCTGCTGATTAATATCAATGTTTTTTAGTCCGTTAGACTGTAGCGAAGTAAATGCGCTAATTCCAAAATAAATAGGTTTTTTACCTCCTAACCAAGGCTCAGAAAATGAAAAGCTATAGGATTGGTAGAACTTACCATTGGTCTGACCTCTAATACTTAACTTTTGACCGTCACCTTTAGGTAGTGGCTTCCAAGCGCTCATATTAAATAAATTTCGTGCAGAAAAATTATTGAAAGTTAATCCTAAAGTTCCAACAACACGACCACCTCCAAATCCACCAGACAATTCGATTTGATCGGATGGCTTTTCAACTACAGTATACTCAATATCTACTGTCCCATCATTGGGATTGATATTTATTGGTTTTGGATCAGTCTTCGTATCATCAAAATTCCCAAGTTGAGCAATCTCACGAGTACTTCTAACAATCAATTCCTTAGAAAACTTCTGACCCGGTTTCGTACGAATCTCTCGAAGAACTACCTTATCATTTGTCAATTCATTCCCCTTAACCATCACTTTATTAATGGTGTATTGAGGACCCTCATACAAACGAATTTCAAGATCAATAGTGTCACCATAAATCTTGGTTTGAACAGGATCAACATTAAACGTTAAATAACCATCATTTAAATAAAGAGAAGAAACATCATCACCTCCGGGGCTATTAGATAATTTCTTATCAAGTTTCTTTTCACTAAAAACCTCTCCTTTTTTAATGGAAAGAATTGCATCCAATACTTGGGTTGAATATTTTGCATTTCCTGCCCAAGTAACATTTCCAAAATAATATTTAGGCCCTTCATATAAATCTATCTTCACACCAATGGTATTTTCTCCGGTACGAAATGTAGTATCCTTGATTATCTCAGCATCTCGGAAACCCTTTTCATGCATTTTTGAGATCATGGTCAACTTGTCTTCATCGTATTTGTTCTGAAGAAACTTCCCTGAACCGAACACCTTGTAAATAGCCCTTTCCTTAGTCTTTTTTAGATATTTTTTGAGCGCACTACTTTTAAAATCTTTATTTCCAGTAAAGCTTACTTCACTAATTTTAACACGGTCATTTTTATCAACTTTAATATCCAAAATGATATTATTCGCTTCTGAGGTATCTTTCCTTTGAGTAATAGTTACATCAGTAAATAAAAAGCCTTTCTCGGTAAAATGTTTTTTGATTATGTCTGTTGTTGTTTTTAGGAGATTCTCATTAACAACCTTACCCGATTTATCATTTAACTTCTCGTTTACATCTGTAATTTCGCCCTTTTTTAATCCTAAGAGTTCAATTTTTGTTAAACGCGGACGTTCAACCACAGCGATTTCAAAAAATACGGTATCAGATCTAATTTCAGTGATATTTAATTTAACGTCATCAAAGAGACCCTGCAACCATAAATTCTTAACTGCGTTAGATGTTGCATCACCAGGAACCGTAACACGATCACCTATAGTTAATTTTGAAATGGTTATCAAAACATCTTTATCCAAAAACTCAGTACCAATAACACTTGTTCCTCCAATAATCAATTCTTTAGGATTAAGGTAGCTTAAATCAGTGTTTGAACTAGGTCTAGCAGGCGTTGGCGTCCCTGTTCGCCCAAACTGAGCCATTGCAGAAGTACCAGTTATTAGTAAGAAAAATAATATAAGAATGCGGTTCATTTGTTGTGTTTAACGGTGCTAAAATAAGCTAATCGCTTGTTAAAAAGTGTTAAAAGTGAAATTAGTTCAATTGCTCACTAGTCATTCCAAAGCGCCTTTCACGTTTTTGGAAATCAATAACAGCCTCAAAAAGGTCCTCTCGCCTGAAATCAGGCCATAATTTCGAAGTAAAATATAATTCAGAATAAGCTATTTGCCATAACATATAATTACTTATTCTATGCTCACCACTCGTTCGAATCATCAATTCTGGATCCGGCATATCTGCTGTATTTAGGTGAGCTGCAAAAAGTTCTTCAGTAATATCTTCTGTCTTTAATTCTCCATCCCTTACTTTGCTGGCAATTGATTTAGCAGCTTCAGTAATTTCCCATCTGGAGCTATAACTTAAAGCAAGTGTTAAAGTACAGTTTGTATTTCCTGATGTTTTTTCAATTGCTTCTTGCAACTGACGAAGACATCTGTCTGGAAGAGAACTTAAATTTCCAATGGCATTCAGTCGTACTCCATTGTCCATTAATGTTTTGGTTTCCTTACTGATTGTAGAAACCAATAATTCCATCAGAGCCATGACTTCAAGCTTAGGACGGTTCCAGTTTTCAGTTGAAAAGGCATAAAGAGTTAAATATTTGATTCCAAGCTCGACAGCGCCTTCAACGGTATCACGAACAGCTAAAACACCGTTTTGATGCCCAAAAACACGCAATTTCCCCTTCTCCTTGGCCCAACGACCATTTCCATCCATTATGACTGCCAAATGTTTTGGCAAACGGTCTTTATCTATCTGTTCAAGTAAACTCATCGACTCTTTTTAACGTAAAATCAGGAACATTTTAACAATAAAAAATATTTTGGTTTGTCATAATTTTAAACCTTTGCTAAAAATCGTCCCAAAATTTAGAAATGCAAAGTTATGACTTAATTATGTTATTCTACTACAAGAAATAAAAAGACAAAGGCGCTTTCAAAAACCATACAATTTTCAATTTATCAAAAGGGAAAAATTAATATTTTCATAAAAATCATTAATTATCACCATTAAAAAGTGGGACAATTAATTGGCACAAAAGTAAAGGTGAGCGATATTCCAGCAAACATATAAGTGTCACGCGGTCTAAAATCACCTCGCTGTGTTGCAGGAATTCCAATATTTGATAATATTGAGCGATCAGACAAAGCTTGAGATATCGGAGTTTTGATGGGAATCACACTAAAATCCGGATATCTCCCACTAATATCATCTAGGTAATCGGTAAATGCCGTGCGATAGCCAATTTCTCCAATTAAATTTAAATTATCACTAATATTATATTTTAGTCCCACACCATAAGGAACACTTATGGCATAATTCTTATAGGTTAGCGCTTCAGTTTCTACTTGCCTAAGCGTTATTTCATCCCCATTGTATTTAGTCTTCGGCTCAAAATTTAGCAATGCTATACCTGTAAACATATAGGGACTAAACCTTTTGTTTTCATAACTATATATGTCACCAACTAAATATTTAAAAAAGTTAAACTCAACCTGCATCGACAGCTCAGATACTGCTGAATAAAAATTTAAATTCCTATCTCTCTGACTTTGATTTGTTGATTTGGCATCATCTCCCTGTATTTTTCCATTCATATAGGCCAGTTTTGCCGACCAAAACCCGTCGAAATTTCTTTTTAATTGTGCTCCAAAGGCAAAATCAGTAAATTTTTGAGGTCTAATAGGATTAATATCTCCCATATATCCTGAACTCCCTAAAAAACCACCCACTTCCCATGTTTGTGCCGAAACCACGGTAGTACCTAAAAAGAAGAAAACAATAAATATCAATCTATGCATTTAGTTTAGGCTAGCTTCAGTAATTTCTGGTATCAATTCCCCAAAGTAATTTATTTCTTAACGTAGATAAATAATTTTCATTATTTAGCCTAATTAAATTAATCCCAAAATCAGCCTTTTTAATACTCACTTTAATGGAAGTATCAATTACTTCAGTCCTTGAATCACAAGTCAAGAGATATTTTGAGCTCCTTCCTTCGATTTCAAAAGAAAGCACATTATTATCCGACAGAACGATGGGTCTAACGTTTAAATTATGAGGTGAAATTGGGGTAACTACTATATTTCCAGAACCAGGAAACATAATTGGCCCCCCACAGCTCAAAGAATAGGCTGTAGAACCTGTTGGCGTGGCTACAATTAAACCATCTGCCCAATAAGAATTTAAAAAATCACCGTTAAGATAGGCGTGAATAATCATCATTGCAGAGGTATCACGCTTATGAATGGTAACATCATTTAACGCAAAATTTTCATTCCCAAATAAATTAAGTTCAGATTCGATACAGAGCTGAACTCGTTTATCTAAGGTAAAGTCCTTGTTAATCAGACTTTTAATAGCAGAGGCTATTTCGTCTTTATTTACACTAGCTAAAAAACCTAGTCTGCCAAAATTGATTCCAATAACAGGAATATTCGAATCACGTATTAATGTAACTGTATCTAATAATGTACCATCCCCACCTAGGCTAATCATAAAATCAACTTGTGATGAAATAAGATCTTGATGATTTTGGTAGGTCTGAAGCTTCTTTGATGAATATATTTTACCGCTTATGAACTGATTGTATTTATCATGAACATAGGTTTCAATATCATGCTCAGCCAGAATATTAAAAATCTGTTGAACATGCGGTAATACAGTATTATTGAATTGCCTGCCGTAAATTGCAATCTTCATGTTGATTTATTAAATATCGAGGTAATTCATAAGCTGATCATATCTATCGCTTGTACCATCGTAAGATTTGATATCATTAAAGGTGGCCTTTACCACATAATTGTACCTAAGAAAGGATGCTATAATAGATGATATTTCTGTCCTATTGAGCTTAAGAGTTATTTCAAGTCTAGTAGAATCAGGGAACGACTCAACAAAAGAACTTAAAATCTGTGCATTATCAGATTCAACAATTTGCGCTATATGCGACAAAGAATTATTTCTATTATCTACCTCAAGTACAATAATTCCACCTGGATCTTTTGCAGAGGTAAGAGTAGCCAAGTGCTCAATAATTGTATTGATGGAAATTACTCCTTTATAGTTTTTATTAGCATCAAGAACAGGTAGCAGACTTAATTTTTGTTCATAAAAAAGTCGTATTACATCATAGATATGCTGCTCTTCAAATACAAATGGACTATATAAAGATAAACTAAGCGCAGCTGTGGGCAGGGTATGATCAGAAACTTCTAGAATATCATGGTCAGAAACAAGACCCATATATTGATTATTATCGATTATGGGCAGATGGTTTACCCGAAAATCAGACATCTTATCAATAAGCTTCTGTATAGGATCAGAGGACCTTACTGGTGTAATGGCATCAGATATAAGTTCATGTGCATACATAGTATAAATTTAATAAATGCGATCTAAAAACTTTTTTAAATATGCATTAAATTCAAGGGGTCTTTCCATCATTGGGGCGTGACCACATTTATCAACCCAATTTAATTCAGAATCAGGTAGAAGTTGATTAAATTCTACTGCAACTTCTGGGGGAGTAATTTTATCGTCTTTACCCCAAATTAAACATACAGGCACTTTGATCTTGTGTATATCCTTGGCCATATTATGCCTAATTGCAGATTTAGCCATTGCCAAAATCTTAATAACTTTGATCCTATCGTTTACGATTTGATAAACCTCATCAACAAGCTCCTTTGTTGCTGTAGCTGGATCATAAAAGGTAAATTGAACTTTTTCTTTAATAAACTCATAATCCTCTCTTCTTGGAAAAGAGCCACCAAATGCATTTTCATACAAACCGGAACTTCCGGTTAAAACCAGAGCTTTTACTTCTTCAGGATGATTTAGAGTATAAATTAAGCCTACATGCCCACCCAAAGAATTTCCAAGAACAGTGATATTTTTAAGCTTTTTATATTTTACAAATTTATGAATAAATTTAGCTAGCGACTTAACCCCTGTTGTTAACAGTGGTAAGTCGTATAAAGGCAATAACGGAATAATAACACGATACTCATTTTTGAATTCATTCACTACATCGGTCCAATTGCTAAGTGCCCCCATCAAGCCATGAAGCAGTATAAGTACCTCACCCTCACCTTCATCAATATATTTAAAACCGTTTTCTTCTTTTATCGAGAACTCCATAGAATTGTTAAGTACATATATTCTGTTTCATGCTAAGATATAATCTAAATCTTAAATAGTATAAAATTAATTTTATACTTAAAGAACAGAATCATTTTTAATTAATTGCCCAATATTTCTTTTACTACTTCAGAAATTGTTTTTCCATCAGCTTTTCCTGCTAATTCTTTATTAACCAAACCCATTACTTTTCCCATATCCTTCATGCTTGTGGCACCTACACGAATAATAGTTTCGTTAATATAAGATGTAATGGCAACACGATCCATTTGCTGTGGAAGGAAGGCCTCAATAACCTGCAATTCCTCATTTTCAATCTCATAAAGATCTTCACGGTTTTGTGCTTGGTAAATATCCGCAGACTCCCTACGTTGCTTAACAAGCTTTTGAAGTACCCGTACTTCCATTTCTTCAGACACACCTGCTTCAGCACCTTTCTCTGTTTTTGCAAGCAATAATGCAGCCTTAATGGCTCTTAGTCCGCGAAGCCGCACACTGTCTTTATTCAGCATAGCTGTTTTTATATCCTGATCAATAGTTTGTTGAAGAGACATTAATTTAAGAATTTAATAATTACTTAGTTTTTTTTAAAATTACACAATCCTAATTACTTGAGAACAATTAAAACAAATTAACAGCAATTGAGGATTGTAAAAACTGTAAAAATAGTCATTATTCCCTCAAAAGATGTGATGTATTAGCCTGAGCAGTAGGCATAACCAAGATATCATTTATATTAACATGTGGAGGACGAGAAGCAACAAACCAAATAGTTTCTGCAATATCATGCGCATTTAGAGCGTCAAAACCTTCATAAACCTTTTTTGCACGTTCTTTATCGCCATGAAATCGGACTTCAGAAAACTCAGTCTCAACAGCTCCAGGATGAATGGCAGTAACTTTAATTTTATAGGGTAAAAGGTCGATTCGCATGGCCTTGTTTAGGGAATCTACTGCATGTTTGGTAGCACAATAAACATTTCCATTTAAATAAGTTTCTTTGCCCGCAATAGAACCAATGTTAATTATATGTCCTGAACCATTTTCAATCATCCAGTTTGAAACCAATTTGGTAACATAAAGCAATCCCTTAATATTGGTATCAATCATTACCTCCCAATCTGTAGTACTCCCAGAATTTATTGGATCTAAACCTTGGGATAAACCTGCATTATTAATAAGTATATTAACTTTCTTCCATTCATCTGTTAACATTTCAAGCTTAGCTACATCTTCCTTTATTTGAACATCCATGGTAATGGTATTAACACGGATTCCAAATTCGGACACTAATTGAGTGGCTAGAGCATCCAAACGTTCGGTTCTTCTACCTGTAAGGATAAGGTCATAATTTTGTTGAGCAAATAGGCGCGCACAAGCCTCGCCAATTCCAGCCGTTGCTCCTGTGATTAAAACTATCTTAGACATAATAATTTAAAATTCGAATTTATAAACTCCATTAGAAAGCTATTCAAAAAACAGACTGAACTGTATATTCCTTATAAATAGCTTATCGATGGGGGCTACATATGGATTTTCCAATCTATCAAAATCTAACAAAACACTCCTCCTAGTTTGAGAGAATTTGATTTCAGGCGACATTTTGAAAAACTCAAAATACAAATCGAAACCTATACCTGCTTCATACCAAAGATTATTTTTAGTGTTTTTTAAAAACTTAGCTTCTGCAATTAAATTGGAGTCATCTCTTTTCTTTTTTGAAATGATATCTAAGGTGTATTTGGCACCTCCAATTACATAAGCTCTAAAGTTTTTTCTTCTATTAGATTTTATTTTTATTCCCAAAGGAAAGTCTATCATAGTCCCTTGAACGACCTGTTGAATAAATAAATTGGAGTCCTCAAATTCATAATCAACAATGGCATCCGAAAAAATCATTCCCGGAGTAAATCTCAGATTCATATTTGTCCCAATTTTATAATCAGAAACGAAGCCTAAACCGAAACCTTGTGTTGGAGGCGAGCTTAAACTCACTAGGGGACTACCAATTAATGGATTTAAGGTATTTGGATCGTTAAAAGGGCCTCTCCAATTGGATATCTTTTGAATTTTATATTCTGATGAGATGTATTTAAAGTGAAACCCGAAATTAACTCTTTCCTGATCTACACCTCCCCCATAATTCTCCTGAGCACGCATTTTGCCGGAAATAAGAAAGAATAGTAATAAGAAAATTGCTTTTATTTTCATTTAACACCCGTATAAATGGAACAAATACCAAACGTTAAAGGACGAAATTGGGTGTTTTGAAAGCCAACTTTCTGCATTAGCATATTAAATTTTTCTCCATCAGGAAATGAGGCCACAGACTCTGGAAGATAAGTGTACGCACTGCTATCATTTGAGAAAATTCGTCCAATAGTAGGAGTAACATACTTAAAATATATATTATAAGCCTGTTTGACTGGAAAAACCTTCGGCTTTGAAAACTCTAGTATTACAGCTTTTCCACCTGGTTTCAAAACCCTAAGCATATCGCTGAGTCCTTTTTCCAAATCTTCGAAATTTCGAACCCCAAAAGCAACAGTCACAGCATCAAAAGTATCTTTTTCAAAAAGTAGTTTTTCAGAATCGCCTAAACGAACTTCAAATTTATCCTGCATTTTACGCTTAATAATCTTTTCTCTGGCAATACTGAGCATACCATCTGAAATATCAATTCCGATTACTTTTTCAGGATTTAGAGTTTTTATAGCTTCAAAAGCAAGATCACCAGTCCCGGTAGCTACATCAAGAATTAAAGTAGGTTTATCTCTCAAAAGTTCCTTAATGGCTGTTTTTCTCCAGATCATATCGATTCCTAGTGATAAGAAATGGTTCAGGAAATCATAGGTACCTGAAATATTATTAAACATACTCGCTACCTGCTCCTTTTTGGTAGCATCAGAATCCTGATAAGGCCGTACAACTTTTGACATGCGCAAAGATAATGGATTCAAGCATGAGATGATAAAGCTATTATAGCTTTTCGTTAGAAAATAATTAAAAATGACCTATAACAGATTGAATTACAGATACAGGCTTTAAACATTGCAGTCATTATTCTACCTTTGCAACATGATCATAAAAAGCGCAGAATTTCAATGCAGTAATACGAGGACAGATAAGTTGCCGCCTCCTGAATTACCAGAATATGCCTTTATTGGCCGCTCAAACGTAGGAAAATCTTCTTTAATTAATATGCTTGTCCAGAAAAAGGGACTTGCAAAAACCTCTCAAACACCCGGTAAAACACAGTTAATTAATCACTTTCTAATTAATGAAAATTGGCAATTAGTTGATCTTCCAGGCTACGGCTATGCCAAAACATCAAGAAGTAACCGTGGAGAATGGCAAAAATTCATAAGTTTTTACCTTAGAAACCGAGAAAATTTACAATGTGTATTTGTTTTGGTTGATAGCCGACTTGTTCCACAAAAAATTGATGTTGAATTTTGTTCATGGCTTGGTGAGAATGGATTACCATTCCAATTAGTTTTTACCAAATCCGACAAACAATCTAAGGTTAAAACAGATCAAAATGTGGCAAAATTTAGAAAATCATTGCTAGAAATTTTCGAAGAGGTTCCAATGCATTATATCACTTCTGCAGAAACACAACAAGGACGTGAAGAGATATTAAACTTTATTAATGATTTAAATAAGTCGTTTACACGTTAAAACGTCTTAAAAAACATAAACCACATAATTAATTTGGCATCCCAGCTCAATTAAAATTTTTGTTCATGAAAAAATATTTTTCTCTGGTATTATTTGCCCACACAATTTTTGCAATGCCTTTTGCATTTATTGGATTTTTTCTTGCTATTTCAAACACAGAACAAGAATTCAACTGGTTTAAGCTTCTTTTAATGGTTTTGTGCATGATTTTTGCACGAAATGCGGCTATGGCCTATAATCGATTTTTAGATAGAGATATTGATGCTCATAACCCGAGAACGGCTGTAAGAGATATCCCATCCGGTAAAATAAGCTCGAACGAAGCTTTAATATTTACCATTATAAATTGCTTTTTTTTTATTGTTACAACCTTATTAATCAATAAAATCTGCTTTTACTTGGCGCCAATAGCGCTAGCTGTAGTACTTGGCTATAGCTATACGAAACGATTTACGCCATTATGCCACCTTGTTTTGGGTTTGGGCTTGGCCCTAGCGCCAATCGGAGCGTATTTAGTTGTGGCAGGCGAATTTACTATGCTTC
>NZ_JBIILQ010000221.1:0-4525 GCF_044232565.1 Daejeonella sp. | reverse complement strand
CTTTGATGAATATTACAGGATCCATGTTAGCATCTTACTGGCATAAGAAAACTCCGGAAGGTTATGTAGAACCTGAACTAGAGGGTGAAGTTCGCTCACACTAATTGTTAATTATTAAAAAAATTTTTATGTATAAATCATTGTTATTTATTGTTTTAATAGCTTTTTCAGCCCTTAATTTAAATGCTCAAACCAAGGATGTTCAAGCGGTTTCTCTTGCAGTTGAAAAATTAAGCAAAGCTATTGTTGATCCGAATAGAGCTGCTTTAGAAAGCATTGCTTCTGATGCCTTATCCTACGGTCACTCCGCAGGGAAAGTCCAAAATAAAGCTGAATTTGTGGAAGATCTATTGAATGGACCATTTGATTTTTTAAGTGTAGAACCAAGTAATCAAACTATTTCAATTTCAGGTAAAAATGCCATTGTTAGGCATACTTTTGTCGCGAAAGCTACTAATGCAGGTGTGCCAACAGATATTAGAATTGGAATCATGATGGTTTGGCGTAAGGAAGGTGCTGAGTGGAAATTGTTTGCTAGACAAGCTTTCAGACTGTAACAGTTCAAAATTTAATGAGATGCGCAAATTTTAAATTCTGCGCATTTTTTATGTTTTCTAAATTTATTGATAATGGAAAAACCGGATAGTTTAATATTTGACCTAGATGGCACGTTATGGGATGCACTTGATACTTATCTTGAATCATGGAATTTAGGAGCAAAAGCTGAGAATTTAAATAGAATATTTACACGTGATGATCTGCATTATGTAATGGGATGGGAGCGTTCAAAGGTTCTAGACCATATGTTTCCAGCTACCACGAAAGAAAGGCAGGAAGAGATTTATCATACAATCAATGAGTATCGCTTAAAAATTATGCCTCAAATGGGCGGTGTTTTATACGATGGCGTGCGCGAGGGTTTGATAAAGCTTGCTGATAAATACCGCCTGTTAATTGTTAGCAACTGTCCCGCAAATTTGATTGCCGAATTCATGAAATGGGCTAATATTGAGAAGTATATCACCGACGAAATGGCGCATGGTGCTAATTCAATGCCTAAACATCATAATATTAAACTTCTAATTGAAAAACATGAATTGAAAAGCCCTATTTATATTGGGGATACTCATGGGGATAGCATGGAGACAAGGAAAGCAGGCCTGCCTTTTGTACTTGTTACCTATGGTTTTGGGAATTCAGATGATTATGATCTGAAATTCGAGGATTTTAATGCCCTGACCAATTATTTTATGAATTTTTGAGATAAATTACGAATGTATTTTGTTGGACACTATTTGATAAACATAAAATAATAACTAATATAAAGATTATCTAATTTTTTCTAATCTTAAATTTAGGCTCCAAATTATTATTCTTAATTTTTTACCTCAATGGATCAGATTTCTATTCTGATTTATATTGCGCTTTTTTTGTGTTGTTATAAGTGCATCAATTTAATAATCTGAACTTCTGAAATTTTGATTTTACAGTCAGATTGATAAATAAATTTGGGAGGAAATATCAGGATTATTCTCTTTGTTATTTGCCTGATTATTCAATCTAGATATATCCTCCCATATTTAAAAAACAGTATAAATATTTAATTCCCAGTCTCCATTGCGCTATTGATAATAGAATTGAAGTCTTCGTTGGTAATATATTGAGGGCTATAAGTTCCTCCTGCATTGATTATGTTTTTATAGAATGATCGCATATGATTACGACTTCCTTTGGCCAGCATTTCATAAACATAGCGCATATCCTGGTTATCGATATAAACTAAAGCTTTGTTGATATCATAGAGATCAAGATCCTCTATAGTTGCACCAACTAAAAATGCATTTAAAGTATTCTTATTGCCTTCTAATACTAACTGATCATACAATGCCTTCAATTGTGTATTCTCAAATTTTCCGATTTCATTTGTTCCAACAGGGTCTTTAATATTATATTTATTTAATAACATTAAAACTGCTGACATATGTGTGCTTTCACTCTGAGAGATGTTATTAAAGATTTTAACACTCCATTTATTGTAAAGTGTTACATACACATCCATTGCTAATTTTTCTTCTTCTCTTATAAAAGAAAGACTTGCTAATTCTTCGGGACTTAAACTCTCATTAGGTAATGCAGTAATCTGTGATTGGATATTAATTTTATTTAGATTTCCATCAATGTTATTATTTTTGACCGTATTTTTATCCTTAGTACAAGAGCCAAATACTAAAATTATCACTGTAATAATCAGGCTAAAACTGATGTTTTTTAATTGATTTTTCATGACATTTAATTTAAGTGAAATTGATATTATAAAGGTAAATCAGATTAATACATTTAGTGGTTACATTTGTTACGCACTAATTAATCATATCTTATTTATGAATACATACTTTAGGATTGTTGGAATAGATTGTTTTTTAAAATAATCGTCAAAATGGCGTTTAATCCTAATAATAAAATGCTTCTTTTTTATGAAATGTACATCTGTTTTTCTTTTTAGTATCATTTTATTAAGTTCTTCCTGTGTAAGGGATACAAAACCAGAGGATCTTTATGGAAGGTGGAATTATGTTTCTGTTAATAGCTATAATCCGCCTGATAGCCTAACAAAACAAGAGTTGACTTTGCAATCTCCTGCAATTATATTTTCTGAAGGTAATAAGCTCCATATTGAGTGGGGTGGCAAGCAGCTTTCTCAGGGGACTTTTAAAATGGATGGTAAAATGATTCGCTATACCGAAACGCTGGAAGGTGGAACCAAAAGAGAGTTTCCTTTTTTAATTAAAGAATTAAGTGAAAATTTGCTTGTTTTTGAAACTATGGAGCAAAGTTATACCAAAGTTAAAGCAATAAAAAAGCCGACAAATCCTTAGGTTTGTCGGCTAAATATTTAATATTTATTAGTTCAATTTTTTCTTTCCTGAGCTAGCTGGCTGACTTTTAGCCTGTTGCTGTTGTCTCATATAATCCTCCATTCTTTGCTGAAATCCTGATTTTTTCTTCTCGGATTGAGGTTTTTTCTTATTCTCCTGAATTTGTGCATGTATTTTATTGTCATCAACAAACATTCTGATAATGTACTGTTGCGCAAAGGTCATCATATTGGCTAAGAAGTAATAATAGTTTAATCCTGAAGGATAACTATTTAATACGCCAAAGAATATGATAGGAGTAATATAACCTATGTATTTCATTTGACCCGTAGCACCCGATACTTGATTATTAAAATAAGTATAAATCAAAGTTGAGATGGTCATCAGAATACACATTAAACTGATATGGTTTCCTAAGAAAGGCATTGTAAAGCCTAATTGGAAGAATGCATCATAAGTGGAAAGATCTTCCATCCATAAGAAACTACGTTGACGCAATTCGAATAAATTAGGGAAGAAAAAGAAGAAAGCCATGATGATTGGCAATTGTAATAGCATCGGTAAACAGCCTCCTAATGGATTTACTCCTGCTTTTTTGTATAATTTTAGATACTCTTGTTGTAAAAGAGTAGGGTTATCTTCACCAACTTTACCCTTAATTTCATCCATTTCTGGCTTAAGGATACGCATCTTAGCCATTGAAAGGTAGGATTTGTAGGTAAGTGGTAAAAGAACCATTTTAAGGAGTACTGTTAAAACAAGAATGATTAAACCATATCCCCACCCAAATCTTTCAAGGAAGTTGAAAACAGGTAATACAACCCATCTATTAATGTATTTTAATGGCCAGTAGCCAAGATCTATTTGCTTTTCAATATCAAAGCCCTGCTTTTCAAGGATATTCAATTGGTTGGGCCCAAAATAGAAAGTCATAGGATAGCTTGTAAGCTCCTGTCTCTCAAATGGAATCTGCATATTAGCTGCAAAACTTTTTACTGTGCTTGAATCAGGACTAGTATTAACGGTTAGCTCACCCTTATCGAAACTATTTTTGGCAATTAAAACGTTTGAAAAGTAATGCTGCTTAAATGAAAACCATTTAATTTTTCCTTCGCTAAGCTCTTTTGTTTCAGATTCTGATAGACTTAAATAATCAACACTTTCATCACCCATTTTAAAATAGGCGCTAGAATATCTTTGCTCACTTACTAAATCTTTTTCTTTTTGCTTAAGTATAGTCTCCCAATTAAGGGTAATGTGTTTTTGAGTAGGAGCAACCACGTCTTGCATACCTTTAGTGGCTATTGTCAAATCAACATTATAGCCAGTTCCTTTTAAACTGTAGATATAGTCGATATATTTTCCTTCTCCATAATTTAAACGCATGCTTACAGAAGCAGAATCATTTTTGGATATGCTAACTGAACTACCTAAAGACTGAAAGTAAAGGTCGTTAGTATTGATGTTTTTTCCAGCAGAACCGAAGACTAACCCAAACTTATTACCCTCGCCTTCGAACATAATCAATGGCAATTTGGTATAGGTTTTAAAGCTTTTTAGTTCAACAGAGGCAATTCTGCCACCTTTGGGACTGATTTTTACTTTAATAGATTCGTTTTCAAGAACGATTGGCTCATCGCTGCCTGATT
>NZ_JBIILQ010000043.1:0-14957 GCF_044232565.1 Daejeonella sp. | reverse complement strand
CATAAAATGAACGTAGCCCTACTTCAAGACTAGTATTAGGATGATAATTTAATAATTTCTGCGCCCTACTGATGTTTGCATAAGTTTGAGGCACATCTCCAGGCTGCTCTGGCTGCCGATCAATAATCGCCTTTTTACCGCAAATACCTTCAATAGATTCAATTAAGTGCGATAGCGTAACCGTTTGGTGATTCCCAAGATTAATAATCTCAAAATCAGTATCCTGGTAATCAATCGCAGCCTCAATTCCCTGAATAGTATCTTCCACAAAAGTATAATCCCTACTGGTTGATCCATCCCCAAAAACAGGAATTGCCTTCCCCTTTAAAATGAAATTAAAAAATTTATGTATGGCTAAATCTGGGCGCTGTGCCGGACCATAAACCGTAAAAAAACGGAGAGCCAAAAAGCGAATTCCATATAAATGGCTATAAACATGGCCCAACATCTCGCAAGAAAGCTTGGTGGAAGCGTATGGGCTAATTGGCAAAAGCTTTTCCTCTTCTGTCCACGGCACCTGCTCATTTATTCCATAAACACTGCTAGAAGATGCAAAAACAAATTGTTTGATATCTTTCTGACGTGCAAATTCCAACAAGTTTTGAGTGCCGCCAACATTCACATCCTGGTAAAGTACAGGATTTAAAATACTTGGTCTTACCCCAGCCCTTGCAGCCAAGTGAACAATTACATCCATTTCAGGAAGAGCTAAAAGATCATCCATATTCCGGATATCACCCTCAAAAAAGCTGAAATTTTCATTAGAAATAAAAGCAGACATATTCCTTTCCTTCTGCTCACGACTATAAAAATCATCGAAATTATCGAGACCTATAACCTGAATATTCCCCTTATTTAATAACCTCTGAGCCAGGTTACTTCCAATAAATCCTGCAGCACCGGTAACTAGAATACGCTTCATTCTATTCATATCTGGCGCAAAAATACAAAATTAGCAATCCCTTTTGACAAAAAATAGACCAACAAAAAATCTGGCAGCAAAAAAAAACCTTAACTTTATATCAGCAATTCTTGCAAAACCAATTATAATGATCGCATTTAATGATTTCAATAATCCTCAGGTACAAAAGCTACCTGAGCACTTAAAGCAATTTATTGTTGAGCAACATTATGAAGAATATACGGCACTTGACCATGCTGTTTGGCGTTATGTTATGCGTCAAAATCATCATTATTTAAAAGATATAGCCTATTATCCCTACATTCCGGGACTAGCAGCTGCGGGATTGGACATTGAAAAAATTCCTGATCTCCAGGTGATGAATGATGCACTCCAAAAGATTGGATGGGGCGCAGTAACCGTTGATGGATTTATTCCACCAGCTGCATTTATGGAATATCAATCCTATCGTGTACTTGTAATTGCGGCTGATATTCGACAAATACACCATATTGAATATACACCTGCCCCTGATATTATCCATGAATCGGCAGGGCATGCACCCATTATTGCAGATCAAGACTACCATCAATACTTAAGCTATTTTGGATCTATTGGTGCAAAAGCCATGTATTCTTCCAAAGATTTTGAGCTTTATGAAGCTATACGTGAGCTTTCTATCCTAAAAGAAATGCATGATCCTGATCCTGCCGCATTGAAGAAAGCAGAAAAGAGAATAAAATTTTGCCAAAAAAACATGGGCGAACCTTCAGAAATGGCTCTTTTGAGTCGCTTGCATTGGTGGACCGTAGAATATGGATTAATTGGCACCTTAGAAGAACCTAAAATTTATGGCGCCGGCTTATTATCATCAATTGGTGAAAGCAAAAGCTGCATGGATCCCAAGGTTATAAAGCATTGGTACACCGCCGATGCCGTAAATTTCCCATTCGACATCACACAAACACAGCCCCAACTATTTGTGACACCAAATTTTCAAAATCTGATTGACGTTTTGGAAACTTTTGCCAATACAATGGCATTTAGACGCGGTGGATCGGAAAGTATCCTTAAGGCTATTGAATGCAAGAACGTGTGCACCGCAGTATATAGCTCAGGTTTGCAGATTAGCGGTATTTTTAGTGATATGGCCATGGGGAAAAATGATGAACTTCATTTCCTCAAAACGAATAGCCCTAGCGCCTTAGCATACAATAATAAACAACTTGTACAACATGGAAAAACTGTGCATAGCCATGGTTTTTCATCACCGGTTGGGCGACTAAAAAATCTCAATAAGGCACTGGAAGATGCTAAAGATCAAGAACTGGAAGATTTAGGAATTGTACTTGGAAATAAAGCATTTTTAGACTTTTGCAGTGGCCTAAAATTAGAGGGCACCGTAAGCTCAATCGAAAAACGAAATTCAAAAATAATTCTCATCAGTTTTCAGGATTGTAGTGTAAAAAGTGAACAAGGTGAGGTATTTTTCGACCCATCGTGGGGCTCATATGACATGGCTGTTGGAGAAAAAGTGATTGCTGTTTATTGTGGGGCGGCCGACAAGGATGCCTTTGAAGCAATTGCTCCAAAAGCTAGCTCTACAAGGCAAAAATCAGTGTATGACACAAAAACAAAACACTACCATAAACTGTTTGAACAAGTACGAGCATGCAGAGAAACACAAAGTGGGTTTGAGAAATTAAGCGATATTTGGGAAGATTTAAAACAAAATTATCGTGAAGACTGGCTATGTGGAATGGAAATTTTAGAGATTTTAGAGACAAAAAAGCTAAATTCAACACGCAGCAAAGAAATACGTATTGATTTAGAGATGAAAGCCTCCAATCAAACAGAGCTAAGTAAACTTATTTATAATGGCTTTTACCTCCTGGAGGACTCAAAGTCAAATTAATAAACAAATAATATGAATATCATTATTACCGGAGCAAGTAGTGGCGTAGGATTTGAAGCCGTTATAGAACTAATTAGCAATCAAAACAACCAAATCATAGCCCTTGCCAGATCTGAAGAAAAGCTGAGTAAACTAAAGGAAATTGCCCTTGCAATTAACCCTGATTGTACGCTTTATACTGCCAAATTTGATATCGCTCACGATGATTATGAAAATTCGCTTGTTCCCTATGTTAAAGAACGCTTAGGAAGCGTAGACGTGCTTATAAATAATGCCGGTTCATTGATTAACAAATCATTTATGCAAAGCACACAGCTTGATTTTGCCGAAATGCTGCAAAATAACCTCTTGGGGCATATCAAAATGATACAACACATCACGCCATTAATGCCTCCAAAAAGCCATATTTTAAATATTGGGAGCATGGGTGGATTTCAAGGAAGTATAAAATTCCCAGGCTTAGCAGCCTATTCGGCAAGTAAAGCTGCCCTTCATACCCTCACCGAATGCTTGGCTATTGAATTTGCAGAAAAACAAATCGCAGTAAACTGCTTAGCATTGGGCTCTGCACAAACAGAGATGCTTGAAAAAGCATTCCCCGATTACCAATCGCCAGTATTGGCCTTTGAAATGGGTAAATATGTAGCCGATTTTGCTTTAAATGGACATAAATTTTTTAATGGAAAAATTATCCCTGTAGCACATACAACACCGTAAAAATGAAAAAATTAATCTTCTTCTTCTACATAGGGATTTTTATATTATCTGCCTGTAGCAGTGATACCTCCAAAATAGATGAGGAGGAGATGGCTAAGGAATCCGCTGCACTCACCGATTTAGGCAAAACACTGGTTGTGCCTTGGAATGTAGAATTAAACGATAGCACTAAGCTAATGGAAATAAGAAAAAATCCAGAAGCTAACATGATCAATCTGGAGCCAATAGACATGGTGGATGCAATCAATTTTAAATATCCACAAATAAAACTTGAATGGGTGAAGCTAGAAGGAAAGCGTGCTTTTGTAAAAATTGAAGATGCTCGCTACCTAACAAGCGAATCGGGAACAGAAGGCGCCAACGCCTATTTAGCTGAAGTTACCTTTTCTCTTACCGAATTTAAGGGTATTGAGGAAGTAGATTTTACTTTTCAAGAAGGAGATCATGCGCGACCAGGATTATACACAAGAGAGAGCTTTAAGAACTTCAACTAATAAATTTTAAAGAAATAAATTTAATATTTTAATAAATAATATACTAAATAAGATATAATTTTAATATCCAATTTCAATTTATTTAATATTAAGATATTTAGTTTATCAAACCTTTTTTGGCTATTTTGCATTTAAAATCTAGTCAATGTTAAACCTCCTTCAAGGCATATCCGGCGCCAACAGTGCTCTACTACAAAATATAGCCATCAAAGAATCGCTACAAAAAGCAATTGAAGTTCTTGGAAGTTCAACAAATGTTGATCGATGTTATATTTTCACCAATTGTGTAGATATTGATGGCGTTTTAAAACTTTATTATACTCATGAATGGTGCAATAAAAACGTTGATGTACAATATGGGAATCCTGATTTAAGTGGATTGAGTTATGACAATTTTCCGGGATTATTCGATATTTTAGTTTCTGGCCAACCGCTTTATGGAATAGTCAAGAATATAGAAAATGAATTTTTCAGAGACATCATGCATTCTCAAGACATCAAATCATTTTTGTTCACTCCTATTTTTTGCGAAAGAGAATTTTGGGGATGGATGGGCTATGATGACTGTAAAAATGAGCGTGAATGGCTTCAAGAAGAAGTAGAAGCCTTATTTTCTGTTGCACATAACATTGGAATTCGATTACAGCGTGAGCAAGCAGAAGAAAAATTCAAAAAAACCAAAGAACATTTCGACCTCACCATTTTAGGTTCGCAGCAAGGGCAATGGAATTACGATATCGCTACTAATAAAATTGAATCCTCCAAGCTTTACATGTCGATGTTAGGATACCAACAATTTGAATTCGAACATAGCATTGAAGTTTGGGAATCTAGATTACATCCTGATGATGGTGAGCGAGTTAAGAGAGAAATAAAAGAATACTTAGACGGGAAAATTGATTTTTATAACTCCGAATACCGAATTCAACATAAAAAAGGTCATTATATTTGGATAAGAGATACTGGTGTTGCCCAAAGAAGTGAAGATGGCAAAGCTATTTATATGGTTGGTTCTCATTTAGATATCAGTAAATTAAAAGAACAACAAGAAGCTCTTGAAAATCAACGCAATGAATATGATAATCTGATTAATAACCTTGCTGAAACCGTTTTCAGGCTCAATGAAAAAAAAGAATTTACATTTTTAAATAATTTCTGGAAAAATATTTCAGGCTATGATAAACCTGAATCCCTCAAGCACTCTTTCATCGATTATATCTTCTCAGATGACGTGGAGTATGCCAATAATAGCCTAAATAAAATTAATGAATTAAAGGGTGAGGCTTCCATTTTTGATGTACGTTTGAGAAAAAAAGATGGAAATATTAAATGGATTCAAGTTATTGCTAGAAATACAACAATAGAAAACTCTGACAATTTTGCCATTACCGGAAGTATCATTGACATTAATGATTATAAAGAAGCCGAATACCGTGAAAAAGAGCTTATGGAACTAAAAACAAATTTTGTGGCCATGGCTTCACATCAGTTTAGAACGCCATTAACGGTAATCTATTCTAACTTGGAGCTTCTGGAGAACTACAACCAAGAATTTGAGATAAAAATTGCAGATAAATACAATACATTGTCGCAGAGAATCAGAGGTGAAGTCAATCGTCTGACAAAACTAATGAACAATATCTTATTATTTGGTCGCTATAACATACATGAGCTGGTACTGAACTCAAAAAGCATCATTTTATCAGACTTGGTACTTTCGGTAATCACTAATTACTTCTCAAGGCAGAACGATGGCAGAAAAGTAATTGTAAAAGGTGACATAGGCACTAAAGAATTTATCCTTGATGAGCTTTTCTTTACTTACGTTTTAACAAATATTCTGTCCAATGCTTTCAAATATTCCAAAGGTGCTCATAATCCAGAATTGAGCATTATTCATGAGAAAGATTGGGCTAAAATAGAAATTCGGGACTTCGGAATTGGAGTTCCTAAAGATGAATTACCCAAGCTATTTAACTCTTTTTTCCGTGCTTCTAATACTTCTACCATTCAAGGGTCAGGATTAGGCCTAGTGGTTGCTAGGCAGTTTATGGAGCTCCATAAAGGGAATATTGAGATCGACAGTGAGCTTGGTCAAGGAACATTGGTTACACTAAAACTCCCCTACCCAAATGATTAAAATACTATTGGTTGAAGATGAATTGGCACTAAGAGAAACCTTAGAGGAGATTCTATCATTAAATAATTTCGATGTATTCATTGCCGCGTCTGGCGAAGAAGCTTTAGAACTAGCCCCAAAAATCAATCCTGATTTAATTATATGTGATATTCTGATGCCTGGCATCACCGGAATAGAACTTATTGAAAAAGTACATCAGCAAGCTCAGTTTAAAAATACCCCATTCTTATTCTTGTCTGCTTTAGTTTCAGAGGAGGACCAAAATAATGGATTAGCTGCAGGTGCTAAGGGATATATTACTAAACCATTTAAGGCATCTGATTTGATTAAGGAGATTAGAAGAATTTGTTAAGAATTTAGTCTCACGATGCATTAACAAAGCCTAAGCAGCATAGAGAAAAATTGTATTTTATTTGACTGGAAATTAGGTTTTCTAGCCAAAAATAAAAAACACTGCTATGCAAAACCCTTATCCATTATGCCTAACAACGGATAAAGCCCCAAAATCAATCAAGCATGATAACTGACTGATGCCTACAAAAAAACAGTTTCGGAATACAAAATTCAAAAAGCTAAAAACTTTAAAACAAATTCAGTAAATCAAAAAAAATAAGGTTTTTATTAAAAAAAAATCAAGCTTTTCTCTTCCTAGCCTTCACGCTTTTCAGATGTCAACTACAGCTAAAGAAAAGCCAAAACCTAAGCCCAAATACCTAAAAAACAAGGGGTAAAAATCTAGAAATAGAATCAAAATATCTTGCAGAACCAACATGCATACACTAGCATGCAGTACATGCGATTCCGCAAGATTAAGAAATCCACTCATGAACTTGATCCTAGAAAATCAAGATCAAAGCTATTCAAAACAGCTTTAGCCGCTTCCTCAAACGGGTATTACCTAGCTTTGAGATTTCTTACTTTGCATCTGTAATTCAGACACCACAATTTCAGTGACATAACGCTTCACCCCTTCTTTATCGGTATAAGAACGGCTCGTTAACTTACCCTCTACCGTAATTTCGGAACCCTTATGCAGATAGGATTCTGCTAGGCTTGCCAAACGATCCCACAACACGAGGTTATGCCACTGAGTTTCCTCTACTTTCTCCCCTTTATCATTCCGATACGAATCATTTGTGGCAATTGAAAAATTGGCCACCTTCTTTTTTTCACTAATGGTTTTTACTTCCGGATCATTTCCTAAAAATCCCATTAAGCGCACACTGTTTCTAAGATTACTCATCTTCTTACGTTTTTAATTAAACAAAAAATCATACCACCTGGCATTGACAATTCGAAGGTGAAGAGATTGCTGAAAATTAACCGCACACTAAACGGATACATACGTATATAACCGATTTGCGTGACTTATTGTACATTCAGTGAATTAAAACACAATAAAATGGAAAAATTATGCCTAGACTGTAATGAGACTTTGAGGGGCCGTAGCGACAAAAAGTTTTGTGATGATCAATGCCGTAGCAATTTTAATAACCGCATGAAAGCCGGACAGCAATGCTGCATACGACCAGTAAATAGCATTTTACGAAAAAACCATAGCGTACTCTCCAAAATCTGTACCGGCGATAAAATCCGCATAAAAAAAGATGTACTCCTGCGCAATGGCTTTAACCCCGATTATCATACGCACTTGCATCAAGCACAAAATGGGAATACCTATTTTTTCTGCTATGACTATGGTTTTTTACCCCTAAGTAATGAGGAAGTACTGCTCGTAAAAAGGAAGGAAAAATAAGTAAACAAATAAAATGGATAGCCAAGTTAATCAGGCATAACTACGCGAATAGAATTGCAGTTTATTTTGAAAAAAATGCTGATTTAATATGCCGAATAAAAAAAATCGAAAACGCACAGTGGAGCTGGCAGAAAAATGTTTGGCACCTGCCAGATAATGAAGAAAATAGAAAGCGATTTTTGATAAAACCGACTCAAGAAACATTCAGGATCTATTGGACTACAATAGCAGCAAAAGAACCGAAATATATACTCATATGAGTACAAAAAGTTAACAATAAATTAAATTCCCCTTTGATAATTTATTAGAATAAAAGTAATATATTCGGCTATAATTAAAACGAAAAAAAGTTTCGTTAATACAGCCAAAATTGGGTGCTTAAGCGAAATTTTGTTTCGTATATAAAGAAGTTACCTGCAATAATATGAGACACTACACAACCATACTGACACTGTTTTTAGCAACGACTGTTTTCGGACAAACCAAAGACAGAAGAGCAGAACTTGACATTCAAGGACGAGTGAATGAAATCTCTGTTTCTCCTGACGAGAAAATTTGGTTAGTAACTGCAATAGGCAACACTTATTATACGGACAATATTGACTCAAATTGGCACTATGGCAAACCACTATTTGAAAAAGAGACCGATGATTATAGCACAAATAATCCACATCTTGAAAGAATATCTTTTTTCAACAAAGACACCGCCATAATGACAGGTTACATTTCAGCCAACAAAAAGGAATACAAAAAGAATGGCTACTATTTGACAAAGGACGCTGGTAAAACTTGGAAACTTTTTGACTTCGGTGGCGACTCTTGGATTTACAACACCTTTGTTGAGAAAAATGGAAATGCTTGGATGGGCGGCTCTTCGGGAGATATTTATTTTTCAAAGGACTTCGGACAGCATTGGGAGAAACTAAACTCACCTTACAATTCTTCCTTACGAATGCACAGCATCTTTATGACTAATTCAACCAATGGTATTTCAGGAGCGGTACATAACGACATTTATATTACAACTGACAATTGGAAGTCAAACAAAAAAATCGCTACGCCTTATGACCAAAAAAAATACACAAATGAAAGTGGATACTCCGATGACAGAATTGAAAAGGTTCTTCTTTGGAACAATTTTATAGTAGTAAACCAAAACGGACATATCTATTACACAGAGGCAGATAAGATTGACTGGAAAGCATTTCCAATAAAAGTTTTTGATTTTGAGTTGGACAATGTTTCAAAAATTTTGTTTACCGTTACCGACAGTTTAAAAATAGCAATCTTCACTTCACCAACTGAATATCAATTACTGGCTGACAAACAACTCTCAGGCTTTCCAATTGATATGAAAATAGTTAATCACTCTCTTTTCGTTGTATCAAATGGCTACGATGTTTACAAAGTGAATCAAAGTAGACTGACACATGCAATACCATACACAACAGACAAACCTATTTCAGAACCACAAATAGTAAAGCATGGAGCAAATTTGACTTGGGGTGCAAATGGAAATCAAATTTATCTTTCAGATAGGAGCAAAGATTGGTATAGAGAAAATGCACTTGACTTTGGTGTTTCTGATTTTACGTTGCTAAACGATAGCGTTGCTATTCTCTGGGACGGTATAAAGGATAACTACCTCTATTCACTCGAAGATCACACTCCGCAAAAATATTTTCCTGAAACTCCATTAAAAACATTTCTGTCTTCGCCAGTCAAAATACTTTCAATCAACTCGGGCAGCCAAGGTTGTTTTCATAGCGTAAACAATGAAGTAAATTACGAAAGAGTAAATGATTCCACTTTTGCTACAACAAAATTTTCAGTTAATCATTATCAAGACAAAGAACCTTCAATATTTAAAAACAAAGTAAACGGAAATGATTTAACAAACGCTTTGGCAACTATCAATTCCACTCCATCTGGTATTCCCTCATTAAAAGATTTTAAAATTTCAGAAAAAGACAAGAAGAATTATTTAGCACTAGTAGACAAACAACTTAAAAGTAAAGATTATGATGATTTGAATGGAAAGAAAAAAATCAATAAAACATTTTATTATTCAGTCCCTCTAATGCTTGACACCTTGAATGGCTCAGTTATCACAGAAATTTTGAATCAACAAGAAAGAGTTTGGAGCACAACAAGCAACTGGTTTACCATTCAAATTGTAAATGAAAACAACGACACATTAAATATTTCACGGAACTATTATGTAAGCACTTTACCTTGGAATCTACCTTGGAAATTTGAATACAACGGACTAAACTTTAATTGCTACAACATTGAGTTTTCAAGGTTCATCAACTCTTGCATCCCTGACAACTTCATGGACAAAGAAGTATTTGACAACAAAATTTTGATAATGCAAATTGCTGACTACTTATATAACAAGAAAGAATGATACAGAAAATTACTGCAGGTAACACGGGTTTGGCAAAAGTGGCGGTTCAGTTCTCCGCAGACACATTTGTGGTTAATCAAAGTTTGGTTCTCCGCATCAACATTTGTGGTGAAAATCGCCACCTTCGCCAAGCCCGAGACCGTTATAAGCAAGCCTAAAAGACGACATTGCAACTATAAACAGACGACTAAAAATTAAACGAATTAACAAAGACAAACCATTTTGACAGGTGACCAACATACAGACCATATTTCAATTGGACAGCAACTGAGCCGACACTCATTGCAGACCCTTCTGTATTTTTTATTTTCCCCACCGCACATTTTTTTTAATTCAATTTTAGCCAGCCACACATTGGCACATTTGCAAGCAGCACAAGCTGACACACAAACCCAAGCTTGCAAAAGAGCCAATTTTGCCAACGCACCGACAACATTCGGTTACTTAAATATTAACTTTACGAGCTATATTGTTTAGCGAAAAGACTTAAATAAATAATGAATATAGCCCAGATAGAAAACAACTTACAACAACTCGTAAAGACTTTCAAAAAAGAGAGTTTCATTTATGATTTGTTGTTGGCTTACGGACAACCGAAAGCAACTATAAAACGCATCAAAGATGGTGGACTGAACCTTTCTAAAGTGGACGGAGAAATCGCTTGGAAAAAGAAATTATTTTTTAAAGCCGTTAAAGGTGTTGACTTGCATGAACTCATTGCAGACCTAACCGCAGACAACAAAGCTGTAAAACACGACCCTCGTTTTGTGGTAGTGACTGATTACAAAAACCTTTTGGCTGTTGACACCAAAACGCAAGACACGTTAGACATTGCTATCACTGACATTGCGAAACACTTTGATTTCTTTTTGCCTTGGGCGGGCATGGAGAAAGCACAACACCAAAACGAAAATCCTGCTGACGTTAGAGCTGCCGAGAAAATGGCAAAACTCTATGACGACATCAAGAAGGACAACCCAATAAAAACACAAGCCGAAGTTCATAATCTGAATGTGTTTCTTTCTCGTTTGTTATTTTGCTTTTTTGCAGAAGACACAGGCATTTTAGATAAAGGACAATTTACATTGGGCGTTGGAAGCCACACCCAACAAGACGGAAGCGACCTAAATACTTATCTCGACAAGTTGTTTGAGGTAATGAATACCGAACAAAGCAAACGAAAAAATTTACCTCAATACTTAACTGCTTTTCCGTATGTAAACGGGGGACTTTTTAGAAACAAACACACTGCACCAAAATTTACTCGTAAAAGCAGACAGTCAGTAATTGATAGTGGCGAATTGGATTGGAGTGCCATCAATCCCGATATTTTTGGTTCAATGATTCAGGCGGTGATAACGCCTGAACACCGTGGCGGTTTGGGAATGCACTATACCAGTGTGCCCAACATTATGAAAGTGATTGAGCCACTTTTTTTGAACGAACTATACGAAGAATTTGAAGCAGCAAAAGGCAACAACAAAAAACTAAACGCATTACTGCACCGCATTTGGAACATTAAAATATTTGACCCTGCCTGCGGCAGTGGCAATTTTTTAATTATTGCTTACAAAGAATTGCGGAAGTTGGAAATGAAAATTTTCAAAGCAATGGGCAGTTTGGCTTTTAGCAATATTAGTTTGGGTAATTTTTACGGAATAGAGTTAGACGACTTTGCTCATGAGGTTGCCATACTTTCTTTGTGGTTGGCAGAACACCAAATGAACCAAGTTTTCTTTAAGGAGTTTGGACGCACCAAGCCTGCTTTGCCACTTACCGAAACAGGAAATATAGTTCATGGAAATGCAACACGTTTGGATTGGGAAACAGTTTGCCCGAAAAAGAAAGGTGATGAAGTTTATGTATTGGGCAATCCGCCATATTTAGGTCAAAAAAAACAATCATTAAATCAAAAAGATGACTTGAAACTAATATTTTCTGAATTCAAAACAAACTATAAGACGTTGGATTATATTAGTTGTTGGTTTGTAAAAGGAGCAAGTTATTTGGATTTAAATACACGTTTTGCATTTGTGACAACAAATTCCGTATCTCAAGGTAGTCATATATCGCTGTTATGGCCTAATGTTTTAAATGGAAATGAAAATGAAATATATTTTGCACACAAAGATTTTCCTTGGACAAATAATGCAAAAAAAAAGGCAGCAGTTATTTGTTCAATAATTGGTGTTCGAAAGAAAAATTTGAAACCCAAATATCTTTTTGAAAATGGCATTAGGAAAGTCGTTCAAAATATAAGTCCATACTTATCAAATGAAGTAAACAATATTGTGGAAAAAAGAGCAATTACATTGAGTTCTATTCCCAAAATGGTTTCAGGTAATATGGCTTTAGATGGAGGTCACCTTTTACTATCCGATTCAGAAAAAGAGCAAATTTTAGAAGAGTTCCCAAATGCTGCAAAATTTATACGTGAGACCACAGGTGGGAAAGAATATATCAATGGATTAACAAGGTGGTGCTTATGGATTGAAAATGAAGATTTAGATGTTGCAATGAAAATTTTGCCACTTCGTAAGAGAATTATTGGTTGCAAAGAATTTCGTTTAAATGGTGGTGATGTTGCGAAAACTTTAGGCAACAAAGCACACCAATTTCGCTATAGACATACACCAAAAAAATCTCAAATTATAATACCACTAACCTCTTCAATTAGAAGAGAGTATATACCGATTGGTTTTATTGATAAAAATATAGTGATTCAACAAAGTGCACAGGCAATTTATGATTCTGAATTGTATATTTTTTCAATACTTACTTCTGGGATGCATATGGCATGGGTAAGAGCTGTTGCAGGTAAATTAAAACTTGATTATAGCTACTCTGTATCAATTTGCTACAACACATTTCCATTTCCTGACATAACAGAACTAAAAAAGAAGGAATTAGAAAAACACGTTTATAAAATATTGGAAGAAAGAGAACGACATTCAGAAAAAACTTTAGCACAACTTTATGACCCTGAAAAAATGCCTGATGGTTTGCGTGCAGCCCACCATCAACTGGACCTTGCCGTTGAACTTTGCTACCGAGCCAAACCATTTGAAACAGATGAAGAACGCTTGGAGTATTTATTCAAACTATACGAGCAAATGATAGAAGAAGAAAAAAGCAAAGGCACTTTGTTCGAAAGCGAAGCTAAACCCAAAAAGAAAAAGAAATAAATATGCCTGACATAGTAAAAATAGAATATCACCAAACAGGCGAAAGTGTAAAAAACACTGCCAACGGAATGCGACCAATGGCAGCCCGAGCCTACGAAGAACGCAAAAGTCAATACTTATTGATTAAAGCACCGCCAGCATCGGGTAAATCAAGAGCATTGATGTTTTTGGCTTTAGATAAAATCCGAAAACAAGGTTTAAAAAAAGTAATTGTTGCCGTTCCTGAAAGGTCAATTGCAGGTTCGTTTGCAAAAGCAGATTTAAAAAAGGAAAACAATTTTTTCGCCAATTGGGAACCCAATGACGATTACAACCTTTGCACTCCAGGCATGGACGGTAGCAAAAGTAAAGTTCAGGCTTTCAAAAAATTCATAGACAACAAAGAAGAAATTTTGATATGCACCCATGCCACACTTCGCTTTGCTTTTGAAGAATTGGACGAAAGTAAATTTAACAATGTGCTCTTGGCCATAGATGAATTTCACCACGTTTCGGCAGACAACGACAGCCGTTTGGGTGAATTGCTTCGTAGCATTATGGCTAAGTCAACTGCTCATATTGTAGCCATGACAGGTTCGTATTTCAGAGGCGACAGCGTTCCAGTTTTGTTGCCATCAGATGAAGCCAAGTTTACGAAAGTAACATACAACTATTACGAACAACTAAACGGCTACAATTATTTAAAATCATTAGGCATTGGCTACCATTTTTATCAAGGCAAATACACTTCTGCCATACTTGATATTTTAGACACCAAGAAAAAAACGATACTTCACATTCCGAATGTAAATTCAGGCGAATCCACGAAAGACAAACACAATGAAGTGGACACGATTTTGGATGCTATTGGCGAAGTGAAAAAAGTAGATAGCGACACAGGAATAATTCATTTAAAACGCCACAGCGACAAAAAAATAATTAAGGTTGCCGACTTGGTAAACGACAATCCGAAAGACCGTGAAAAAGTAATTACCTATTTGCGAAATATCAAAACCGTGGATGACATGGATTTGATAATTGCTTTAGGAATGGCGAAAGAAGGTTTTGATTGGCCTTTTTGCGAACATGCTTTAACGGTAGGTTACAGAGGCTCATTGACTGAAGTAATTCAAATTATTGGTCGTTGCACCCGTGACAGCAACAATAAAATCCATGCACAGTTTACCAACTTAATTGCTCAGCCCGATGCATCAGACGATTTGGTGAAACTTTCAGTAAACAATATGTTGAAAGCAATTACCGCTTCGCTATTGATGGAACAAGTGCTTGCACCAAATTTTAAATTCAAAACAAAACTTTCGGATGACGACAAAGCAGGTGCAGGAGAAGTAAAAATCAGAGGTTTTAAATTACCAAGTTCAAAACGAGTAAAAGACATTATTGAATCGGACTTAAACGATTTGAAAGCAACAATTTTACAGGATGATACAGTATTGAAA
>NZ_JBIILQ010000220.1:0-4562 GCF_044232565.1 Daejeonella sp. | reverse complement strand
CTAGAATATGGAACGGACTTTAAAAGAACCGTATTCCCGGGACAAAGAGTGCTTGTCGAAAATAATGTTCGTCCGGCAGGAAGTGTAAAGGTAAATACAGGACCCTTAAAATTTACCATTAACAGAAATGGGGCCGGCTTTATGGATAAAGTGGAACTAGACACCAAGGGTGATGGTTTCGATAAAGAAGACCTGATTGCAGAATCAGAAAAAGGCCGTGGAACCTTTATGGATTTGTTGGACGAGTCTGGGGTAGATTTGTCAAATGCAGAAATTGTTAATACGTATGTAGAAAAGGGATCAGGTCCTTTGCATGCAATTATACGTATTGAAGGGAATTATAAATACTCTAGACCAGACAATAATATTTCTCCCTTTGTTATCCGCATACATGCCTATGCCGGTAAATCATATATTAGGGTATTGCATTCTTTGGTTTATACCGGTGAGCCGGATATGCATGTTAAACCAGAAGGACAATATGCAGCAATTGCTACTCAAAATAAAGTAATTATCGATCAGGAAAAGCTTAAGGATGCACCTGGTTGGATGTTGCCAAATGACCAGATAAAAAATGCCGGATTCTTAATAAAATATAATCTTTCTGGAGAAAGGAAATTTCAAACCGGATATTTTGACGGCAGCTGGAAAGATCCCGGGACAGAAAAAATATTGTCTTCTGTTTTAAAGGGCAGTGAAAATATCTCCATCCTTCAAAATGGTCCGGAATTGATTCAAAATGATGTTGATCCAGACTTTAAAAGCGAGATCACTATTTCTGGGCAGGATAAATTGGAAAAAGCTAGAATGCCGGGGTGGACAAGCATTCGTGATAAAAAATGGGGAATTGGAATCGGGATTAAAAACTTTTTTGAGGAATATCCTAAAGAGATTGCCATAAATGGTGTAGATTCAAGCTTATTTGGATACATCTACTCCCCAAATGTGAAGCCATTAAGTTTTGCCAGAGCAAGTGGAAAGGTTGATAGTGAGATGATTGCAAATTTTGCACAAGGATTAGCTAAAACTACTGAGTTGGTTTATCAGTTTTTCAAGGTTGAAACAACAGACGCAGAAATACATTCCAATTTCAAGTATTTCCTTGAGCCCCCCGTTTCTCATGTTCCACCTCAGTGGTATGCAGACAGTAAAGTTTATGGATCTTTTGCCCCAAAAGACAATTCTAAAGGAGATTTAGAACGAGGCCTGGATTATAAATTCGCCTGGATGAAATATAACCAAGAGCAAGAACCTTGGTATGGGATGCTGAACTATGGAGATTTTCAAACCTATTACAGAAATAATACCTGGAACACTTGGACTAATAATGAACCTGGTAATGATTATATGTGGTGGCTGGAATTTATGCGCACCGGAAACAGAGATTACTATTTAACCGCATGGTCAGCAAGTCAGCATACCATGGATGTTGACAATATTCATTGGCCAAACTTTCCAAATTATAAGGGAAACACAAATAACTCAGTTGATTTTTTCAATTCTGGAATCAACGAAACCATAGGTTCTCCTTACGTTGGAATGGGAAGAAGGCATGCAGCTCAACAATATACATCCTTATTAAGTGCCCATGTTTGGGTTTCCGGATGGCTTGCATCGTATTATTTGGCGGGTAACCATCGCGGACTTGATATTGCGGAACAAACAGGTGATTTTTATTTAAGAAGAGAATTTGGAGACCATGATTTTAGAGGCAGAAGATTGTATCTGTCCATTTGGAATTTAATAGAAATATATGATGCTAATAAAAAGCAAAAATATTGGGATGAGTTAAATACCAGGGTTTCGGCATTGTTGGAATTGCAAAAAGAAAGTGATCAGGCAGGCAGCTTAGTGATCGAAAGATATGGATACTCCCAAGTTTATCTCTCTCAGGGATTATATAAATATTATCAGCTCACTTCAGATCAAAAAGTTAAAAATGCATTAATAATGCATGCCAACTGGCAGCTAAAGAACCCCTCATTAAATCATAAAATGGAATCTTTTATGGCCTCAATACCGAGTTTACTAATTGGCTATGAGTTTACAAAAGATAAAAGTTATTTGAATGAAGCATCAGAAAGAGCTAAATTTTTACATACAGACCCTTTACCTGTCAATATAAACAGTTTCAAATCTAAAATAGAATTTGCTCAGGCCTTAGATAAAACAAGCAATATGCCGCCAGACACAGAAAGCATGCGGGGTGAGGCCATTTGGAAAGCCACTAACGGACTCAGAGTTTTTGGATGGACGCACATTTATAGTATACCATATCTCATTTATTGGCTAAACAATAAACCATGATCAGTTTAATGTCGATACAACACATTTATTAATTATTTACAAATAATACAGTACAAACACACTTTAAGTGTGTCTTAATTAAATGAATACCAAGAGATTAAAAATGAACAATAACACAAAAGAGGATTTAGAACGCATTGATAGGACATGGAATAAACTAGAACCATTACTTGAGGAACAATCTAGTCCTAAACTTTTTCAATTTATTAGAAATAGTAAACTTTATGCTATAGCAGCAATGCTATTATTAATTACTACAAGCAGTTTAGTATTCCAAAGTATTTACTTTAAAGAGGTTGTTTACATCACGAAATTTGGAGAAACTAAGAAACTAGTGCTTCCAGATCAATCAGTTGTTTACTTAAATGGAAATTCAAAGCTGAGTTTTAACAAACATTGGTTGAGTTTTCAGGATCGGGAAGTAAAAGTAGAAGGTGAAGCATTTTTCTCGGTTAAGCATACAGAAAACAATCAAAAATTCTTTGTTAGAATGACCAATCATTCTTCTGTTGAGGTATTGGGGACTGAATTCAACATTCAAAATAGGGATTACGATACCAAAGTGACGCTTAACTCTGGTAAGATTAAATTCCACATTGCTGATAATCAAGATGAAAATAAAAAAACGATCCTGATGAAGCCAGGTGAATTAGTAGAATATGAAAGCTCCAGCAATAGCTTGACAAAAAAAATAGTTGAGCCCGAAAACCATTCTTCTTGGAGGAACTCCAAACTATTATTTGAAAAAACTGAACTTAAAGAAATTATAAACCTAATTAAAAACACGTATGGCTTGAACATCAAAGTTAATGATCCTGAGCTTTTTAAGATGAAAGTATCAGGTTCGGCCCCCTCTCATAATATTGACATTTTAGTCAAAGGGCTTTCAGAAATATTTGAATTAAACCTAATAGTTAAGGGAGACTCATTATTTGTGTCGCCTATTAATCCAAATTAATAAACCAACTAAAAAAAAAATATGATAATATTTACACGCCTATTCTTAGTCCTGTTTGTAATAAGCATAACACAAGCTTTTGCAAATAGTCAGACTAACGCTTACCGAATCGAAACCCATAGCAGTTTCGGAGGTAATTCAGTCGCACAAACAGCCCTGTTAAAGGATGTTTTAAAGGACCTTGAAAAAACTCATCATGTTTCCATCATGTTTAACAGCAGACTTTTTGAAAACACAAGAGTAAATATAACTGAATTTAAAAACGAAAATTTAGAAACGAGCTTAAACAAAGTTCTTTCATCAACAAATTTCAAGTTTAAAAAAATCGCATCAGAATTTTATGTTATCAGCAAGAACGACAAAGGCTCTGATGCAAATCAATCTGCTTTTCTGGTTCAAGAATCAGAAAATTTTGCATCTGCGAATGTAAAATCAGAAAGCTCTATTGCTGAGAATAAAAACGAAGAAGTTAAGCAAGTTTCTATTACAGGAACAATTACAGATGCAGCTACAGGTGAAACCCTTCCGGGAGTAGTTATTAATTTTAAGGGCAGTACCTTAAGTACAACATCTAATCAAGATGGTAAATACAGTATTCTTTTAAAAGGGCCTGGAGTTTTAGTTTTTTCATACATAGGATATGTTAAGCAAGAGGTTGCAGTAACAAATACATCCACCATTGTTAATGTAAAATTAGCAACCGATCAGCAAAACCTGACGGAGGTTGTAGTAGTTGGATACGGAACGCAGCAAAAAAGAAACCTGACTGGATCAATTGCTTCAGTTGGATCAAAAGGTATCAAGGATATTGCTGTTACAAGTTTTGAGAATGCTATACAAGGTCAAATTGCAGGTGTGCAGGTTCAGGAGCCAAGTGGAGAGCCTGGTGCAGCAACAACCATTAGAGTTCGTGGTATTGGGTCTATTTCTGCAGGAAATGAGCCTTTATATGTAGTAGATGGTTTCCCAATTTCTAAAAATGTTGATCCCGGTGTTCAAGGTGATGTTGCCAGAAGAACGGTAGCATTCCGTCCTGCTCCATCAAACCCATTAGGAACAATTAGTGCAGGTGACATTCAATCGGTTGAAGTACTGAAAGATGCAGCAGCAGCAGCTATTTATGGTTCAAGAGGATCAAATGGTGTTATATTGATTACCACAAAAAAAGGAAAAAGAGATGGTACTCCGGTTGTGAACTTCGATTCATACTATGGTGTTCAAACGCTTGCTAATAAGGTTGACCTAATGAATGCAGCTGAATTATCTAAATATGTTTTGGAAGCAAAAAACAACGCAT
>NZ_JBIILQ010000219.1:0-4571 GCF_044232565.1 Daejeonella sp. | reverse complement strand
ACCATTAAACCCCGCTCGGCAATAGCAAGATTCATCAATGTGGGCTCTCCAACAATGGCAAATTCTAGGAGTCCGAGCTCAGGAACAATCAGTTCAAGACCATTTTTACCAGAAATCTCCTCTTCGGAAGTTGCGGAGAGACAAAGATTATATTTTAAATTATCCTGCTCATAAAAATGCAAAAAACATGCAATCAATGAAACAAGGCATCCACCAGCATCATTACTCCCTAATCCGAATAGCATTCCATCCTCTAGATCTGCAGAAAAAGGGTTGCGAGTATAGCCAGGATTTGGTTTTACTGTATCATGATGTGAATTTAATAAGATAGTTGGCTTTGAGGCATTATAATACTTGTTGAATGCCCAAATATTATTCTCCTTACGATGAGTAATGACACCACGTTCTTGCAAAAATGCATCTATCACATCAGCCGTAAGCGCTTCCTCTTTACTTAAGGAAGGTATGACAATTAATTTTTGGAGAAGATCTAAGCTATCATCAAAAAGGGTATTATGCATTGTGTTATTCTTTTTTATATAATTCGCCGGCCTTTTGAGCCGATAATTTAATTCCTTTAATCATGGACGAGCTGAAGCCCTGATGTTCCATTTCATTTAATCCAGCAATTGTACAGCCTTTTGGGGATGTAACTTTATCAATTTCTTGTTCTGGGTGACTGTTTAATTCTAAGAGTAAGGCGGCTGCACCTTTAGCAGTTTGTGCCGCCATTCTAAGTGCATCTTCCGCATGAAAACCAATCTCTACTCCGCCTTGTGATGCCGCACGTACCGATCTTAAAAAAAATGCTACACCACATGCACAAAGAGCTGTAGCTGAAGTCATTAGCTCCTCATTGATTTTAATAACTTCACCTACGGTGTTAAACATCTTGCTAACCTCCGCAATATTTTTTTCATCCAAATTATCCGAAGCGATGCAGGTCATAGATTCACCGATAGCAATAGCGGTATTTGGCATAGCCCGTACCACCTGCACCTTATTGCCAAGCTTAAAGCGAATATCTGAACAGCTAACCCCAGAGATTACCGAAATTACCAAATGTTTTTGAGGATCAATTGCAGCCGCTATCTTTTCGAGAAGCGCATTAAGCTGCTGAGGTAAAACAGCAAGAATAACGATTGATGACTGAGCAACTGCTGCAAAATTATCATCAGTCACCTTAAAACCCTGCTGTTGTTGAACTGCCAAATGCTGTAAATTACGTCGCGTTAATATAATTTTACCGGGAAGACAATAATCAGATTTTACTAAACCCTTTGCCAGCGATAAACCAATGTTACCACTTCCTAAAATTGCAATTCCCCTTATATTACTCATATTACATAGTTAAACGTGTTCCAAAATTATTTTGATTCAAGCCAGTTAACGCATCAGATTTCCCGATAAAAACCTCCTTAACCCCATTCTCAATCGCTTCAAAGGCATTATCGAGCTTAGGAATCATTCCCTCATTGATAATTCCATTCTTCTTTAAATCACTATATACACTAGGATTTATTGATTCGATTAAAGAGCTTTCATCATTCACATCCATCAAAACACCTGACTTTTCGAAGCAATAAATAAGTGATGTTTCATATTGCTTAACCAAAGAAGCTGCTAAAATAGAAGCAATTGTATCTGCATTGGTATTTAAAAGTTGACCCTTACCATCATGCGTTATTGCGGAAAATACGGGAGTAAATCCAGATTCAAGCAATTTGCACAAAGATGCTGCGTCTACTGAACTTTTATCAAGATCGCCAACAAAACCATAATCAAGATCAATTGCCTGATTCATTTCTTTGGAAAAAATCTTTTTTACCGGACGTTTTTTAGCGCAAATGATATTTGCATCCGCACCCGTTAGTCCGATAGCATTGCATTGGTATTTTTGCAACGAAGCAACAATATTTTTATTGATTAATCCGCCATAAACCATGGTAACAACCCTTAATGTATCCTCATCGGTAATGCGGCGTCCATCAATTAATTTCGCCTCAATACCTAATTCGGTAGATAATTTAGTGGCAATTTTACCGCCTCCATGTATCAAAATCTTGGGGCCCTCAATGGCAGCGAAATCCGACAAAAAGCTTTGAAGCTTCTCCGGATTATCAATCACATTGCCACCGATTTTTATAACTTTTAAAGATCTCATTTTAATCCTTCAAGCATATTTTTCAAAACCATCTGTGCCGACCAAACACGGTTTGCTGCTTCTTTTATAACTATCGAGTGCGGGCCGTCCAAAACTTCTGCCGAAAGCTCAAAATCGCGACGCACAGGTAAACAATGCATCACTTTAGCCTCATGGGTTTGTTCCAATTTTTTATGCGTCATCATCCAAGATTCAGCGCCAGAAACGGTTTTGCCATAATCAGTATAAGACGACCAATTTTTAGCATACACAAAATCTGCCCCTTGCAAAGCGAGATCTTGATTATATTCAATTTTTGCTCCTGGAGTAAATTTTTCAGCCAACTCTAGTCCTTGAGGATGAGTAATCACAAAATCTACCATTCCTTCAGCTTGTGCTCTGCACATCCACTCCGAAAAAGAATTGGGAACAGCTTGAGGCAAGGCTTTTACATGCGGCGCCCAGGTTAAAACCACTTTGGGTTTGACGATTTTTTTATTTTCTTCAATAGTAATAAGATCTGCAAAACTCTGCAAAGGATGCAAAGTTGCACTCTCCAAGGAAATAACAGGCACACCACTAAACTTCACAAACTTATTGAAAAGGCCTTCGCTATAATCTTCATCCCTATTTTGAAGCTTAGGAAAGGAACGAAAACCTAGTATGTCACAATATTCGCCCATTACTGCTGCCGCTTCACGGATATGCTCAACGGTAGTACCATTCATCACTACTCCATCCTCTGTCTCTAAGGCCCATCCCTCCTTGTCGAGATTCATCACCATCACGTTCATTCCTAAGTTTAAAGCTGCCTTTTGAGTGCTTAAACGTGTACGTAAACTAGGGTTCAGAAAAACCAATCCTAAGGTTTTATTCTTTCCCAATTTTTGATGCCCAAAAGGATCAGCCTTTAACATTAAAGCCTGATTTACAGACTCTTTCAAGTTAGATATATCGTGTACTGAAGAAAATAATTTCATATTAAAATGTCAAATTGTAGGCATCTACTAATTTAATTCGATTTTTAATGCCTCTAAAAATTGATCGGCATGTGCTTTTGTTATATTTAATGCGGGTAAAAGCCTGATAACGTTCGGCTTAGCCTCTCCTGTAAAAATATGATGTTTAAAAAGCAAATTCTTCTTCACGTAGCTGTATTGCTCAGGAAGATCTATACCTATCATTAATCCTCTACCTCGTACTTCAATAATTTGATCAAATTTCTTAAGTTCAGCGATTAAATAATTACCAATAGATTCCGCATTTTTCATGAGATTATCCTTTTCCATCACTTCCAATACCGCAAGAGCTGCAGCACACGCTAAGTGATTTCCCCCAAAGGTGGTACCAAGCTCACCATGCCAAGCTTTGAATTTTGGAGAGATACAAATTGCACCTATCGGAAAACCATTGCCCATTCCTTTGGCCATGGAATAAATATCTGCATCAACACCTGCGTAATCATGCGCATAAAAATTACCCGTACGACCATAACCACATTGAACTGAATCAGCGATATAAACTGCATTATATTGATCACAAAGTGCTCTAATTTTTATCAGAAAACTTTTTGAGGCCTCTTTAATACCGCCAACACCTTGAATACCCTCAATAATTACCGATGAAATCTCATTTCCATATTCATTGAAGGCATTTTCCAAAACCTGCTCATCATTCAATGGAAGAAAAATCACGTTTTCGGTCTGGTTAACCGGTGCAATAATTTTGGGATTATCAGTCGCAGAAACAGCTAATGAAGTTCGCCCATGGAAGGCTCCCTTAAATGCAATCACCTTTTTCCTATCATTATAGAAAGAAGCTAGTTTTAGCGCATTTTCATTGGCTTCAGCCCCAGAATTGCATAAAAACAGTTGAAAATCTGTCTTCCCAGAAAGTTTACCCAGCTTATCAGCCAATTCTTGCTGCAAGGGAATAATCACAGAATTAGAGTAAAAAGCAATTCTATTTAGTTGTTCGGTAATTCGACCAACATAATGTGGATGTGTATGTCCTATAGAAATTACGGCGTGGCCACCATATAAATCTAGGTATTCAACACCATTAGAATCCCAAACGGTGCTAGCTTGCGCTTTTACAATTTCTATAGGATTAAGAGGATAAACATCAAATAGTTTCATTTTTATATTTTAAAGAGGAATTAAAAATCAATTTTATTTCCAATTAATTTATTTAAAAAGCCGAAGCTTTTAATTTCAATCCCATCATTTCATCTACCCCGAACATCAAATTCATATTCTGCACTGCTTGTCCGCTGGCCCCTTTCAACAAATTATCTATGATGCTGACAATGAAAAGTTTATTTCCATGTTTCTCTAAATAAACTAATGCTTTATTAGTATTTACAACTTGTTTTAAGTCGATACTTTTCTGACTTAAATGACTAAATGGGTGAGATTCATAATAATCG
>NZ_JBIILQ010000331.1:0-4580 GCF_044232565.1 Daejeonella sp. | reverse complement strand
CTGGTTAGCGTTGTAATGAGTTGGGAACGCGCGATCCGGACGGCCCTGCCGACCCGTTTTGCGGGTAGGCGACCACCTTTGATCATGCGGGAGACGGTGCGCTTCGAGAGGCGCAGATATTGGGCGACCTCAGCCAGGGTCAGCCACTCGTCGGCAGCGAGAGGCGTTGCCCCGTCCGAGGCAGCTGCATCGACCCCCTTCGGTGCGACGAGAACCCATGCCGGCAAATCAGTCGGGTTCGACCTCTTATGGAACAAAAAGTGTCGTTCTGATGTGGTTGGCGCCGAGGTGGTGTTTGAGGCATGGCGCATACGACCACGGCCATCCTCAGCGGGCAAAGGCAGAACCACCGGTATTTTGGGATAGGTTTTGCGTCGGAGGCGGTTTCGAGAGAGGATTGAACCGCGCTGGTGGTTCGAATCTTTCTCGCTCCGCCAACGCACCGAGTTGCGAACCCGCAATTGGGCCAGAGCAGAGACGCAAACTCTCCTCTGCTCAATACCGCATATCTGTCTCATAAGTGATGACTGGGAAAAAGCGGGCTGGGCGGACTAGCCCAGATGGCATCGCCCCGTTGATTGCTGTTGCATGCCGGCATAGAATGTACGTACAAGTTCGGACATAATGGGTATTTGCATAGCCTCGGCAACAGGGGCGCAGAAAACGCGGGCGGGGAGGCAGAGGCGTTGAACGGCTGGCTTGACAGCGGCATGGGGCACACACGGCGCCGCGCACTTGCGCTGTTGGCGGCGGGTGCGGCGATGCTGCCGGCGCGGCGGGCGTGGGCCGATCAGCCGTCTGCGCCAGGCGCCGCTTTACCGGCACTGGCGCTGGTATCGCGGCACTTGCAGTGGACGAGCGCCGATCATGGCCTTGATGTCGCGCGGCAGGCTGGGTTTCCGGCGATCATCTGGACGGTTCGGCGCGGCGCGCATGTCGAACCCGCCGCCGTGCGCACCGAACTGCCGCGCATCATAAGGGCGACCCAGGCAGCCGGCCTCGCCACTCCGATGGTCATCACCGGTATCGCAGATGCCCAATCCGAAGGCGTTGAGGCGACGCTGGCGACCATGCAAAGTCTCGACATCCGCCTTTATCGCGCTGCCGCGCCGCGCTACCGCTATGACGCGCCGTTTCAGCCGCAATATGATGATTTCCGCAGCAAGCTGGAGCGGCTGGCAAAGCTAAACGAGACCCATGGCGTCACTGCCGCTTTCCACACCCATGCCTATGCAGATACCATCGGCGGCAGCGCCTGGGATCTGTGGATGCTGATGCGGGGCATTGATCCGCGCTTTGTAGGCATCAATTACGATATCGGCCATGTTATGGCCAAGGGCGGCGCCGGTTGGCGCGAAAGCATACGCGCTCTGGGGCCCTATCTGCATTCGGTCTCGGTCAAGGATTTCCGCTGGGACAAGCTGGACACGGTGCCGGCCGGCCAATGGCCATGGCGCACACGGCTGGTGCCGCCCGGCGAAGGCATGGTCAATTTCGGCGATTTCTTCCGCTATCTGCAAACCAGCGGCTTCGGCGGCCCGCTGGAGACCTACTATGAGTATCTGGTGCGGGTGCCGGGCGTCGCGGCGCCTTTCGACATGCTTGGTACTGATATGGGCAAATGGCAGCTCGCTATCCCCGAAGCCGCCTTCATCGCGCTGCTGCAACGCGATGTGCAGTTTTATCAGCAAGCATGGACCACGGCACTGACCACGCCTGCACCGCCGCCCTTCTCGGTCAAGGCGCCCAACTGACATGCCGCGCCCGCCAGCCTCCGGAGACACCCCGATGCCCAGACGCCGTCTTGCCGCGATGACGGTGGCTTTACTGGCTGCAGCCAGCGCCGATGCCCAACCTGCAGCCCCGCAGGGAGGCCCCGGCGTCCTGTGTAATGCGCCGTGCGATCCCTACCCCGATTTGAAAAAACTGCTGATCGTCGCCGATGTACAATCGGGCTTTCATCACGCCAGCCTCAACCACACGATGGCAGTGCTCGAACAATTGGGCCGCAAGGCCGGCGTGTATGTCACCTTCCTGCGCACCGACAGCCAGTTGATCACCAAGCAACCCATAAAGGTGACCAGCGCCCGCTATGCACGCGGCAACACCAATATCCGCAACCTCGACTATTTCGATGCAGTGATGATCCTAGGCAGCGGCGAAGGCACAATGTCGGAAGCGCAAAAGGCCGATCTGCTGGCGTTCGTGCGAGATGATGGCAAGGGGCTCATCGTTGGCCACGCCCAAACGATCAACTTCTACAACTGGCCAGAATGGGGCGTGATGATCGGCGGCGTGATGGCCAGCGAGTATCCGGCCACCGGTATGTTCGCAAAGGTGAAAGACCCAGCTTGGAAATCCGCCGCTGCCTTCGGCCGCAAAAGCTTCCTGTGGAAAGACCAGTGGCCGGTGCTGACCCCGGCGTTCAAGCGCGGTGATGTCCATACCATCGTCGAGCTTGATGTTGCCAAGCTCACGCCTGAACAGTTGAAGCGCGCCGGCCGCAGCGATGGCTATTTCCCGATCGTCTGGGCCAAATCATACGGGAAGGGCCGGGTGTTCAACATGACTGGCGGCCACAACGACGCCCTGCTCGATGATCCCAAGACCCAAGCCCTTTATCTAGAGGGAATCAAATGGGCGCTCGGCCTGACCCAGCACGATGTGACGCCCGACCAATGAGCCCCAATCCGATCTCGCAGCCAAGTGGATACCATATGCAACGCACCAACCGCACGATCAACCTGCTAACCGCCGGCTTTCTGGGCACTGCCGGCCTGATGGCTGTGGCCGCAACATCGGCCGTTTCGCAGCCGACGCCGGCCGAGATGCAGCTGCCCGCGGGGCCGGGCCGCGATCTGGTGGCGCAGAATTGCGCGCAATGCCATCCGATCGGTCTGGCGCTCGGCAAGCGGCGCACGCCGGCGGAATGGAGCGCGCAACTCGCCAACATGGTGGCGCGTGGTGCCCAGCTTGACGGTGACCAGCTCAAACTCGCGCAGGCCTATCTGGCGACGCATTTCGCATCCGCCACCGCCGCTGGCGCCTCGGTGCAGGCCATTACCACGCAGCCCTCAGGCCCGGCACGAACCTATCCGCGCCCCAGCGGCCCCAGCCAGTGGCCGGCCTATGGCGGCGGCAATGCCAACCAGAATTTCTCGCCGCTCACCCAGGTCACCACGGCCAATGTCGCCAAGCTAACCCCGGCTTGGACCTATCATTATGGCGCCGGCATCGTGCCGCAGGGCGATCAGGGCCTAGATTACCGCTTCGAAGTGACGCCGTTGATGGTCGGCGGCATCATGTATTTCTCCACCCCGTCGTCGCCGGCCACGCCCGGCCTGAAGGCGTCGATTACCGCGCTGCGCCCGGAAACCGGCGAAGTGATCTGGAAGTACGCCAGCCCCTTGAACATCCACGGCCGCGGCGTCGCCTATTGGCCCGGGGATGCTGAAACGGCGCCGCGCATCATTTTTGCTACCGACGGCGGCCTCATCATGGCGGTCGACGTTACCACCGGCCGACTGGCGCCGGGCTTTGGCTGGGGCGGGCAGATCGATGCTTATGTAGGCGTCGCTTCCGAAGTGGTCGGCGAAAGCCGCCGTGCCAGCTTCACCATTCCCAACCCGGTCACTATCTACAGGAATCTGCTTATCACCGGCAGCCGCCCCGGCGAGGATGGCCCGCCCGGCCCGCGCGGCGACATCCGTGCCTTCGATGCCCGTACAGGCCGCAAGGTCTGGGAATTCCACACCATCCCGCACCCCGGCGAGGCTGGCAACGACCAATGGCTAGGCACCAGCTGGCGCGATGTCACTGGCGCCAATGTGTGGTCGACGATGAGTGTCGATGACGAGCGCGGCATCCTCTATGCCAGCACCGGCGATGCCAATGTGCCCGCCGCCGTCGGCGGATCGCAGCCCTATGCCAGCTCGTTGCTGGCAATTGACACGGCGACCGGCAAATTACTGTGGAGCCGGCAGATCACCCACCAAGATGTGTGGGACTGGGATGCGCCGACCCCGATGGTTTTGATGGATCATGTGCAGGACCGCAAGACCATCCCGGCTGTGCTGATGACCGGCAAGCACGGGCTGATCTTCCTGTTCAACCGCGTCACCGGTGAGCCGCTGAACGGCGTCACCGAACGGCCGACACCACAGCTGGCCACGCCCGATCCGTCGATATGGCCGACACAGCCGTTCCCGGCATGGCCGGAGCCGATCGCCCGCACCGCGATGACGCGCGATGAAATCCCCGACCTGGTGCCCGGCATGAAGGCCGCCTGCCAGGCGACCTGGGATCAATACAAGGCCGTCAGCGGGCCTTTGTACACGCCGCGCCGCCATCCCGATCATGCCGTCGTCACATATCCGAGCTCGGTAGGCGGGCCTAACTGGGGCGGCGGCGCCTTTGATCCCCATACCGGGCTTTACTATATCGCCATCCAGAACCGGGTGACCTTCTCGCTGCCGTCCGATGCGCCGCAGGGCATGGGGCACCTCACGCCGCCGGCACCGGGCACCCCCGGCGCCGATGCCCCGCCGCGGCCACGTGGGCCCAGGGGTGGCCGCAACCAG
>NZ_JBIILQ010000218.1:0-4600 GCF_044232565.1 Daejeonella sp. | reverse complement strand
GTTCATTTATCCTTATTTTGTTGTCCCCGGCAAAAATGTTGTGCATGGTATCGATGCGATGCCCGGTATCAATCATTTTTCTGTTGATACCCTTTTGAAGGATGTAGAAAAATCCTTGAAAGTGGGTTTAAATAAAGTTTTACTTTTTGGTGTTGGTGAAGATAAAACTGAGGATGCTAGTTCATCTTTTGATAAAAATTCGATAGTGGCAAATGCTGTGCGCGAGTTAAAAAGGGCTTTCGCAGATGATATTTATGTAGTTACTGATGTGTGCACTTGTGCATACACAACACATGGGCATTGTGGAATTCTTCATAATGATTATGTTCAGAATGATCAAACAGTCGATATTTTAGCACAAATGGCTTTGGTACATGCTCAGGCAGGTGCGGATATGGTGGCGCCATCAGATATGATGGATGGACGAATTCGCGGTATGCGCGAAAAGTTAGATCAAAATGGCCTTGTAAATACTGCCATTATGAGTTACAGTATAAAATTTGCCTCTGCTTATTATGGTCCTTTTAGGGAAGCTGCCGATTCAGCACCGGGTAAAGGGGATAGAAAAGCTTACCAGATGGATTTTAGAAACCCTCGAGAAACTATTCGCGAATCTGCTTTAGATGAGCATGAAGGTGCTGATATATTGATGGTTAAGCCTGCATTGGCCTATTTGGATGTTATTCAAAATTTAAGAGCTAGCACCAATTTACCAGTTGCATGTTACAATGTTTCTGGCGAATATTCAATGGTAAAAGCTGCAGCTGCCAATGGTTGGATTGATGAGCAGAAAGTAATTATGGAAAATATGTATGCCTTTAGTAGAGCAGGTGCCAACATAATTATTACGTATCATGCTCGTGAAATTCTTGAAAAAGGATGGATGTAGAAGGGTTATCGGTTGGCGGTTATAAGTTATCAGTTGGCGGTTATAAGTTGACAGATGGGTTTGACAGTCATGCGATAATTGAGGAGCATGGTAGCGTTTGGCAGTTGGCAGTCTGACGGCATTTGAAAGTGGAAATATAGCAGAAGGGTTAATAGTTTATAGCCACATTTTATCCTCCTAGCCTGACAACTGACAACAGATAATTGACAACAGATTTTAAAAATAATTCAAATGTTAGAATCAATAAAGAAAATATTTTCAGGATCGGATGAAGAACCGCTTGTTAATTCTACAGTAAAGCCGGAAATTTCAAGAGAGAAGTCGGCAGAGTTGTACGAAAAATCAAAAACTTATTTTCCTGGTGGAGTAAATTCGCCAGTTAGGGCTTTTAAATCGGTTTATGGAACTCCTCTTTTTATTCAAAGGGGTGATGGCTGTTTTCTTTGGGATGCGGACGGCAATCAGTTCATCGATTTTTGTGCGTCTTGGGGTCCTTTGATTTTGGGACATAACCACCCTGCAGTACGTGAAAAAGTGATTGAAGTCATGCAGAACGGGATGAGCTTTGGCGCTCCTACAGCTCTTGAAAATCAATTAGCCGAGTTAATTCTTAAGCATAATAAATTCATTAAAAAGCTTCGTTTTACGAGCTCTGGTACCGAAGCGGTCATGTCGGCAGTGCGTCTAGCTCGTGGTTATACTAAGCGTGATAAAATCATCAAGTTTGAAGGTTGCTATCATGGCCACCTTGATGCTTTATTGGTTAAAGCGGGTTCTGGATTAGTAACTTTTGGCGAAACCTCTTCCGCAGGGATCCCAAAATCAGTCGCGGATGAAACCATTGTTATTCCTCTTAATAATATAGGTGCCGTTGAACAGGCATTTGAGCAGTTTAAAGATCAAATTGCGGCGGTTATTATTGAGCCTGTGCCGGCTAACAACGGACTGTTACTTCAAACCAAGGAGTTCTTAGACTTTCTGCGAAGCATTTGCACAAAAAATAAATCTCTTTTGATTTTTGACGAGGTAATTTCTGGTTTTAGAGTTGGATTTGAAGGTGCAGCAGGCTATTTTGATATCCAACCTGATATTATTACTTATGGTAAAATTATTGGTGGAGGATTGCCGGTAGGGATGTATGGCGCCTCTGAAGAAATCATGAGTATGATTTCACCTGAGGGACCAGTTTATCAAGCTGGAACTTTATCGGGCAACCCGGTAGCCATGGCTGCAGGTATTGCCCAACTAACGGAATTATCAAAATCAAACTTCTATAAAGATTTGAATACAAAAACTTCCGAGTTTGTGGAGTCGATTCAACGTTATGCTACAGCTAATAACTATAAATTCAAGGTTTTTACCATAGGATCTATTTTTTGGTTTGCCTTTACGGATTTAGAAAGTATCAGCTGTGCGGAAGATATCGATCCTGCAAGTATGGAAAAATTCAAAATGATGCACCGTGAATTGTTAAATAGAGGCATTTATTTCGGTCCTTCGGGTTATGAAGTGGGCTTTGTTTCCTCTGCACATTCAAAAACTGAACTTGAAAAAGCAAAACGTGCTATTTTTGAAAGTTTGGATATTGTTTTCAAGGGACAAAGAGCATGAAAAAGCCACTTATCATATTTTATGGACTGATTATATACACCGTAATTCAGGTGATATGGTGGGGTAGGCTCCTTCTTGCTGCAAAGCCAGATAGTTTGGGTATGATTATTGGAGAAAGCGCTGTTTTTATATTTATTTTCCTAGTAGGTGCTTTTTACATGCATAAAGCGATTAAAGGTGAACGTAAATTACATAATCAGCAGCGTAATTTTCTGCTTTCTGTAACGCATGAGCTAAAATCACCTTTAGCGTCGATTAAATTATATTTGGAAACAATCATTAAAAGAGATTTAGATGCGGTCCAAAGGAAGAAATTTCTAACTAACTCATTAAAGGATATTGAACGTCTTGATGATTTGGTGGAAAACATGCTCATCGCCACAAAAATTGAAAGTCAGTCTTATACTTTTCCAAAAGAGCAATTTAACTTCTCACAACTCGTAAATGCTGTTGCTGATCGTTTGCAATTAAATACATGTAATTCTCAAGTGATTAAGGCCAATATAGAACCCTTGATTTTTTTAAATGGGGATAAGTTTGCTCTTACATCGGTATTAACAAATTTGATCGAGAATGCTATAAAATATTCGCCACCTTGTGCAGAAATCAAGATAAGTTTGAAGCAAAAGGGCGATCAAATTTCTTTTATTGTTGCAGATTCCGGGATTGGTATCGATGATCAAGAAAAATCACGTATTTTTGAAAAATTTTATAGGGTGGGAAGTGAGGAAACCCGCAAAACGAAGGGTACAGGTTTAGGCTTGTTTATCGTTAAGCAGGTACTTGACAAACATCAAGCTACAATTAAAGTAAAAAACAACAATCCTTCGGGAACTATTTTCGAAGTTATATTCAACGCACATGCCAACTAAACAAAGAATTCTACTGGTAGAAGATGAAGAGCACCTTCTGGAGGCTATCAAATTAAATTTGGAACTTGAGGGATACAAAGTTTCAGCGGCTAAAGATGGGAAAAAGGCACTTAAAATTTTTAAAGAAGAACGCTTTAACCTTGTTATTCTTGACGTGATGTTACCTGAAATAGATGGTTTTCAGGTTGCCGAAACTATCCGCCTGGAAAATTCGGAAGTCCCAATCATGTTTTTAACGGCTAAAAATACCAGCGAAGATCGTGTTATGGGCTTGAAAAAGGGTGCCGATGATTATTTGGTAAAGCCTTTTAACTTAGAGGAATTGATTTTAAGAGTTGCAAACCTTGTGAAGCGTAGCCTTAAAGGGGATCAGCTGAAGGAGTTAAATTCATACAAAATTGGAGATAAAACAATTTATTTCAATTCTTTTGAATTAAAATGTGATGATGGAACTATTACTCCACTCACCAAAAAGGAGACAATGCTGCTTAAGTTACTTATTGAGCGTCGTAATGAGGCAGTTTCAAGGGAGCAGATTCTTGAAACCGTGTGGAATTATGATGTTTATCCATCAACTCGAACCATCGATAATTTTATTCTAACTTTCCGTAAATATTTTGAGCCTGATCAGAAAAATCCAACTTATTTTCATTCAATACGTGGGGTAGGCTATAAATTTATTGATAATCATTAAGAATGCTTACTAGAAAAGCCCGTCTTTGGGTTATTGGAATCGCTGTGCTTTTACTTTTTTGGACTGTCTATGAGCAAGTTTATGAAGTAACAGCAGCTACCGTTTTAATGATTGGCTTCTTAATTTGGGGCTATTTTAGAGAAGGTACGGTGGTGATGGCGGCACGTGAGTTTCATGCAAAAAATTACGAAGAGGCTGAAATTCTGTTAAAAGAAATTGAAGATCCCGATCGTTTGGGAAGGCATAGGCGTGGTTTCTATGAGTTTATTTATGGTAATCTAGAGCTTCATAAACATAATTATGAAGAGGCTGAGAAGCATTTTCAAATTGCTAGTCGATTTCCATTGCGTAATCAAAACGATAAGGCGATTGTCTTAGTGCATTTGGCAAATATTAATCTTCGTAAAAAGGATAAAGAAAAGGCAAAGGCTTATGTTGAAAAGGCGAAAACCTTTAAAATATCGGCAAGAGTAAAAAGTATTATCGAAAAGATCGAATCTGAAATTTAAAATAATTGAGCGTGAGTAACATTCA
>NZ_JBIILQ010000217.1:0-4622 GCF_044232565.1 Daejeonella sp. | reverse complement strand
GAATTTCATGGCCATTCCCTAACAATTTGCTGTTATTGAATTAATATTCAGATAATATGTATTGTTTATTCTTGTATAGGTTAAATAGAACGAATTGAATCAACTATACACCCAATTATCAGAATTTCTTTTCTACTTCATCTTTATTCGTTTTTCTAAGATAAATTCAATTTTTAGACATTAATGAGTAAACAAAAAAGACAGGTAGATATTATCGTAATTTCAGATGTTCACCTCGGCACATACGGTTGCAGGGCAAAAGAGCTTTTACATTATCTAAAATCCATTAAGCCTAAAATTGTTGTTTTGAACGGCGACATAATTGACATTTGGCAATTCAATAAAAGCTATTGGCCTAAGTCGCACATGAAGGTTATAAAACATATCATGAACTGGCTCAGTAAGGGAGTTAAGGTTTATTATATAACTGGAAATCATGACGAAATGCTTAGAAAGTTTGAGGGTTTTAAAATGGGATCCTTTCAAATACTTAATAAGCTAATACTCGAGCTTGATAATCAAGAAAAGGCCTGGATATTTCATGGTGATGTATTTGATGTGACTATGCAGCATTCAAAATGGTTAGCAAAACTTGGCGCCATAGGTTATGATTCCTTGATAATTATAAATAGTCTTGCTAACTGGATATCAGAAACGGTATTTAAAAAGGGCAAATTGTCATTTTCCAAAAAAATCAAAAATAGTGTTAAGGGCGCTATCAAGTTCATTAATGGCTTTGAAGAAACTGCAGCAGATATTGGTATCAGTATGAATTATCAATATGTTGTATGTGGCCATATTCATCATCCCGAAATGCGTAAAATAGAACAAAATCATGGAAGCATCATGTACCTAAATTCAGGGGATTGGATTGAGAACCTTACGGCATTAGAATATCATAAGGGGCAGTGGGATTTATTTCGATTCAGTGAGTCGGAGCGAATGGCTATGTTGCATGGTACTGAAGAGGAAGTTGAGGAAATGGATATCAAGCAATTATTTAGTCAGATGGTTTCTGATTTTTCATTAAAAACATCATGAAGATACTTTATGCGGTGCAGGGTACAGGCAATGGGCATGTTACTCGCGCCAGAGAGGTGATCCCTATTTTAAAGAAAAATCATGATGTTGATATTTTGATTAGTGGAACTCAAGCAGATGTGGGTTTACCATTTGAGATTAAATATCAATTTCATGGTTTAAGTTTCATTTTCGGAAAAAACGGTCAAGTAGATATCGCTGAAACGTATAAAAAATCGCGTTTAAAGCAATTAATGAAAGACATAAAAATGCTTCCTGTTAGCGAATATGATTTGGTGATCAGTGATTTTGAACCAGTTTCATCATGGGCATGTTATTTATCTGGCAAACCTTGTATTTCAATAAGTCATCAAGCCGCTGTGATTAATAAAAAGTCGCCAAAAGCTAAAAGTTTCGATCCGCTAGGTAAAACAATTTTGAGATCATATGCCCCCTCCACAAGTCAGTATGGTTTTCATTTTTTACCTTATGATGCCAATATATTTACTCCGGTAATACGAGCAGAAGTTAGAGAAAAAAAATTGCTTAATTCTGGTCATTATACTGTTTATCTACCTGCTTATGATGATGAGCGACTGGTAAAAATATTAACGATGGTTGAAAATGTTCAATGGCAGGTATTTTCTAAGCATAACAAAAAATCCTTTCATCAAAAAAATGTTTGGATAAGGCCTATCAACAATGATGAGTTTATTGATAGCATGTCTAGGGCAAGTGGTGTTTTTTGTGGTGCAGGATTTGAAACACCTGCAGAAGCACTGTTTCTTAAAAAGAAGCTGATGGTAATACCCATGAAGGGACAATATGAGCAGCAATGCAATGCCGAGGCATTAAAAAACCTGGGGGTTCCTGTTATTAAAAATCTAAAGAAAAAACAGGTGCAAAAAATAATAGACTGGGTTTCAAATGGAAAAGTTATTCCTGTAAATTATCCGGATATGACTGAAAAGATTCTGACAGATATTATTGAGAGGGAATCAAAAGCTTTATCAGTAAAAAAGCCCTCAAAAATTAAACAGTCTGATTTTAAATTATTTCGTAATTATAGTTTCTTTAAGAAATTAGAGAAAAGCTCATCTTAATTATTTTGATTCTTAACAAGTCCGATTTTGGTGATGAATTTGTTTGGGGTGTAGCAGCTTCAGCATTTCAAACAGAAGGCTCATCTTTTACAGATGGTAAAGGACCTTCAATTTGGGATGAGTTTTCCAAGAAAAAGGGTAAAATCTTTAGTGGACACTCTGCCGATATTAGCTGTGATTTTTATAATCATTATATCGGAGATATTGCATTGATGAAATCAATGCACATCAATAATTTCCGCTTTTCTTTTTCTTGGTCACGTATATTTCCCAAAGGGAATGACGAATTAAATAGCAATGGGGTCGCATTTTATGACCGCGTAATAGATCTTTGTCTTGAATTTGGAATTACCCCTTGGGTAACATTATATCATTGGGATCTGCCTCAGGCACTTCAGCAAAAAAACGGATGGGCAAACAGAGAGATCGTTGATCATTTTTCTGACTATGTGTCTTTCTGTATCAATCATTTTGGCGACAGAGTAAAACACTGGATGATATTGAACGAGCCCATGGTCTATACTGGGGCAGGATATTTTTTAGGTATTCATGCTCCCGGAAAGCGAGGTATGGATAATTTTATTCCGGCAATCCATCATTCAGCTCTTTCACAGGCAGCGGGAATAAATATTGCAAAGCAGCTAAGAAGCGATCTAGAGGTTGGAACAACGTTTTCATGTTCAGCCATACATCCACATACATGCAGGGAAAAGGATATTAAGGCTGCAGATAAGGTAGATGCGCTGGTAAACCGGCTGTTTGTTGAACCTTTATGCGGAATGGGTTATCCTGCAGAAAGTCTTCCTTTCTTAAAAAGAATTGAAAAATTTATGCTTCAGGGCGATGATAAGGCATTACAGGCGGTTCCTGATTTTATCGGAATACAAAATTATACCAGAGAGGTTGTGAAGCATTCCTATTTTACTCCCTACATAAAATCATCTCTTGTAAGTGCAAAAAAGAGAGTAAAAGAAGTGACTGATATGGAATGGGAAGTATATCCCCAGGCAATGCATGAAATGCTTCATCGTTTCTCAAAATACAACTATAAAAAAATCTATGTTACGGAAAATGGTGCCGCCTTTCCTGATTCAGTATCAAATGGAAAAGTGCACGATCCTAAAAGGAAAAATTACCTACAATCCAATATTGCAGAAATACTGAAAGCAAAAGCTGAAGGTGTAAATGTTGAAGGATATTTCGTTTGGAGTTTTACTGACAACTTTGAATGGGCAGAAGGTTATAGGCCCCGATTTGGCTTGGTTCACGTAAATTATGATACCCAGAAAAGAATCATTAAAGATTCTGGACATTGGTATAGTGGTTTTTTGTCGGGTGTCTAGTAATTAGTCCCTATGCTAAACTCTTAAATTCAGATTCTTTCCTATGCAAATATTAATAGATTTATTAGCTCTATTTTGGCTGATAGATTTTTTGTGCATTCTTTAAAATTTCTGCTTTATCTAGCGTCATTATTTTTGTTTTTTGCGATTGATAAAGGGCCCTCTGATCAGCAAAATGTTTTGAATTTGGATCAGAGCTTGCTCCGAATGTATTGATAGTTTCAATCAAGGGCAAACCTCCTCCTTTCGGGAATTTCACAAAGCCAATATAAGCATCTCCACTAGTCATACTTCGCTTGCCGTCGGCATAAGGCTTGGTCATAACTGCAGCTAGCACATCTGGCATTCCACCTTGTGGCCAATCTTCCTTGCCTCTTTGTAATCGTTGAAAATCTCCTAAGTTCACATCTAGCGTTCCAAAATTTTTCATTAAATGTTTGTGGATAAACTCAAAAACTTCCACTGCTCCTTCAGTGCTAAGTGTATCCTGTGGCCGATTTTTCATCGTGTTTGAAATTTGATAGTAGGCTAAATTATAAATTAAAGCGCCCTTGCTTTCAGGATTGGTATTGTGATCCCAAGCCTTTAATTCTGTGATCAATGGCTCTAATTTTGGATATTTTGATCCATCAACTTGAAAAAATGCCTTTGAATAATAACCATAAGGGTATAAAATTTCAGATGGCAATTGGCGGTCAAATTTAATTCGCTTTAAATCAGTCCAACTAACTTTATCATAGCTGTCTATTAAATCCTTTGCCCGGCGACTGCGATTATTGTGATAGGTCTCATAGCCATCATTCTTATCAAATGATGCGGCTTTTAGATTCTCATTTTCGGAAGTAGCCATAAAAGGGGAATGATTGGTATTAAACAAGTACCCGCTCTTCGGATTCAACTGTTGTGGCAATTCACTCAATGGCTTAAATGTTTCCCATAGCGTGGCTCGTGTATTGCCTGGCACTGTTGCACTCCAATCGTATTTTTTATCCGGATTTCGGTAGGGCATTTTACCGTTTGAGATATAGAAAATATTGTCTTCCTTATCGGCATACATAATGTTGAACATGGCCAAATGATTTTGCTCCAGCGCCGCTTTAAACTCTTTAAAATTTGTGGAGCGATTCATGGAGTACCATTGCTGCAAGGCGCCAGC
>NZ_JBIILQ010000216.1:0-4631 GCF_044232565.1 Daejeonella sp. | reverse complement strand
ATAACCATTTTACTGCTTAGTAAAATGAATGCTGCTATAAAAAATGACTTCATAATTGATAATGTTAAAGGGAAAAAATATAATTTATTTGATAGCTTGATAAGTTAAAGCTCTAAATTTCTCTACCACATCGTTTCTTGAGCGCACTTGTAATTGGCGGTAAAAGAGCATAACAATTTTTTCTTGAGGGTCTACCCAGTAGGAAGTAGCAAATGCGCCACCCCAGTTAAATGTACCTATTTGAGCAGGGGTTTGGCCACTCGTTTTCTCGGTAAGCAGCTGAAATCCTAGTCCGAATTTATTACCTCCATAATTGATGTCATCAATTTGGTTAGTAATCATCATTCTTACGGTATTTTTGCCTAAAATTCGGTTTCCATTGTATTCCCCATTATTAAGGAGCATTTGTAAAAATATTCCATAATCGTATAAAGTGGAGCTTAATCCTGCTCCACCCGAGTAATAGGTATGCGGTACCAAAGGGTAATTTGAAGCTGCAGCACTATTTAACATACCTGCATCGGCCTTTACAAGCTTGCCTGGTGACTTTTCAGTATATAGGTTTACCAAGCGCTTTGACTTAGCTGGTGGGATATTGAAATAGGTATCTTTCATTCCTAGGGGTTCGAAAATCCTTGTTTTGAAGAATTCGTCTAGGGTCATTTCTGAAATTATTTCGACCAAACATCCAAGTACGTCATTATTAAGTCCGTAGGTAAACTTTTCTCCCGGCTGATGCATTAAGGGCATTTCCCCGAGTCTTGACATTGTTTCCAGAAGCGTTTTATTTTTCACCCCTAATCCAGCAGTAATATCATTTTTAGCATAAATGGCATTGGCCTCTTTCGAGCCTATCTGAGCGTAACCTAGTCCAGAGGTATGTGTTAACAAATCTTTTATCGTTAGCTCTCTTATTGCTGGAACCGTGGTATAAGTGGTGTCAGCAGGATTGAATTTTGCTAAAACACTTTGTTTTTTGAAAGATGGAATATATTGTGAAACAGGATCAGTCAATAATAATTTACCCTCATCAAATAAAATCATTATGGCCACGCTGGTTATGGCTTTCGTTTGAGATGCAATTCTAAAAATGCCATCTTTTTGAAGAGGTTCTTTAGTATCTAAGTCGTTATAGCCAATAGCCTTGTGATATGCAATTTTGCCATCTCGAATAATTAGGGCTGCGCCTCCGTTCATATAACCTTTTTCCACCCAATCGTTCATGGCTAGATCCATTCGCTTTAATCGTTCACTTGAAAATCCTGCCAACTCGGCGCCTGTATTGATGATGGTTTGGCCAAGTGTTTGAAGGGTTGCTGAGCCGAAAAGAATAAAAAATAAAAGGTATTTCTTCATGATCAAGAATTTTAGTTGAGCCATAAATATAGGAATAATGATCATTAAGATGATTTTCTTAATTAATGATTATTGACTAATTTCTTGAAATTAGAAAAGGGTGAAGTTTAGTGTGGACCCGCTTGTCTTGTTACAACAGATCGAACCTCTGCTGCTGGTATAAGGCTCATAGAATATTGGTATGGAGGAAGCCAGTTTGAGCTTGCGGAGCTTATTTGATTAGCCCCTGAATTAATGTAGATATTGGTTGAAGCGCCACTGATTACTCCCGGACTTGCATTGAAGTCTGTATAAATTGGAATATTCTGACTTTCGAACAGGTTATTATCAGTCCTAACGGTTCCATTAATAGTTACACCTATGGTGTATCCGCTACCGTTTAAGAAATAGTTATTAAAAATATGCATGAAGCCAAATCGTATACTTGGTTGTCTTTCGGATATGTTATACAAAAAATTACCATGCATGGTAACTCTTAGATGTCCTGCATCTGTGAACTGCTTATCTCCGCTCCCCACAAGGATTGCAGTATGCGCATCATGAAAAATATTATTGGAAATGGTTACATAATCTGATCGGTCAGTAATCTCCATCAGTTCGTCGTAGTAATCCCAGTTATGGTCCCTGTCTTGCCATAATTCATTATGATCTATCCAAATATGATGGCTTCCCTGTTTGATTGTGATACAATCGGCACCCACCACTTTGTTTATTTTCAGATTTTTTATAATCACATTGCTTACGCCATATATGGATAGCCCGACTCCATTAAGTGTAGCGCCCTCCACTCCAATAATGGTCTTGTTGGAGCTAATAATTACCATACCTGTATCAGAAAAACTTCCGGAAACTTGGATGGTCATCGGGCTAGGTGATTTGGCTGCAAATCTAAAATCATCCAGATTTGATACTGAAACTGTTTCTCCACCTATTCCTCCTGTTGTAGTTCCGTTGATCATTGCATAGCCAACAGGGTAAGTTTCCGGACTAATAACTTGAACTTGTGTAATTGGGCTTTCAACACTGCTTTTGCACCCAAGAATGATTAGGAATAATACGTATTTTTTCATGATTGTTAATAATACAAGTTATTAAAATCATGAGTTTAAACCGCTACATAAACTTCACAGTTTGGGTACAATTTCAGTTTACAATTTAAGCTTAATCTTTAGTAGCGCTTCTTAGAAAGATTCCCCCAGACTTAAGTAAAAGCCACTTTGTCTTTTCTCGCCAGAAATTCTTTCTCCGATACCATAATCCATTCGGATGCTTAAGCCCTTCTCAATGTCAAAAAAGTAGCGAAATCCACCACCAATATTTGGTTTAAAATCTCTTAGGTTAAAATCTCTCCTTTTAAAAACATTGCCAGTTGCCGCAAAACCTACTAGTCCGATGCGGGGGTGTACCCTAAAGCGGATTTCAGATTGGAGAGCCATTAAATTCTCATCCCTATAGCGACCTGTATAATAAGCCCGCATCATTTCATCACTTCCCAATTGGGGTAATAAATAAAATGGCGTGTTTTCTCCGTTTAGCGATTGGAAGTTGGCATTCAATCCGATACTTGTTTTTTTACTGACTGTTTGAAAATTACTGAAGTCCATTTTGAGTAGGCTACCCACATAATTATCGCCCCCAAAAATATTGGGAGCATAAGAATAGTTGAGCCTTACGAATGTACCCTTGGTTGTGTATGTATTTGAATTTCTACTGTCATAGATCTGCGTAAACCCAAAAAAAAGAACTTTCCCTCCTTCTTTATTAAAAATATTGGGATCCCTACTTAATATTCCGCCACTGGTTTTATCAATAAAATTATAACTTTCAAATGCTACGCTAATACCGCTATAGCGGGATTCACTAAATTGCTTTTCAATTGCGCCGTTTAACTTGAATAGTTTTTGGGTTAGCGGGTCTTCATCAGATGCTAAGGTTCTATTTCCGACTCCATAGAAGTTGAAAGGGAAATTTTTATAGCGTATTTCTCCGGTGTAGTGGAATTTATTTTTTGGAGACCAAATATCAGCCTTTAGTAGAAAGTTTGTTTGCTTTTCGCTTGTGATAGTAGCAGCTCCAGTAATTTGAGATGTGCGTGTAAGGCTATCTTGGCGATCAGTATAGAAGGAATAAAGGCTCAATGCACCTATTTCAGCCCCAGTTTCCTGAGAGTAGGCTAGTATAGGTAGGGGTAGAAAACTACTCTTTCGGCTGGTGTCAGCATCGCTAGATAAGAACTTTTTAATAAGCTTCATCTGGCTAAAACCAGTACTGCTAAGTAAGATGAATGAGGCTAGAAAAGGGATTGTCTTTAATAAATATCTTTCCATAAAGAGTGCTAAGATATTCTTTTTTAGAGATAATTTGAGAAGTTGGGGCTGATTCAGAACGATTTGAAACCTGAAGCATATCTTTTCAGGGAAATCCTTTTTTAATGATTAAATACATGCCATTACATAAAACATTCGTGCATCTGCTATAATTATTTATTTTTGCAGCTTAATAAGATACTATGAGTGTACAAAGAGGACCAATATCCCAGTTTATAGAAAAAAATTACCTGCATTTTAATTCGGCTGCTTTGGTAGACGCTGCAAAGGGCTATGAAAGCTATTTAGACGAAGGTGGTAAAATGATGATTACCCTAGCAGGAGCGATGAGTACTGCCGAATTGGGTATTTCTCTTGCTGAGATGATTCGCCAAGATAAAGTTTCGATTATTTCATGTACGGGAGCAAATTTGGAAGAAGATATCATGAATTTGGTAGCTCATTCACATTATAAACGTGTTCCTAATTATCGTGATTTAAGTCCCCAAGATGAATGGGATCTCCTAGAAAATCACTATAACCGTGTTACTGATACTTGTATCCCTGAAGAGGAAGCTTTTAGAAGATTGCAAAAGCATATTCATAAATTATGGAAGGATGCTGATGACTCAGGTGAGCGTTATTTCCCACATGAGTTTATGTATAAAATGTTAAATAGTGGTGTTTTAGAGCAGTATTATGAGATTGATCCTAAAAACTCGTGGATGCTTGCCGCTGCAGAAAAGAATTTACCGATTGTTGTTCCGGGTTGGGAAGATTCTACAATGGGCAATATTTTTGCATCTTATGTCATGAAAAAGGAGCTAAAGGCATTAACTGTAAAGAGCGGTATTGAGTATATGGGTTGGTTAGCCGACTGGTATATTGCAAATTCGGGGGGTAAGGGTGTCGGTTTTTTCCAGATAGGAGGGGGCATTGCCGGTGATTTCCCTATTTGCGTAGTTCCAA
>NZ_JBIILQ010000215.1:0-4696 GCF_044232565.1 Daejeonella sp. | reverse complement strand
AACAATATCTTTATGAATTAGGCTGTCTTTTTGTCGCATTTATAGGATTTTTCATCCGAGTTTACACCGTAGGATATAGCCGCCCAAACACTTCCGGAAGAAATACTGATGAACAAGTTGCCGACGAATTAAACACAACAGGAATTTATTCAATGGTTAGAAACCCCCTTTATGTGGGTAATTTTTTTATGTGGTTAGGCATTGCAATGCTTACTGGCAATTTCTGGTTCATCGTTTCATTTACTTTATTTTATTTCTTATACTATGAGCGCATAATTTTTACTGAAGAACAATTTTTAAAGAATAAATTTGGAGACACTTATTTAGAATGGGCAAGAAAAACACCCATTATTGTCCCTGACTTCAGCAGCTTCAAAAAAACGAGCTATAGCTTTAATTGGAAAAAGGTTTTACGTCAAGAAAAAAATGGTTTTGCTGCTCTCCTAATAATATTTTGCCTTTTTGATTTGGGAGGTGAATTTGTTAAAGTGGATCATCAATATAATATTTCTCTTTACATTGGAGGGTTGGCCTCCATTATGATTTATTTTATATTGAAATTTATCAAATACAATACAAATCTTCTTCAAGATCCTCAATAATCATTTTCATTTTTACTTTCAAAAAACCAATTGTCTTGAATTGGATTTTGGCTAATAGTGCTATATTCAAAAAACAGAGTCTACTAATTTAGAGAAGCCAATAAATTTATAAATCCTGGTAAATCAAAAAGACAAAATAAATCTAGACAAAGCGCGCTTTTAGCAAAAAATAATCTATAAAATCCGTACTTTTGCGGCAAATGATTGCAATAAACAACCTAACGTTCGAGATCGGTGCAAGGGCATTATACGACGAAGCCAATTGGCACATTAAACCAGGAGAAAAAATTGGTCTTATTGGTGCAAACGGAACCGGGAAAACAACACTATTAAAAATAATTGTTGGAGATTATGCCCCTACTAGTGGGACAATCTCCATGGCAAAAGACATCAAGATAGGATACTTAAATCAAGATCTTCTATCTTACCAAAGCGACAAGAGTATATTGCATGTCGCGATGGAAGCTTTTGAACGTCAAAACCAACTCCACACCGAAATTGAAGTACTTCTTAAGAAATTGGAAACTGATTATTCAGACGATTTACTTAATAAATTAAGTGACAAGCAAAATGAGTTTGAAGCCTTAGATGGCTATAATATTGAATACCGTGCTCATGAAATCATGGCAGGTTTAGGGTTTAGTGAAGTAGACAGCCAACGAACACTTTCTGAATTTTCTGGAGGCTGGCGCATGCGCGTGATGCTCGCCAGAATACTGCTTCAAAGTCCCGATATTCTTTTACTAGATGAGCCAACCAACCACCTCGATTTACCATCTATCAAATGGCTAGAATCTTACCTACAAGCCTTTGAAGGCGCCATTGTCATTGTTTCTCACGATAGGTATTTCCTAGACAGAGTAGTAAAAAAGATTGTTGAATCTAGAAAAGGCAAACTAATTTCTTATGCTGGAAATTACAGTTTCTATGTTGAGGAGAAAGGTCTTAGAGAAGAGATTCAAAGCGGCCAATTCAAGAACCAACAAGCCAAAATCAAGCAAGAAGAGCGATTAATTGAACGTTTTAGAGCAAAAGCGAGTAAAGCTAAAATGGCTCAATCGCGGATAAAAGCTCTTGAAAAAATGGAACGTGTAGATGATGTAGATGATGATAATCCATCCGTAAACTTCAGCTTCAAGTTTAGCAAGCAATCGGGAAGACATGTTATTCGTATTGAAGAACTTAACAAATCTTATCCTGGTGTTCCAATTGTTAAAAATGCAACAGCAACCATTGAAAAAGGTGATAAAATAGCGCTTATTGGAGCTAACGGTAGAGGTAAATCAACCGTTCTGAAAATTATTGCTGGTGCCGATAAAAATAATTTTACCGGAATGTGCGAAACTGGACACAATGTAACACAAACATTTTTCGCACAGCATCAGCTGGAAGCTCTACACTTAGAAAACACCTTAATTCAAGAACTCCAAGCCTTTGCTCCAAAGCATACCGAGACAGAATTACGCTCCATATTAGGTTGTTTCCTATTTACCGGAGATGATGTCTTTAAAAAAATCAAGGTTCTTTCTGGAGGAGAAAAATCAAGGGTAGCCTTAGCAAAAGCACTTACTGCTGATGCCAACTTCCTTATTTTAGATGAGCCGACCAATCACCTTGACATTGCCTCAGTTAATATTCTAATATCAGCACTTCAGCAGTACGAGGGTACATTTATCGTGGTTTCACACGATAGATATATGCTTGATAATGTGGCCAACAAAATTTGGTTCATCGAAGATCAAGAAATAAAAGAATATCCTGGAACCTATGCTGAATATGAAGAATGGAGTTCTAAAAGAGTTTATGTCCCTAAAAAAATAGAGGATACTCCTAAGAAAGAGGAAAAAAAGGCAGAAAAACCCAAAATTCAAGTAGAAGATAAAAGCAAGGAAATTAAAAAGCTAAACCAAGAACTGCAAAAGCTTGAAACTGATATCGCAGAGCTTGAAAGTGCTGTAAAAGAGGCGGAAGCAGAACTAAGCAAAGAAGAGGTTTTTACTAACCCTGAAAAACTTTCTGAAGCCAACAGACGCTACCAACAACTAAGTCCACGTTTATTAAAAGCGCAAGCTGAATGGGAACGCATGGCCGAAGACATTATGGAGCTTGAGGGGAATTAACAATCCCCCTCTTTTCAGATTATCCAGGTTGGAGCAATTAATGATTTTATGAAAAAATTAATCATTCTAATTCCACTTTTACTGATTTATGCCCTGTCAATGGGACAGAAAAAAGTGCGTGTTCGTCCACCAGAAACACCATACAACACCATCCGGTATGAAAATACTGTTTATATCCCAGAGATAAAATCGGTTGAATTCTACCACCGAAATAAGGAACAATCTATTCCAGTTTATGTATTGGGCAGTAGCGAAAATCTGATTTTAGCATTCGACGATTTACGTCCAGGAAGCAGAAATATGACCTATTCAATTGAACATTGTGATTCTGAATGGAATAGTAGCCGACTCTCTCCTTTTGATTTTCTGGAAGGTTTCACCGAAGACCGGATCAACGATTACCGAATTTCCTTCAATACGCTTCAAAAATATACACATTATGAATTGAGCTTACCCAATCTGACTGTTAAACCCAAGATTTCAGGCAATTACCTTTTAAAAGTATATGAAGATAATGATCAAAGGAAAATATTGATTAGCAAACGTTTTTTTGTGGTCGACCCTCAAGTATCTATCCTACCTGAAATCAGTCGTTCGAATAATGTTGCACTAAGGAATGAGATGCAGAAAATAAATGTGCTAGTAGAACATGGTCAGAAAATCATCAATAATCCTTACATAGAAACAAAAATTAGAGTTTTACAAAATGGCAGACATGATAATTCTCAAACTTTAATCCGTCCTAATTTTATCAGAGCTAATCAATTGGTTTACAATGACATGAATTCGCTCGATTTTAAAGCTGGAAATGAATTCAGGCGATTCGATATTCGAAGTTTACGCTTTAAAACAGAAAGAATAGGGAAAATAATACAAGACACGGTCAATCATGTTTTTTTACTAAATGATATTTCAGAAAACCGCTTAGGATACACCTTTATTAATGATGAAAACGGAGCATTTTATGTTCGAAATCTGGATGGACGGGATCAAAGAACAGATGCTGATTATGTAACAGTCCATTTTAGCTTATCTGAAAAAAAGCCGCCAACTAATGGCAATCTTTATGTGGTGGGTCAATTTAATGATTATCGACTTATAAATAGATTGGATTATGATGAATCAAGAAACCGCTTTAGTGGTTCTATATTTTTAAAGCAAGGGCTAATAGACTATCATTATGTATGGATTGAAGAGGATGGTAAAACTAGAGATGATGTGATTTTTGACGGCTCACATTTTGAAACAGAAAACAATTATCAAATATTTTTTTACCATCGTAAACCTGGCTCTCGCTGGGAAGAGTTGCTTGGCTATACCCAAATTAATACCACCCGTAGATAGTATTTCGATCGCTTCAAATACCTAAATTTGACATAATTGCGAAAAATAGATTTACAATAAAGCAGTATCTTTGAAAAATGAGCATTTCTATTAAAAGTCCAAAAGGATCATTTACCATTATGAATGAGCTGGTCCTACCAAACGATACCAATACATTAAATAATTTAATGGGTGGTCGTTTACTGCATTGGATGGACATTGCAGCAGCAATTTCAGCTCAAAAACATTGCAATAATATTGTAGTTACTGCTTCAGTAGATAATGTCTCCTTTAAGCATGCTATAAAACTCGGTGATGTTATTACCATTGAAGCGGTAGTAACACGAGCTTTTAGCACTTCTATGGAGGTTAGATTAGATGTGTGGGCAGAGAATATACCATCTGGAACAAGAATAAAATCAAACGAAGCTTTTTACACCTTTGTAGCAATTGATGCCGAAGGCAAAACAGTAACTGTTCCTGAAATTGAGCCAGAAAACGAAGTAGAAAAAAAGTTATTCGACGGAGCACTTCGTCGCCGTCAATTGCGACTTATTCTTGCTGGAAAAATGAAAGCTGATGATGCAACGGAGCTCAAAGCACTATTCACTAGTAGCAATTAAAAAATATATTATTTAGCTTCCCAACTCT
>NZ_JBIILQ010000325.1:0-4701 GCF_044232565.1 Daejeonella sp. | reverse complement strand
TAATTTTTCTGCTTTGAGATTATATATTTTAGTTTATGAAGATTTTTCTTGTTGGGTTTATGGGAAGTGGAAAAACCACTATCGGAAAAAAGTTGGCTAATTATTTGAAATATGAGTTTATAGACCTTGATAAATTAATCGAATCGAAAGTAGCGATGAGCATTGTAGAGTACTTTGAGATTCATGGGGAAAATGCTTTCCGCGATGTGGAAAGAGAAGTACTGCAATCCGGAACTTTTGCTGATAATGTGATTGTTGCTACCGGTGGTGGCGCCCCTTGTTATAGTGATAATATGGCTTGGATGAATGCAAATGGCCATGTAGTTTATTTGTCGTTACCTCCAAAAGCCCTTGCTGTTAGGCTTGAAAACTCGAAAACTGATAGGCCATTAATTAAGCATTTAAAAGGGGATGAATTGGTGGATTTTATCAGTAATAAACTAGCGGAAAGAGAGATATTTTATAATGAATCGAAATTCGTGGTGAGTGCTAGCGATTTAACTGCCGAAAGGTTGGCTTTTTATATGAATTTGGCTTAAGTTGGCTTCGAGAGCCTCAGCCAGCGGTATAGTGCTTCAGCCGGCGGTATATTGCTTCAGCCGGCGGTATAGTGCTTCAGCCGGCGGTATAGTGCTTCAGCCAGTGATTGATAACGGTGGCTGAGGTTCTCGAAGCCCCGTTATTTTTAAAGAGTGCCATTGGACCTGTTTTAGCGACCCTAATTCCTTTTTATTTGAATTGTCGAAGCGACAATAGTGCGTTTATTTTTAAAATAGTCATACGGCTAGTTCTAATAAGATTCTTTAAATGAAATCCTGAATTTTATTAGGAGCTTTATAAACAAGCACAGCCAAATTGATCATAATCTTTCGACCATAGAGTTATGACTTCACCGTTTTGTACTAAATAAATAGATCGTTCAAAAGTATCTGTATCTTCATTTTCTTCTATACTGGTTGAAGCAAAATAGATGTTATCATATCCTTTTAGTTTTGCAAAAGTTTTTTGTTTATAAGCGCTACTTGGGCAATCTTGACAAATATAATCGTGTTCCTTATAGATCATAGAATCAATTTCTGGGTAATTCTTAAACTCTAACTCTAATTTAAATGTTGAACTGAAAAGCAGTTTTTTTACTTGTTTTTTGAGTGTAGTGAAAGGAATAACAAAGTAATCATTGATGCAATTATTAGGCTGTTTGCCAAAAGCCACAGGTTTTATTAATGTGCGTTCCGCTCTACTATAAGCATAAAGATTAATTGAATCTCTTTGGCTTAATACTTTATTATCAAGTAATAAGTCAGAGTCATCGTAATTTGGATTCTTGATTTTTTTGTAAATAGATGACTGCTTAAATATTAGTTTATCTGCATAGTAACTAGTATCCATATTGTAGATCGCATATTGTCCATTTATTTTGTCGAAAATAGGTGAAATAGCTTTTAAATGACTTGGTGTAATGGTGTCGTTTTTATTTAAAAGGATGGATTTAATAAATGCTTTATTTTCAGCGAAATTAACTTCTTTCTGGAGAAGTTGTTGCTTGAGCCTATTCCATTTGGGTTGTTTTTGAGCATCTATTTTGTCGAGAATATCATAATAAACTTGGCAAATATCCCTTAACTTGGGAACTAAATAATCTCTGAAGTGAGTTTGCTCCTTAATATAGTTATCAATTTTTCTGTATTTATCATCAATTGCTTGAAGATTAAATTGAAGTGATTTTTTGTTGTCAATTCCAATTTTTGAATTTGCAAGGCTCTGTACTTCTATTACCTGTTTTTTATCAAATAGTTGTTCTAAAATTAGTTTGTTGATTTCTTCAGTTTCTTCATCTGAATAATTCTCCCCCAAAGAATAAAGTTTTATAAGATTAATTACGTCTTTATAAATATTGCTATTATCGTAGTTTCTTAAATTTTCAATTTTCTTAATAAGATTCGGATAGTTTGTTTCTAAGTTATTTCCGTATGCAGAATTGGTTCTATAGTCGTGGATCTCATTAAAGATACTTTTTAGGGCTTCTTTGTTAATCGATCCTTGATTGGTATTATCTTGTTGTCCGCTTGTGTTTAAGTTTGTCTGCTTACCTTTTTCTTTTAGCTGGCAGGAAAACATAAAACAACCAATTATTGCGCAAATAACTAAAGCTTTTGACATAAATTTAAAGTTAATGTGAAGATACTTACCCTGATTTAACCAATCCTAATTCTAAGAGATAACATTAGCTTATTTTCTTGTAGAACTAATGATGTGCTTTCGATTACTATATTTTAACTAAATATAGAAAATAATTCTTTATTAATTAATAAGTTATTCCGGATGGCTTCGAGAGCCTCAGCCAGCGGTATGGTGCTTCAGCCAGCGGTTTGGTGTCTCAGTTACTTGGCTTCGAGAGCCTCAGCCAGCGGTATGGTGCTTCAGCCAGCGGTTTGGTGTCTCAGTTACTTGGCTTCGAGAGCCTCAGCCGGCGGTATGGTGTCTCAGCCAGCGGTATGGTGCTTCAGCCAGCGGTTTGGTGTCTCAGTTACTTGGCTTCGAGAGCCTCAGCCAGCGGTATGGTGCTTCAGCCAGCGGTTTGGTGTCTCAGTTACTTGGCTTCGAGAGCCTCAGCCAGCGGTATGGTGTCTCAGCCAGCGGTATGGTGCTTCAGCCAGCGGTTTGGTGTCTCAGTTACTTGGCTTCGAGAGCCTCAGCCAGCGGTGCAGTGCCTCAGCCGGCGGTATAGTGCTTCAGCCAGCGGTTTGATAACGGTGGCTGAGGTTCTCGAAGCCCTGTTAAAATGAGGTTCTCGAAGCCACGTTAAAACTTGGTTCTCGAAGCCCCGTTATTTTTCTAAATCTCGATACGCTATTGCTAGGGCCGGCAGCAAGTTTATATTCCCTTCAATTAGTGCTTCCTTCTTTTTTCTACTCCAGCCTTGAATTTGTTTTTCTCTATGAAATGCTTCATCAATTCTTGAGTATTCTTCATAATAAATTAGTTTAACAGGCAGGTGCTTTTTTGTATGATTAGCACCTTCTCCATTGTGATGTTCTTCTGATCTATTCTCCAAATATTTTGTACTTCCAGTGTAATAGCTACCATCAGAACAAAGTAAAATATACATGTAGCCTTTCATATAATGGTGGTCTGGATGGCTTCGAGAGCCTCAGCCAGCGGTATAGTGCTTCAGCCAGTGATTGATAACGGTGGCTGAGGTTCTCGAAGCCCCGTTTAATTGAGGTTCTCGAAGCCCCGTTTAATTGAGGCTCTCGAAGCCCCCGTTAAAATAATGCAAGCGAAGCCCTTCTTAAAAAGGCCTAATCGCGTTTCTTATTTCTGAAAACTAAGATAAATATACTGCATCCTCTTCCGATTTTTCATCCAAAACAACTTCAACATGTTCTTTTAGAATAGTAGCAAGCTCTAGGCCTGTAAAATCGGGTGAGACTGGGAAATTTCGGTGACTTCGGTCGATTAAAACTAAAGTTCGCAGTTTTTTAAGTGGGATGTCAAGAAATACTCCTAAGCCGTAGGCTAAAGTACGACCGCTATTAAGCACATCATCTACTAAAATGACCACTTTATTTGTCGCAAGCTTGAGATCTAGGTCAGATGAGGCTTCAAGATGGGAGATTTCTTTGTTAATCTCAACCTTCATCAAGGTAATTTTAATTTCAGAAATTGATTCTAAGACAGTTTTTAAACGTTTTGCAATTACGTATCCTTTATCAACAATCCCAGCAATAATCAACTCTTTTTCACTCAGGTTATCCTCAAGAATTTGATAGGCCATACGATCTATCCTTTGTTCAATCTGCTTTTTATTGAGTATCAGTAATTTTTTGCCAGCCATTTCTCTAAAATTTCATTTCAAATTACATATTCTTTGCCAATTTCCAAGCTTCTTCCCCCTAAAATTAATTGAAAGATGCTGCCTCGAACTATTGATAAGGGAAAAACACAAAATTTGCTCCCTCTGGAACAATCACAAAGACACACATAAATGCATTTGAATCCTTGTACTGTTTTATAAATCTATCTTTTTTATCAGGCTGAATGATTCCTTTTTCTACAAATTCCTCAAGTGTAGATGCATGAACACTCCAGCTGGTATTCAACTCGTCTTTATCCAGTATTGGCTCGCCTAAACTTAGCTCATGCTGGTGTGCAACAAAGATTGGATGTTGTGAAATCCCTTCGGCAACTATTTCAACGGCTATCTCTTTTATAGATTCATTATAAAATTTTAGGTCTAGTTCGAGGCTTTTCAGCGGACTTTCCTTTTCTTTTTTATTTCCCTCGTTATTTTCTTCAGGGTTAAGTAGGTCTTTTATTTCCATTCTAATGCTTTGGAAGGATAATTATAAATTATTCAGGTGTTTCAACTGTAGGTTCTTGATTGAGATTAAGGCTCAATAAAACTACATTCTCAACATGCTGTGTATGCGGAAACATGTCGACGGGACGGATTCTGCTTACTTCATATTTCTCCTTCAATAAAGCAATATCGCGCGCTTGTGTTGCAGCATTACAGCTCACATACACAATTTTTTCGGCTTCCATCTCTAAGAGTCGCTTCACTACATCAGCATGCATTCCAGCACGTGGAGGATCGGTAATAACCACATCAGGCTTGCCATGGGTATTGATAAATTCGGCATTCAGTATGTCTTTCATATCACCGGCAAAGAAGCTGGTATTATGAATAGAATTGAT
>NZ_JBIILQ010000042.1:0-15578 GCF_044232565.1 Daejeonella sp. | reverse complement strand
AATCCACCACCCTTCAGGTGCAAATTGAAGAATATGTTCATTTCCTTTTTCATCAAGGCTATAGGAACGTAATAGTCCTTTTTCAACAAAAATAAGATTCTTGCATACATCATCTTGCTGAAGAATATATTGCCTTTTCCTTAGTTTTTTGGGAATAAACAAACTCTTGCAGATTTCTTTTTCTGCATTACTTAGCTTAATTTTTTCTTCTACTTTTGAAAAAAGGATCTCAAACATTATTTAATACGTATTGGATTCAAATATGCTGTTTTGGATTTGTATTATTTATAATTTTTGGATTTGGATAATAAACTATCTACTGTCTCGTCCTGCTATAGCTTGTCATTAAAGCCAAGCATACATGAAAACAAAAGCGATTATTAAGGGAAAAGTCACTATCGAAAACCGGATCATCAAGAATGAGTTTTTTCCGAAAAAGGTCTATCAGAACCATAAGGAGGCAAAGAAAAGTATAGCTGTAACAATTCGTCACTATAACGAAAAGCGTGCTCATGCAAGCTTAGACTACTTCACACCGGTCCAAGCCCATGCTATGGAAGGCGAACTGAAGAAACGATGGAAGGGTTATCCAAGAGTCAAAAAGGGAAAGGAGGTAAATAACATGCTTATCAACATTTGATCCCTTGATGGCAAAAAAGAAAAAAGTAGCAAAAAAGAAAAACGCATTACGATATGGAAAACTGAAGGAGATTCCCACATCCTAACACATTAACAATAACACTAAGGGTTCTTTAGATTTCTAAGAAATAAAATCTGTACCCTTGTAAATTATAAACAGGACTACCAGAAAAAGTGTGAAAACTAATTCTAGTACTATCACTCAAAAGCAACAAGTAAAATCAGGACAAGACAATCAACTATTTTTTTATCGGTGCGCCTCCTTCCGTTTATAAAAGATGTTGGTATAAAATAGTTTTCATTAACAAAAGCTACAAATCATAAGGTTTGGATTTAAATATCGACGTTCAAATAGCTTTTAAATGTTTTTTTTGTTAAATAGTCATTTAAAGGTTATATATGTGATTTTTTCAATTTTATCTTCATAGTTAATTTTAAAAGGAAGATTTATGCAATTGCAAAAACAAAAAACGAATAAATTATTCAAAAAATGAATAAAGTTATGATGGGTAATATGTAGAATGATCTATTGAATATTTGTTAAGGACTAGAAATTGTAGATGATATTAAAATCTATAATTTAAGTCGAGAAGAATTGATGTACCTAATAATTGAAAGCTATTAGTAATTGTGTTAATTTGGGTTAAATAGTTTGTTTTAAAAGTCGTATTATTAGTTAAATTTCTTCCTATTAAAGCTAAATTCATTCGTTGATTTACTTTGTATTTTAAATTAAAATCTAAGAAGTGATATCTGTTATATGAGTTAGTACCTATATTATTGAAATAGAAATCATTATTAACTGAAAAATCAAGATTTTTGTTCGCTTTTACAAAAAAATTGAAATTTGATTGTATGTTTTGATTAGGTTTTTTTGCTTCTTTAAATTTAGAATATCCATATTTAAAACCTGTTTCCATAGTCAAAAAATCGTTGAATTTGTTTCTAATATCAAAGCTCTGTGTGCTGCTAAAAGACATATTTTTATTATCAATTACACCGTTTAGTCTATTGTAAAATTCATTCCAGAATAAATTCTGAGTGTATTTTATCGTTGAACTTATAAAGGGTATATATTTACTAATAGCACTTATTACTGAGTAGTTTTCAGTACCCGGGAATGTGGATCTTTGTGTAAAAACAAAACGTGGGTCAACGTTCAAGTAATTACCAAAAGTTGCAGAGTTTTTTGTGTAATTAAAATAAAGAAGAAAAAGGAATTGATTAAATAAATCATTATGAATGTAAGACGATCCTAAAGATGTTCTCTTAAAGCTATTGAGGTTGGAAAACCCTTTATTTAAAGTTTTCTCGTCTGTTAAAACAAACCCTTGATATAGATCCGTTATTTCTGGCAAAAATTGATCAAAGGAATATTCAATGTTAAACTTATTTTTATTATTTGGATTGTAAGTGAAGTTTACTTTGGGAGCCAAATAATTGAGTTTGTTACTTAATGAAATAGTGTCAAAGTTAATAGTTTCTATGCTCTTTATCTTATATAATAGTCCAATGCTGAGTTTCATTTTTTTTGCTTCAAAGTCATTTAAGTAACCTAAGATAAATTTATGCTCGTTTTTTGTTAAATTATTGTCTAATCTGTTTGTAAATTGACGAGTTTGTAAATTACCTTGGTTTTTATTATATTGAACTATAAAGGTTTTAAAGTAGTTTTTTGATTTTTGAATATAAGTAGATCTTAAATCGAATACTCTCGTTGATTGCTTAATATCTTGACTATTTAATTTTAAACCTAAATTAATTAAATCTAATGATGGGCTTATTGTAAAATATTGCGGCTGACTACCAATGAATTGGGATGAGTTTACTTTTAGTACGCTGTTGTCAGATATGCGATTAACATATTCAAAATCTTGATGATAGCTCTTGTTTTTATCCTTCAAATTATTAATAAATGATCCATAGTTAGCATTTAAATCATCAGAATGCTGTATTTTTCCAATGCTAAAATTTGAATTATATCTCAAATTGGATTTTTTTGACAAATCGTATAACACACTAACTAATGTTTGCCCTAATAATGGTTTTTTAATAATAGTTTTGTTTTCTACAAAAGAAACTGAATCTAAATCAAGATTATATTCTGTATTATTTGATGTGTTTAAACTTAATTTATCTTTAAATAAGGTATAATTAGCAGTAATGTTTAATTTTTCATTTGGTTTATAGGTTGTATTTCCTGATGAAAATACACTTCGGTTAATATTTCCTCTTTTTGAATTTATTATTGGTAATGAGTAATTCGAAGTTATAATTTTATCCTGGTAATTTATAAAATCAGATTTAGTTTCTGAATTATCTTCAAAACTAAAATTATCATATTGAGATGGATTTGTTCCAACATTATTTGCTTTATTTAAAAGATAATAGCTGAATTTTTTATTTACGCCTAATAAGACTTTATCAAATTCATATTGGTTCTTATATCCATATCCTAAGGAAAGTGATAAATTAGGCCTGTTTTTAATGTCTTCATGAACCTTTAAATTTAATACCGTTTCATTTGATTTTTGAAATCCTTTAAGATTTTTGTTCTCTACATAATTTTCAATTGCTTCAACTTCATTTAATATGGTTGAGCTTAAATTTTTTGTTCCAACTTGATAATTTTTAGATAATAAATCATTGCCTTCTACTAAAACTTTACTTATTGGTTTACCTTTAAATTTAATTTTTCCGTTATCATCAACTTCAACTCCTGGTAATTTTTTTAATACATCCTCAACCACATCTTCATTACCAGTTGTAAAGCTTTTTACCTTAAAAACAGTTGTGTCATTTTTAACGGTAATTGGTGGAGCTTTACTTATAATATTTACTTCAGGTAAGCTTAGCAGTGATGTTTTCATGAGAAAGTCTAGCTTAAAAGTATTTACACTCTCCGGTATTAAAAATTCATGGATGTTTTTTTGATAACCTAAGCAAGTAACTTCTATAATTAGTTCACGTGATTTTGAATTGATATCAATAAAGTAATTACCATCAATATCTGAATTTTTAAAATTTAGAATTTCTCCATTTTTTGCTTTTATTACAACATTAGCATGTTCTATTGCTTTTTTTTCTTCATCTAATACACGCCCGTTTATGCGAATAACATTTTGAGCATGTGTTATTTCAATAGAAATTAAAAGATATATCGAAACAAAAAATGAATTAGTTATTATATAATGATATTTCAAGTGCCTTAATTTTTATTTTGGAATTTATGCTCGTGCCTTCCCTAGATGATGATGTTGATAAATAATTTGATAGGTTCTTCATTGCTTTTTTCATGCTCTTAACAAATTCTTCTTGGGTCATAATTTGCTCGTTTATTGGCTTGATTATACTCTCGTTGTAGCTTTTAAGTGATCTTAATTTAATATTTATTACATCGCTATTTAAATCTTTAGCTTCTACTATTAAACCAGGCAAGCCCCATAATTTCCAAGGGCCGAAGCTTACTGGTATATCTTCAGTAAACCAAACCTCATATGCTCGTCCCCTAAACTCTCCAATTGCTTTTTTGCAGTTAAAGTTCTCTATTTTCTTTTCTGCAATTGAATCAATTTTCCAATTAATGATCATCATTGTATCTATCACAATTACAGGTTTTGATGGGAGTCTCTCTCTATTTGTGAATATTTTTGAATCTAAATTAGCATGGTAAAAAAAGCCTTTTGAATCGCCTAATTTTAATTTTACATCATATCGATCTTCCATCATCTTATTATCGCTTGATGGCATTATTTGGGATTTACTTATATCATCATTTTGACCATAACTGTAAAGTGATTCTTTTTTGTTAAATAATAGTGTTGCTAAATTTGTGTCAGCTTTTGAACCAAAATTTATTACGTGAACATACTCAGCTTTATATGTTTGACCAAATGTAATAGTGGAACAAATGAAAATTATCGAAACGATTAGTATTACAAACCTCATAATTTATCAATTAGTATATTTTATTTCGAATTAAATGATTTAATTGCTTAAATATAGCAATTAAATCATTTAATCTGTTTTTGATTTTCTTTAATCAAATAACTCTTTTTTTAAGTAGTCAGAAATTTCTTCAACAATTTGACCTGCGATTACTTTTCCACTTTTTTTAATTTCTGAGCAATTTCCCGATACCGTTACTGATATTTCAACTTCAGCAACCCCAACATTAACAGTAGCTTTAACTGTTACTGAACATTGCAGTTCAGAATTATTTGGTGTGTTTTTCGAAATAAACGCATTTATTTTTGAATTAATTTCTTTTACGGACATATTGGTAACATTACCTAAGTCGATTTTTAATTCAATCGCGTCTACACTTTTGTTTTTAACAACATCCTTAACAGTTAAATTTTTTGCAGATAAAGTAGCAATAGATGTGAAAACCACAAACATTAGCATCATTAATTTTCTTTTCATTTTAATAATTTTTATTTTTTGAATTTAATTAATTAATAGTTTTTAATATTTCTTCGAAGAATACTTTAACAAATATTGAATATTATTACATTAGGGAAATACTAAAAATGTATATTCATATACATTAAGTGATTATAATTATACATAATATGAATACAATTGGTTTTAATGTTAGGAAAATACGAGAAATGAAAGGTTATTCTCAAGACTATATGGCTCAAGAGCTTGAAATTAGTCAGGCTTCTTATGCTCGTTTGGAAAGTGAAGAGACGAAACTTAGTATTTATAGATTGTTAAAAATTGCTGAAATATTAAAGACTGATATAAACGAATTTTTTGGTGAAAGTACGTTGATTATTCTAAACCAAACCAATAATGAAGGTGCTTACGGCAATGGATATGTGCAAAATTTACATGTGGAGAATAAAGAAATTTATGAAAAACTGATTTTAGCTCAGAAAGGGGAGATTAGTTTTTTAAAGTCGCTTTTGCAAAAAAACAATCTGTAATTTATTATTCTTAAAATAATATACGCTAACAAAAGCCCCATTTTAATTTAAAATGGGGCTTTTGAATGATATTTAAAAAATAAATTAGCTTGAAAGCGGCGGACCAACAGGTACAACAATTTTTTGACGTGTGCTCGGCTGAATATATTTTTTAGCAGTAAACTTAGAGGTAAGGTATTCACCGTGGTGAATCATACCCGACATGGTATCACCAGCAATTGTACCTGAGAAGGTAAATGGCACATTGTCAGCCAACATCCTAGATGCACTTTTAAACTTCACCTCACTACCTTCAATTGTGCCTTCCAGTTCATTGGTTGTAAATGTACTTTTATGAGAACCTTTTAACCAATTGGAATCTTGCTGCTCAATAAAGAAGGTATGCTTGCTTGTTTCTGTAAAGTATTCTACAGTAACATCCCATCGTCCAGTAATAGTTGCTGCAGGAGCCTTCATTTCAGGGATAGGCGGGCGTTTCATTGATAAAGCAGCAAAAATACGTTCTGCAACGATCTTGTCATCACCAGGCTGCATCATCCATGCTGCAACGCTAATGGAAGTAGTGTTTGCCGCAGCTCCTTTACCGCCGCCACCTGCGCTAAGGGCAATCCTCGGACTCGTTGTTGAAAGGTAAGTGGCAATATCCTGCCCGGAAGCATTGAATTTTGCAGGATCCCAAGATATGGTGAGATTAGGCGTACGGTTATCTAAACCTATTGGCTGACGAATATTGGTGCTAATGCCTTGTATAGTAGAAACACGCTTTTCAATAGTCTCTAAATAGCCTGTCCACGTTATTTCCTCTTGAGCATGATTGCGCTTTAACCAAGCCTCAACAGCAGCTACCATTCCAATTTGCTCTTCCTTACCTACTTTATTATCACGACCTGCGCCATGGTGAGGTGCACTTGCTTGCCATGTAGCCATTAAGAATTTCTTTTCTCCGAGTAGTAGGCCGGCACTCTGCGGACCGCGAATTGCTTTTCCACCGCTATAAGCAACTATTGTTGCACCGTCCGCTAAATGAACGTTCGGGTTTAAAGTAAGTGCTTCTGCGGCAGCATCTACAAATACAGGAATACCTTTTGCTTTAGCAGCTTTTGATATTGCGTAAACTGAAAGGGGACCAGTATCTCCAGGTTTAGTTGGCATCATATAAACCATGGCAGTACGTGAATTCATGGCTGCTTCAAATTCTTCCTGTGTATTTACAGTAATAATTGTTACCCCTACATTACGTACAGCATGGTCATAGGTATTACGTGAATGACCAGGAATGATAACTTCTGTTTTTTCAAATCCGCTAAGATCTGGAATACGTACTAGTTTCTCTGGGTTTCCGCCGGTTACTGCAGCCATGGTACTGATTTTGATACCGCCCGCGCATCCACATGATACAACGCCCCATTCTGCACCTGATAGTTCAGCTAGTCGCTTTCCAACACCCATGGCTAACTCGTCAAGTTGAACATAGTTTGATTGAGCATTATACATTGCTTCTTTAGCTTCCGGAACTAGAGTAGATGCTCCGATGATGGTGAATGTACCACGGCAATTAATTACGGGCTCCACACCAAGTGCACGATAAACTTCAGGACCTCGGAATGCTGTTGCTGCTGAAGTGGGGGCAGCACCCAATAAACTTGAAGTTGTGGGATTAGCCAATGCCGATTGAGCACTACCAACGAGCCCTCCAGCAATTGGTACTAGTGTTAGTCCTTTAATAACGTCTCTACGTTTCATGGAATTTTGTGTTAAAGTAAAATATTATTGAATTCTTGTTTTTATCTTAATGATTTACAATAATCTAATTTAATAAATTATCTATTTGATTGAATCTAAATTTAGTAAATTCATTCAAATACGTATTCCATAACAATAAAAAATCCTATATCATCTGTGCTATTGTTACAGATAATATAGGATATGTAGAATTTCGGTATTTTTAATGCTATACCATAACAAAGGACTTATGCTTTCCTTACAAATTCTGATTTTAAAGCCATGGAGCCAAAACCATCAATCTTGCATGAAATATTATGATCACCTTCGCTTAAATGAATATTTTTTACTTTTGTGCCTGCTTTGATCGGTTTTGGTGCCCCTTTAACAGGAAGGTCTTTAATTATAATCACTGAATCACCATCAATTAACTCATTCCCATTTGAATCAAGAACCTTGATTGACGTATCACTCACAACAGTTGTTTCTTCCTTTGGGTCCCATTCATGAAAGCATTGAGAGCAAATCATCAGGTCTTGATCCTGATAGGTAAACTCTGATTTGCATTTCGGGCAGGCTTGTATTTCACTCATTTTATATTGTTTTTTATTTACAAAGATAAAAAAGGAGCGCTTAAACCTTCATCTTATATTGAGATTGGTTTTTTTGGCCAAAAAACAAATATTTTCTCTAAAACCGCCGATAGTAATTTAATACAATAGATGCTTTTTTGAAGATGTTCTCCAACCTGATTGATTTTCATATTCGACAAAGAAGATTTTTAAATCGGCCTGGTTTTCATATTTAACAAAGAAAATTTTCTTTTTAGCTTGGTTCGCATAGGTTGTAAAGAACCATTTTCCTTCATTGCCTTGGGCCTGATTATCGTATTTTACTTTAAAAACCTTTAAATCGGCCTGGTTTTCATATTTAACCACAAATACTTTCACATCGGCTTGGTTTTCATAATCCACGGAATATACTTTTTGTGCCTTTGTGAGTCCGATATGAAATAGGAGAAAGGCTAAAAGAGTTATTTTTTTCATTTTATATAGTAAAAAACCTTTTTTAAATCCTCTTTTTACAGAAAATTAAACGAATTAAGGATTTGGATGTATCTATTTTTATCTCATTATTTTACTAGAGGTGCACTTAACGCATTTAAATCCCAAACTATTCGTCCTTTGCGGATGGTAAGCTCAGCTTCCAATTTTTGCTTTCCTCTGATGGCCATTCCGCTTGCGTCAGTATAACCAAAGTCGCCATTTCTTAAATTGAAAACAGCAATGTCTGCCTCAGTCCCAACACTCAAATTGCCTAGGTCAGTCTGCTGTATAACCTTTGCCGGATTCCACGTAGATGCAGCAATAACATCCGCCAAGGGCATACCTAAAGCAAGGAATTTGGATGCTAAATTGGCCATATCTTTAAAACCGGCATTCATGCTGCCTGTATGTAGGTCGGAGCTCAAAACATCTGGTACAAATCCTTGCTTCATCGCAGGTATTGCCTGACTCCAATTGAAGCTTCCACCACCATGTCCTACATCGAAAATTAACCCCTTTTTGCGAGCCTCCCAAACAAAATCTTTTACTTTTTGAGTTTTTACATCCACTATGGCCTGTTTATGTTCAAGCATATTTCCATTTTTATCGTATTCTTGATCATAGCGGTAAGCATGTGTTAAAATATCACCCGGACGAAGATGTTTTAATAAAAGATCTTCAAGAGGTAGTGGGGGAAGGGATTTGCCGAAATCAACCATTACCGGAATGCTGGCTATTCGTCCAGCTTCAACAGCTTTGTCTGTTGGATCCCAATCGTGACCGATATAATGAGCTAATTTTATACCAACAACAATATCTTTATTCTTTTTAGCGATAGCAGCAGTCAATTTGGCATCCATATCGGCTTCATCTTGCTCATAAGCCTCAATGCCACGCATACCTTGTCCGACGATGTTCATAAAGGCAAGCACCCTTGTTTTGGCTGGCTCTACAATATTTTTACGAAACACATCAATATTCCTCCATCCTGGTCCGCCAGCATCTACAATCGTAGTAACCCCAGACCTAAATGTAAAACCATCAGGTGGAAGTGCATCTAATCCATTGCTGAGGTAATTATCAGGCTCTGTGCCATGGAAAACATGGCCATGGATGTCAATTAAGCCCGGGCTAACATATAATCCGCTAACATCCACCGTTTTTTTAGCGCTAGCTGTGGGAATATCTGCCGCTACACGATATATTTTACCGTCTTTAACCGCAACATCCATTTTTGAATTAATTTTATTTTTGGCATCAATTACATGACCACCTTTAAGTAAAAGGTCTATTTCTTGAGCACTTAGGTTAAATGTGCTAAGAAATATGCTGATGCTTAAAACAGCTTTGAGAAGATTTTTTTGTGTCATTTTGTTGCGGTATAATTTTTGATTTTTAAAAATATAATATAAATTTTGAATATCAATAAAGCTTTTTTGGAGGTTTTAATATTAATGGATTATAGACCCCTAAATTAGGTTTATCCAATTTATAACATTTTATTACATAAATAAAATTATTATGTATGACATATTCTTGATTTTTTAATACATAAATCATAAATTCAAAAAAAAATAAAGACATATGACTACTTTGAAAAAAACAATTTTAGCCGCTTTTATTTTAGCCGGCTGCATTACATCTGTTAAAAGTCAAGTTAAAGGACTTGCAGAAGGTATAATTTCCTCTCAGGATTTGTTCAATACTTCTATGAATGCTTCTATGAAGGCTGCCATGAATACTTCACCCTCATGTTATCGCATTCCTTCTTTATTAAAAGCGCCAAATGGAGATCTAATTGCTGCAATAGATGAACGAAATCTGTCCTGCGATGATCTAAGAACCCATAAAAATATCAATATTGTTATACGGAAAAGCAAGGATAATGGGAAGACCTGGTCGGCAATACAGACAGTGATAGACTTTCCGTTCGGGATATCAGCATCTGATCCTTCCATGATATCAGATACCCAAACAGGAACAGTTTTCTTGTTTTATAATTACATGGATTTGAATAAGGAGAAAGACATCTATTATATCCATGTTGTTAAAAGTAATGATAATGGAGAAACCTGGTCCGAGCCTGAAGATATTACCACCCAAATTAGTAAACCCGAATGGAAAAAAGATTTCAAGTTTGTTACTTCCGGAAAGGGTACACAAACGGCTTCGGGTAAATTGCTGCATACATTAGTTAATTTAAAATATGGAGTTTTCATTTTTGGCTCTGATGATCATGGTAAAACCTGGTTTTTTAAAGAAACCCCAGTAACACCAGCGGATGAATCAAAGGTTATTGAGCTCAGTGACGGTCGTTGGATGGTAAACTCCAGAGTAAACAAAAATGGCATGCGAGTTGTTCATACATCATCAGATGAGGGTAAAACGTGGACCAGCAAGAATGAACCTACATTGGTAGATCCGAGTTGTAATGGAGCCATTGTTCGTTATAAATCAAAGAAATATGGTAATTTATTGTTGTTTTCAAATCCAGATTCAAAAAAGGGCCGTGTTAATTTAACGGTTAAATTTAGTAAGGATGAAGGCAAAACCTGGTCGAAGGGAAAAGTGATTTATACAGGATCTGCGGCCTATTCTGATATTGAAGTTTTAGAGAATGGTGAAATTGGCGTCTTCTTTGAGAAGGAAGAATATAAGGAAAATGTGTTTGCTCGTTTTTCTATTAAATGGCTCATGAAGCAATAATATTGTATCAAGATTGTTAAAGTTATTGGTTTTGATTTATTTGATGTATTTTTAATAAAATCATCAATATTTCGCTTTAAAAAGAGCTTTATTGTAGATTTCAAAATATTTTAAATTCAAAATAAAAAAATATGGCCATTTATAAACTTCAGGTTAATGGAAAAATACTCCAGGCTGATGTTGAGGCAGATACCCCTTTATTATGGGTTTTGCGCGATCATTTAGGCTTGGTTGGTACAAAATACGGATGTGGAATAGCACAATGTGGTGCGTGTACAGTTCATTTGAATGGTTCGGCAATACGTTCTTGTGTGTACCCTGTTTCGGCAGTTGGAAATTCACAAGTAATCACCATTGAGGGTTTATCAGAAAAAGGTGACCATCCACTTCAACAGGCTTGGGACGAGATTGATGTGGCACAATGTGGTTATTGCCAGGCAGGGCAAATTATGACTGCTGCAGCGATGTTGAAGCAAAATCCAAATCCGAGTATGGATGAAATTGAAGCCACCATGAATGGCAATATTTGTCGCTGTGGTGCCTACCATCGTATTCGTGAGGCAGTTAAATTGGCAAGTACTAAACTTTAATTCCTATGAAAAGTACAACAAACAACAGCAGGCGTAACTTTTTGAAAATTAGCGCTATTACTGGAGGTGGTTTAGTTTTAGGATTTAATTGGTTTAGTAACGATGCAACTGCTTCAACGGTATTTACGAGCGTTGCAGCTGGTGATATAAACTTCAATAGTTATTTATCTATTGCTACTGACGGTACCATCACAATTCTATCACCAAATCCTGAATTAGGTCAGAATATTATCACTTCATTCCCAATGGTTGTTGCTGAAGAGCTTGAAGCCGATTGGAAAAGAGTAAAAGTGGTTCAAGCTAATCTTGATAATAAATTCGACCGCCAGTTAACTGGTGGCAGTGGTGCTGTGCCACATTCATGGAAATTATTGAGAAATGCAGGTGCAACGGCAAAATTCATGCTAATTGAAGCAGCAGCACAGAAATGGGGTGTCCCTGCTTCCGAATGTTTTGCCTCAGAAAGCTTTGTCATTCATCGCGGAAGCGGAAAAAAAATAGCTTTTGGTGATCTTGCTGAGGCTGCATCAAAGGTTCCTGTGCCAAGTACAGTGAAGTTAAAAGATCGTAAGGATTTTAAACTGATTGGCACATCGCTAAAAAATGTTGAAAATCATAAAATTATAACGGGGCAACCTTTATTCGGACTAGATTTTTACCGTGAGGGAATGGTTTATGCCATGATTCAGCGACCAGCGCAATTTGGAATGAAGCTTAAATCTTTTGATGGTTCATTTGCGAAAACAATGCCTGGGATTATTGATGTTGTTGCTTTCAAAAACAATGTGGCTGTTATTGGAAAATCGACTTGGCAGGTACTTAAAGCACGAAAAATGCTTAAAATTGAGTATGAGAAGGAGTTTGATTTAGAGAGTACAGAGGACCATGATCAATTATTCTTGAAGCTCATGGATAATGGGCAAACTACCGTTAGACGAAAAGAGGGAGATGTAGATGCAGCCTTTAAAAATGCTTCTAAAGTGATCAAAGGCGAATATCAATGTCCGTTTATCTCTCATAGTCCGATGGAACCCATGAACTTCTTTGCTCATGTCCGTTCTGATGGTGTTGAGCTTGTTGGGCCAACCCAAACTCCAGGAAGAGCACGTACACAAGTTGCACAACTTTTAAATATTGCTGAAGATAAAATCACGGTTCAACTTACCCGTTTAGGTGGTGGTTTTGGTAGGAGGTTATATAATGATTTTGCGCTCGAAGCAGCTGAATTATCGAGTATTATCAAAGCGCCTGTTAAATTAATTTGGACTAAGGAGGATGATATGACTGCTGGTACTTATCGTCCGGCGGTACGTTATCGTTTTGAGGCGGCTTTGGATACCTCAGGAAATCTGACAGGATATAAATTAAGAGGTGTGGGAATAAATTCAGGTAATCCAACACGTGAAAATAATTTTCCTTCTGGCGCAGTAGATAATTTGTTAATTGATTCTGTGGAGCATAAATCGCCAATTACCACTGGAGCTTGGCGTGCGCCGATAACCAATTTCCTTGCTTTTGCAGAACAGGCATTTTTAGATGAGGTGGCTGTGGCAGCAGGAAAAGATCCAATACAATTCCGACTTGATTTACTCGCTAAAGCGAAGATATCGCCAGCAGGACCTGTTCGTTACGATATCAATAGGATGGAAGCGGTTATAAAAATGGCTGCCGAAAAATCGGGTTGGGGTAAGAAAAAAGATGTTTCTCAAGGATTTTCTGTGTATTTCTCACATGCTTCATACGTAGCACAAGTTGCGGATGTAGTGATGAAAGGCGGTTTACCACAGGTTAAGAAGATTTATGCGGTTTCTGATTGCGGACAAGTAGTGAGTCTTAATGGTGCTACACATCAAGTGATGGGTGGTATTGTAGATGGTTTGGGTCATGCAATGTATAGCAAATTAAGTTTTAGAGATGGAGCCGCAGATCAGAACAACTATAACAGCTACCGTTTAATTCGCATGAAAGAAGTTCCGGAAATTGAGACCTTCTTTGTTGATAATGGAATTGATCCAACTGGATTGGGTGAGCCCGCACTTCCGCCAACAGGTGGCGCAGTGGCGAATGCTATTTTTAAAGCTACAGGCAAGCGTTTAAGAAATCAACCATTTATTGAGGAAGATCTCTTTAAAACAATTTCATAGTCTTATAAAATCGATTTTTAAAGCCGATAGATTGTTTCTATCGGCTTTTTTGCTTGATTTTTTTTTGTATTCACATTAAAATGTCAATTTATATTGTAATGCTTTTTAAAGCTTAAATCTTTGCTATTTTGTTAAACATTAAAAAAATGAATTATGAAATGTCCAACTTGTCAGACTACCTTATTAATTGCCGATAAAAAAGGAGTAGAAATAGATTATTGCCCTGATTGTCGTGGCATTTGGCTCGACCGTGGCGAGCTTGAAAAAATTCTTGAACGTTCTGCTGAGCATTTATCAGATAGAACTAATTATGAGTCGGATTATAAAAAATACGATTATAAGGAGCAGCATGGCGACTATCATAAAGGACATCCACACAAGAAAAAGAAATCATTCCTTGATGATATTTTTGACTTCTAAGATTTAGGGTCGCTTGTTCTCTTTGTATTTGCAATATTTCTAATCATCCCCTTAAAAATGAAGGCATGAAAGGGAAGAACAGAATACCAGTACAAGCGACCTAATAAACCTAATGGTCTGAATGTTGCCGTTTGATGCAGGATTTGCTTTTCATCTAGCTTAAATTCAAGCCATGCCTCACCCGGGAGAATCATTTCTGCGTAAAGCAGGAGCCTTTTTTCTTCTTTATTGGCATAAATTACTCTCCAGAAGTCGATTACCTTGCCCGGCCTAATTTCATTCGGATTAGTCCGTCCTCTTTTTAAACCTACGCCTCCCACAATTTTATCCAGAAAGCCACGTATTTTCCATAGCCAATTGGCATAGTACCAACCTGTTTGTCCGCCAATAGCCCAGATATTATTAAGAACCCTCTCCGAATCAGTAATTTTCAGCGTTCTCTTATCGGTAAAACATCCGTTTTTAGGCACCTTAATAAGCTTTGAAAACCCCGATTGGTAGGCCGTGCTATCAAGTGCATCGCGCCAGCTTGATAGGACTTGATTTTGTTCAATTTTCCCGAAGGCAAGTTTTATAGATTCATCATAATCAATTAATTTAATATTTAATTTTTCATGAAGCTTGTTGGGGATGCCAATAATTTCAACTTTCATGCTATCGACCAGATTTTTTGCCAATGCAAAGGAGACGGATGTGACAAAATATAACCAGTAGGAAGATAGTTTAGGTGTCATTACTGGTACGATGATAATTTTTCGTTTGAGACCTCTAATTTTTGCAAATCTTAGTAGCATATTTTTGTAGGAGAGTATTTCAGGACCAGAAATATCGTAACTTTTATTAAATGTAAAGTCCTGCCATAAAACTCCGTAAAGAAAGTCGACTACATTTCGAATGGCAATGGGTTGGCATTGAGTTTTCAGCCATTTTGGGGTAATTAGAATGGGCAGTTTTTCGATAAGGTCGCGAATTATTTCAAAGCTAGCACTTCCAGATCCCACAATAATGCCGGCCCTGAGTGTTGTTAGTGGAAATTCGGCATTAGAAAGAATGGTTTCCACATTTTGTCTTGAAATTAAATGCTTGGATAAATCTTTATCATTGACGATGCCACTTAAATATATAACTTGTTTTGCTTTTGTTTGTTGAATGCGCGCTATAAAATTTTCGGCTACGCGCTGCTCCATATTGCTAAAATCACCTTTTGTTGCCGACATAGAGTGCATTAAATAATAGGCAGCATCAATATCCTCAGGTATTTCTTGTAGGGTTTCAGGCTTTAAAAAATCGACTTCAATAACTTTTAGATTAAATCCCGAATATTTTTCGCTATCAAAACGATATTTATCACGAATGCAGCAGATTACTTCATGACCA
>NZ_JBIILQ010000214.1:0-4804 GCF_044232565.1 Daejeonella sp. | reverse complement strand
AAATAAGCTAAAGATGATATCCGAATATACAAGCGGCTTTGGTTTATGGGAAATAATCATGATTACCTTTGCAGTCATTGCACTTCTTCTGATCATTCCTTTCGCAATATTTGATACCATAAAATCAAAAGAGCTTAGTACCACACACAAATTCCTCTGGATTCTGTTTATTCTAGTAGCCCCATATTTGGGAGCCGTTGTTTATCTTTTTTGGGGACGCAAACAAAAAGCACTATGAGTACATTATTGGTAATTTTATTTATTGGAGGTGTCTTACGATTTATATTGGGAATCATTTGGTTCATCCTAATTGTGGTCACACTTATGGACCTTTTGAAAAGTCGAATCCCTACAAACACCAAATTATTATGGTTAATTGTAATCCTGCTCGCACCCGTTTTAGGTTCAATTATTTACCTGATTTTGGGCAGGAATAATAAAATTTAATGTCGATTGATTTGATTTAAGCTTAAAGGAACAAGCCTTTTAGTTTTGAAATACGTAAAAATCACAATTAAAAGTGTCATGGTCCCACCAAAAAGTACGGACGGAATTGTTCCCATGAGCTTTGCACTTGCCCCCGACTCAAATGCGCCAATTTCATTGGATGAATTAATAAATATTCCATTTACGGCTGATACCCTTCCACGCATCTCTTCCGGAGTGAGGATCTGCAAAATAGTTGAACGTATAATTACGCTCACGCTATCAAATGCTCCCTCAAAAAATAAGCATAATAGCGAGAGATAAAAATTTCTGGAAAGTCCGAAGCAGATAATCGATAATCCAAATCCGGCAACAGCCAGCAACAAATTTCTCCAAGGTTTATTCATTGGCGGATATTTTGCCAAAACAAACATGGTAATCACTGCACCAAGCGCAGGAGCTGCTCTCATAAATCCTAAACCCTCTGCACCAACTTTCAGTATATCATGGGCAAAAATTGGCATCAAGGCCACAGCACCACCAAAAAATACCGAGAACATATCCAAGCTCAAGGCACCAAGAATCATTCTGCTTTTAAACACAAAACGAATACCCTCCGACAAGCTTTTGAAAATATTTTCCTTTGGAATAAAAGTTGAAGGATAGTTTTTTACAAAAAATATAATACAAGCAAGAGCGAGCGCTATGAAGCTAACAATTACAATGAAACAGGCAGTGATCCCACTAAAAGCATAGAGTAAACCCCCAACTGCTGGCCCCATGATAGAAGCCGTTTGCCAGCTTCCGCTATTCCATGTTGATGAGTTTGAATAATGCTCTTTGGGAATAATTTGTGCCATTAGGGCAAAAGCTGTGGGCGAATAAAAACCACGTGCTGCACCAACACAGAAAATTATTCCATACATAATTAGGATAACCCATGTTTGTCCGATTAATTGAAGCACCTCACCAGTAGTTACTATAGCAAGTATTACAGAACAAAATAACATGGCTGCAATTATCCAAACCAAGAGTTTTTTCTTGTCGGATTTATCTGCAATATATCCCCCATAGAGGGTAACCGTAATGGAAGGAATAGCTTCTGCAAGCCCGATTAAACCCAAAGACAATGGATCTTTTGTTAGCTGATAAATATGCCAGCCAACTACCACTGCTTGAATTTGATATGCGAAGGTGAATAAGAAACGCATAGCTATGTAGGAGCGAAACTCAGGGAAACGCATTGCCACATAGGGATCTGCTTGAACTCCCTTCACCTTAATATCACCCATTTTTATTCTCGAAATTTATTCAGCTTTTTATTTAGTCCCATACTGATCGATGAGGTAAATCAAGGAGGTCATTGCTGCTGCTCCGAGCTCAAGCTCACGCTTATTTACATTCTCAAACACATCATTGCTAGAATGGTGAATATCGAAATAACGCTGTGTATCAGGTCTAAAACCAATTAGAACCACTTCGGGCATTATTCTCAGCGGACCAATATCAGCACCGCCCCCACCAGAAATGATCGCATCCACAAGATATGGTGCAAAAAGAGATTTCCAGTTAGAGAAATGCGTTAATGAAAAAGGTGCATTCTCCACAGTAAAGCCACGAGGGGTATAGCCCCCGGCATCCGACTCAAGGGCAGCTAGGTGCTTTTCATTATTTTGCTTAGCAATTTCTGCATATTTCAATCCACCACGCAAACCATTCTCCTCATTCATGAACATCACAGCTCTGATGGTGTGTCTTGGCTTCAAGTTTAGCCGTTTAAATATTCTTAAAACTTCCACAGATTGCATTACCCCGGTACCATCATCATGCGCTCCTTCGGCCAGATCCCATGAATCTAAATGCCCACCAACAGTAATTATACCATCTGGGTCTATAGTGCCCTTAATCTCCCCAATAACATTATATGAAACCGCATCGGGTAATGTGCGACAACTTTGTTTGAAATAAAATTGAATAACAGAGGATTTATTAAGCTTTAATTTCTCACTTAATACGTCGGCTGATTTAGTACTAATGGCTGCCCCAGGAATTTTATTTACTCCCTCTTGGTAAGTCATTCCGCCAGTGTGAGGGAAATCATCAACCACTGAAGACATAGATCTTACAATAACGCCTACCGCTCCGAGTTTAGCGGCTTCAATTGCACCCTGGCTACGCTGATTGACTGCTCCACCATAAGCTGAAAAGGTATTAAATAGTTTAGAATCAAATGGACGGTTGAAAAATATAATCTTGCCTTTAACCACCGCTTCACCTAAAGCTTTAAGTTCTTCAAAATTTCGAACTTCCAATATTGGTGCTGTAATACCTTTACTCGGACTGGCGATGGAACCCCCAAGAGCTGCAATTGGAACCAGAATTTTTGTGTCTCCATCTAAAATATAAGCCTCCTCTTTTGCGCCACGCTCCCAAACTGGAACCATCAATTCTTGTAAATAAACACGATCAAAACCATAATCTTCCATCAATTTTTTGGTCCAGTCCACAGATTTTTGCGCATTTACAGAACCACTAAGTCGCGGACCAATTTGCTTACATAAATACTCCAAATTTTTATATGCATGCCCATTTTCTAAGGCCTCATCATAAATCTTACGAATAATAATGGAATCAGTATTTTGCCCAAACAAGCTTGATCCAATAAAAAGAGCTGGTATTAAAGTTTTTAAAAAATTCATTGTTTTAGATTTCATTTAAATAAACATAACATCCTTTTAAGATATTTTATCCCAGCTTATACCGCCCGGTTTTTTCTCAAAATATTTTCTCAAGATAAGATTTTCTTCATGTATAAGCTCTGGATCATTCTCAAGGACTTCAATAACCGTTTTTCTAGCCTCAGCTAGCAATTGTTGATCAAGTGCGAGATCAGCTAATTTGAGGTCAAGAACTCCACTTTGCTGCGTTCCTTCAATATTTCCGGGTCCACGAAGTTGCAGGTCAATTTCCGCAATTTCAAAACCATCATTGGTACGCACCATAGTTTCTATACGAGTTTTTGCATCTGCACTAAGCTTCATGCTCGACATTAATATACAAAAAGATTGCTCAGCTCCACGACCTACACGACCACGTAATTGGTGTAATTGAGATAAACCAAATCGCTCCGCATTTTCAATTATCATGACGCTCGCATTGGGAACATTAACACCCACTTCAATGACCGTGGTTGCCACCATAATTTGTGTTTCGCCTTTAATAAAGCGCTGCATTTCGGCAGCCTTATCCTTTGCTGCCAACTTTCCATGCACAATACTAATTCGATATTCAGGGAGAGGAAACTCAATTGAAATTGCTTCAATACCCGCCTCAAGGTATAAAAGATCAAGCTTCTCACTCTCTTTAATTAATGGATAAACAATGTAAACTTGCCTACCCTTGGCTATTTCTTCGCGCATAAAGCCAAACATCCGTAAACGCTGACTATGGAATAAATGCACGGTCTTAATTGGTTTTCTACCCGCAGGAAGCTCATCTATGACAGAAATATCGAGATCGCCATAAAGTGTCATTGCTAATGTACGAGGAATAGGCGTTGCAGTCATCACCAAAACATGTGGAGGAACAATATTTTTACGCCAAAGACGTGCGCGCTGTTCTACTCCGAACCGGTGCTGCTCATCAATAACTACTAGACCCAAATTACGAAATTGGACTGCGTCCTCAATTAAAGCATGAGTACCTACAATAATATTTAACTCGCCACTCTCTAGGCGCTCATGCAGGCCCCGCCTTGCCTTTTTAGGGGTCGAACCGGTTAGTATTTCAACTTTAATAAAATCATCTCCTAAAAGGCTCTTAATAGAGGAATAATGTTGTTGAGCTAGAATCTCTGTAGGCGCCATGATGCAAGCTTGATAACCATTGTCGATTGCTAATAACATGATCATCAAGGCTACCACAGTTTTTCCACTACCCACATCGCCTTGCAGCAAGCGATTCATCTGTACTCCTCTTTGTGTATCCTGACGGATTTCCTTAATCACGCGCTTCTGAGCTTTGGTAAGCTCAAAAGGTAGTTTTTGAGAATAAAAAGTATTGAAATTATCCCCAACATTACTAAAGACAGAACCTTTAAATTTTTGACTACGCAAGACCTTAGTTCTGAGAAGCTTTAATTGAATGAAGAAAAGCTCTTCATATTTGAGGCGCCTTTGAGCCTCCATTAATGCTTCCACGCTTTCCGGGAAATGAATATTGTATAATGCTTTCTGCCTGCTTATCAAATTGTGATTCTTCATCAAATAAAGCGGCAATGTTTCACTAATTTGTCGGATACACTGATCAATAAGTGCCGCTTGGGCACGCTGTATCCCTTTGCTATCTAAGTTAAATTGTTTGAGTTTTTCGGTTGAGC
>NZ_JBIILQ010000326.1:0-4811 GCF_044232565.1 Daejeonella sp. | reverse complement strand
CTGTATAGTTTGATAAAATTGGCATATAAATTATTTTTTTAAAAATATAATTTCGAAGCTATGAAAAAAAATAAAGACTGTTATCAAATAATTATTTGCTTAGTAAAAAGATTTCCACTATTCATTTGAATGTCTATCTCCTGAACCTTAAAGCCGGTTAAGCTATGTTTTTCCCGTTTTTTACAAATGTTTTGTAAAATTATTTTATTCCAATCTAATTTAAAGGTGGATGCAGGTAATTTTTCTGAATTCACAAGATTTGCATCCTTAAATTTTTTTTTATTATTTTCTTCAAAAGGGATATTTATTATGTACTAATTAATATTAGCTTTTGCTTCATTTTTAAATCTAAATATTTGATTTTTAATTGGAAAGTAGAATGTTTAATGTAAAATCTATCAATAATTTATTCCTGTTAATATAATAGATTAATTTTTAATTTATTTTAATTAATTAAAACTAAATATATTCTTATAATCTTCGTTTTTTGTTTATTTGTATTATTTTGGCCCTCAAATCAAATAATTTATATTTATGAGTTATTATGATATCATAATATCAGGTGTAGTTTTTATTGGAGCATTTCTTGGAATATCCATTCTTATGAAGAATGGGCAAGGAGCAAAAAACGATCGTTTTTTGGGAGCTGCTTTATTAATTATTGCTCTTGCTTTCTCATATTATATACTACGTTCATCAGGTTTATTAGTAAAATTTCCTCATTTGCTTAGGGTTGTAAGTCCCCTGATTTATTTGATTGGCCCCTTGTTTTACCTTTATCTTAGGAATAGTCTTGAAGGAATCATCGGAATTAAAAAAATCGATTTTTTGCATTTTTTGCCTGCGATTTTTCATTTTTTAGAGCTCATTCCTTTTTATCTATTGCCTTTGGAGGAGAAGAGGCTAATTGCAGGTATGATTGCTGAAGACTTTAATAATTTCTTTTTTAGAGGTAGTGGTGTCATTCCAATACAACTTCATTATGGCTTAAGGATCCTACAAAGCCTGATTTATATAGGCTTGATATTTGTTCTGGTAAAAGATGTTTTCCGGAATAAAAAGGTAGGCTACGCATGGATTAAGGTTGTTTCGATAGCTTATGTATTGTTTGTGATTTTATTTGTGGGACTTTATTTAATGGGTGTAGCAGGCTTTGATCCCAATCTTAAGCAGTTTGGAACTCTACTTGTTATTAACATTTATGGGCTTATAGTGATAACCATTTTCGGTTTCCAAATTTTTATGCGACCGCCCTCCCTGAGTAATGGTAAGTATAAAACTGCAAAGAATGAGAGTGATTTCAATTTAGACTTGTCGGATGGGATAGATCATTATCAAGCATTAGTTGAAAGATATACTGAAGAAGGTCTTAAAGTAATTATTGATAATTTGATTGAGCGAGTTTCGGATCCTTTGGTTTTTACAAATTCAGCCCTTAAAATAGCAGATGTAGCCAATGATTTGGGTTGCCCTGCACGGGCAATCAACACCTTACTTAATCACCGTGTCGGTATTAGATTTCAAGATTTATTGAATAAAAACAGAGTTGAATATGTAAAACAACTTATTAAAGAAGGTCGTCACGAAATCCATACCATCGAATCATTGGGCATGGAGTCTGGATTTAGCTCTCGTTCAAGTTTTTTTAGAATATTTAAGGAATTAGAGGGTCTCACCCCTAAGGATTATGCGGAAAAGTTGGGCTCAAATTAATGGGTTTATATTCTATTGAGTTTTTTCAACTTCAGGTAATAAGCAAGGTTTTCTACTAATATTTTCATTTGCCCTTTGAGGAATCCATTTTGGTATTTCTTATTCTTTAGGCGTCTTATACTCATTTATTCCATCCCCAGACTTGTAATCCCCAGACTTAACTTCATAATTAGCATTCCTGAAATTTAGTCTCAAAACTGGTTTTGGGACTGAATGGATCTATTGCAGCTGTTTTTACTTTTACCTTTGGGATTAAAAAATTGCATTTCTGATTTTCTATTTATATCTAAAGCCATTTAGTATGAAGATGTATTCTTTTCTAAAATTTTAAAGAAGAGCAAATCCTCAATGCTATTTGTGTTCTTGATACTAAGTAATAGTGACCTTTTCGGTTGAATTAAATAACATTCATCTAAACGTAAAGGGGCATCGTTTTTAATTATCAAAATTAGATCTATTTGATTATGGCGTAATTTTTCTTTTTTTATTTCATTTATTAAAAAAATAATATCAAGTATATGGCACCTTGGCTCAGATTTCAAAAAGGTTTAATTGCATTTAGTTTAAGTATTTTCCTAATGTTGTCCTGGAGCGTACAAGCTCAGGATAAAACCTTTTCCTACGCCACTGTATCTTTTTCTAACGGAACAAGTACGGTGCTCTTAGCCAATGAAGTTGTTTCTAAATTGGCGGTGAATGCCGATAATTCAGTGCTGCTGGGTGGCGTAACGCTAAACCAAGATATTGTGACCTTGGTTAAATCCACAGACAATGGAGCTACTTGGCAGCGAATTTCTGTGCCTGATCTTAGCAATGCCTTGGGTTCTCCTTCTAATCGGGAAAGTATTACACAGTTTGAGTTTTTAAATGGTAAATTTTATCTGCTTGTGCAGCAATGGGACAACTCGATGTACAACCTCAATATCAGCCGATTATTTTCTTCAAGCGATGGTACTTCATGGACAGAGGTGACGGATGCCAATTTTAAATCTTCTACATTTTATAATCATCTGTACCCCAATCCTAATACATATTCTAATATTGAAAAGATAGTCTTCGGAAATGGAAAGTTTTTGGCTTTAGCTACGGAGTATATTCTCGATAACGCAAGATATAAGGCAACAAAAACTAAACGAATGGAAAGTACGGATGGGCTTACATGGTCTTCTCCCCTGGAATTATTTACCAATTATCGAGATGGAAATGGCCACACCAATATTTTTGGGTATAAAGATTTAAGTTATACCGCCGCCGGATTTATATTTTTTCAAGGTAACGATCAGTTTGTATCCTCAGATTTTGGAATTTCCTGGACCAAAACAAGTCTTCCCGCATCTTTTCAAGTAAATGATTTTCATTACATCCCCGGAACAGGGAGTTCGGACGATTTATTTTGGCTCGTGGGCCCTCAAGATTACTTCCTAAAGAGTGAAGATGGCTCCAATTGGACGCCGTTAACAAACCTCCCGCTGAGAAGAAACTGGAATTTTATAGACCATGCCAATGGTTTTTACTTTGCCTCGGGTTCGCCTTTGGTTTCTGATGCTACTCAGATGTTTCAAATGTACAGTTTGGATGGCATAAATTGGTTTGAGGTACTCAATGCACCGGCGAATCTTTTTTCAGAGGAGCTATTCTTTTTACGAGCTACCTCTTCTGCAACTTTTCCAAGAGCATTTCTAAGGGGAGGTAATATGCGGGTATTTGATGTTCAGCAGATTGGAGCTTTGGCTTCTTTTCAGATTTCTGGCTTTTCTTCTAAACATATTAAAAATGAGGCGATTGAAGGCGTTTCTATCGTCGCGAAAGATGCAAACGGAAACACCAAAATTGACTATAATGCTAATGTCAGCTATTCTGGCACTGCCGGAATTACTGGTTCGGCCTCTTTTGTAAAGGGCATTGCTAATCTCAATGCTGCAACCCCATCACAAGCGGGTTCTGGATTGATTTTTACCATTACGGACGGAGCAGTAACTAATTCCGCTTCTTTTGATGTGATGGCGCCATGGACGAAAGTAGGATCATGGACCAAAAATAACATGCAAGCAGGGTATGATAATGACAATTATCATGTTACCAACCTGGTTTTCGCTAATGGTAAATATACCGCATTTGGAGCATACGGTATTGGTTCAAACTCAGGTATTTACCCTGCCCAAGGTGTTGACGGTACCGCATGGACACGCTCTTCAACTATTCTTACTGCTTACTATGAATCATCTCCAGGTATTTTGGTGTATGGTGGTGGCAAGTACATGTCTGTAGTTTCAGATCGTGATTACACACAGGCCAAAGTGTTTTCAAGTACAGATGGCGTCAGTTTTAGTAATAGAAATTTTTCTAGGATAAATTATAATTCTACTTCTCCAACAACCTTGGATTGGAGGGCTGGTGTTTATGGAAACGGAAGGTTTGTTTTTACCTCATCAAATAATCCGGTAAGATTTCAATCTGACAGAGATTTTGCCACGTTTGCATATAGTCTAGATGGAGAAGGAATCAACCAGATAAGCCTTGAATCGTATGAGATTGACTTTACAGCATTGGCTTTTGGAAATGGAAAATTCATTGCCGTTGGTCATAGAGATTATAATGATTTAAACAGGGAGGATAAAAAAATCATTGTTAGTACCGATGGGATAAACTGGAATACAACTGTCGCACAAAGCGATGATCCTGCTGTACAGCTTAATTGGAATGGAGTTGCTTATGGACAAGGAAAGTTTGTAGTTGTTGGAGGTGGAAAAATTGCAAGTAGTACCGATGGACTTACTTGGACGCAAAGTGACCATACAGGTGTATGGACAAAAGTAGTTTACAGGGGAGGATTATTTGTAGTTTTAGGACACCATAGTTCAGGAAATAACATTGTAGATCAAAACAACTACAACCGTATCCTATGGAGTTCAAACGGGGTCAACTGGAACGTTTCCCGGGTTAATTTACCAGTTTCCAGTAGCGAAATCGAGTTTGATGGACAGAAGTTTTACATCAGCTCGGGGCAAAACACCCCACCACAATATTTCATTAGTGGCATTGAACAATTGGATGGCAATAGTGCCTTGACCAATATTCAGTTGAATAACAGCGCTACC
>NZ_JBIILQ010000213.1:0-4836 GCF_044232565.1 Daejeonella sp. | reverse complement strand
CCACCAGTCAGGATTGATACCGCCCGCATATTTATCACCGAAATATTCGCTGATCCATCACCGGAGGTTGGACTGCCATTGGTTGAATTTATTGAACTTTTCAATCCCGGTAAAGACACCCTTGATCTAGAAGGATGGACTATCAACGATCCGCAAACCAAAGGCACACTGAAAAAATACCTGCTGCCACCCAATCAATACCTGATTATTTGTCCCGCAGCAGACACCACACAGTACAAAAGTTATGGAAGAACATTGGGTGTTTCACCATGGCCATCACTGAAAAATAATTCGGATGAGATTCTCTTGAAAAGTTTTAAAGGCAGGATAGTTGATTCTGTTTCTTATTCCGATAATTGGTACAAAGACCCAAAGAAAATATCTGGAGGCTGGTCTCTAGAAAAAATAGATATAGCGAATAAAACCTGTACTGATTTTTATAATTGGGCAGCATCGGTTGACAGCCTTGGCGGGACTCCCGGAAGAAAAAACAGTAGAGACAATCCTGATTTTTTGAAAGCGAGGTTGAAAGTTGATTTGCTAAAGATCATTTCAGAAAACAGCATTGATATTTTCTTCAACCAAATACCGGATACTAGCTATTTAAAGGCATCTAATTTTAGTATTAAAAATGGGACTGAAAAAGCAAATTCCATACAATTAGCTGCCTCAAAGCAAGAAATAAGATTATTTTTCCATGAAAAATTTAAGGAGGGGGAGAAATATTTTCTTTCAGCGGATTCAATCCTTTCATGTTCAGGGAATTTGATAGGAGGAGGAGTTGCCCTTGGAAGCTTTGAGATGCCATCCATAGCTGAAATTGAATACCCATTAGTTATAAACGAGATTTTTGCAGACCCATCACCAGTGATAGAATTACCGGAAGTAGAATATATTGAATTGTTTAACCCTACGGAGCGACCGGTAAAATTAAAGGGACTGTCATTGGGCAAGAACCCCCCTTTCAAAACTGGCGAAATGGAGGCAGGAGCATATATGATTCTTTGCGCTGAAAAAGACACATTAAACTTTAAACCTTATGGAAAAGTAATAGGTGTGCCCATTTGGTCAAGTCTGAATAATCAAAAAGATAGCATTCAACTAAAAAATAATAAAGGAAGAGTCATTCGGCAAGTAAATTATTCGAGCGCTTGGCATCGAGACCCAGAAAAAAGAAAAGGTGGATACTCCCTAGAATTAATTGACTATCAGTCGGTTTGTCCGGATTTACAAAATTGGGTAAGTAGTAGAGATAGTACAGGAGGCACACCTGGCCGCAAAAACTCTACTTTCCAACAAAATATATCAAATGAATTATTAAAATTTATAGAAATCGAGGTCTTGGATAGCTTAAGTCTTTCACTCAAATTCAACAGAGAAATCGACAGTACAAAAGCTTCGTATATAGTTAATTATTCATTAAATAATGGCGCAGGTGGTCCGAATTTTGCCCTACCACAGGCTCCAAATTTTGATCGAATAATCTTAAAATTCAATCAGGCATTAACGCGTGGTCAGACTTACCGACTCACTGCAGATAATATTGGAGATTGTAGAAATATAAAACTTTCAGCAGAATTTAACTATGCGGAATTTTATTTAGCTCCGAAAATTCAAAAGAATGATGTGCTATTAAGTGAAATTTTATTTAACCCGAGGGTTGGCGGGTCCGACTTTGTGGAGATTTTTAACAATGCAGCTTATTCAATTGATCTAAAGGAGCTTTCTATTGCACAAATTACAAAGGATAGTATAAACTCCATTCGAGAAATCAGCAAAAAACAGTTTCTATTAGAGTCAGGAAAGTATTTAGCACTGACTATAAATCCTGAGAATATTAAGAAGGAATACCTTGTGAAAAATGAAAATAGTATGCATAAAATGGAATCTTTCCCTATGTTCAATGATGATATGGGAACAGCGGTACTGCTGAGTAATGGAAAGCTAATCGACCAACTTAGCTACACAGAAAAAATGCACTTCCCATTGCTGAATAATACGGAGGGCATATCCCTTGAGCGTAGTAAATTAAAAAGTCCTGCAAATGAAGAAGGGAATTTAAGATCTGCAACCATGGCCTCTGGTGGCGCAACTCCAGGCTATCAGAACTCCCAAAATTCGGAACAGGAGAGTATAAAAGATGATTTTGCCCTAATTTCAAAAACATTTTCACCCGATAACGACGGCTTTGAAGATCTATTTGAGATAAGTTATCGATCATCAGCACCTGGGGAGATTGCTACAATAAGTATTTTTAATGATCAGGGAACTTTAGTCAGAAAACTTGTGAAAAACTATACCCTAAATACGGAAGGGACACTTATTTGGGATGGACTGAATGATTATAGCCAGATGTCGCCCATTGGAATTTACTTGCTTCAAGCTGAAATTTTTAATCTAGCAGGTAAAATAAAGCGCTTTAGAAAGAGCTTTGCATTGGTATCAAAGTTTAAATAATGGCCTTCAACATTACATTGCCTCCATAAATTTTTTACCTTTGAGCAAAACCAATTAGCATGCTTGAAAAAATTCTAGTTATTGGCTCCAACGGACAAATAGGTACCGAATTAGTTACTGAGTTAAGAAAAAATTATGGAGATTCAAATGTCATAGCTTGTGACATTCGACGTCCGGATTATGATATCAAAAATGCAGGACCTTTTGAGTTTGTAAATGTATTAGAGAAAGATATTTTAAACGCAATATTCAAGAAATACAAGCCTACACAAGTTTATTTATTGGCTGCATTGCTTTCAGCTACTGGCGAGCAAAACCCAAAATTAGCTTGGGATTTGAACATGAATGGTTTACTAAATGTGCTTGACCTAGCCTTAGAATATAAAACAGCACGTATCTATTGGCCTAGTTCCATCGCAGTATTCGGTCCGAATTCACCAAAAGTAAAAACGCCACAGTATTGTGTAATGGACCCCAATACAGTTTACGGCATCAGTAAGCTTGCCGGCGAGCGTTGGTGTGAATATTATTTCCAAAGGTATGGCCTTGATATCCGGAGCATTCGATATCCAGGATTAATCAGTTGGAAAGCTGCCCCAGGTGGGGGAACAACGGATTACGCTATTCACATTTTCCATGATGCCCTTAAAAAAGGCTCTTATAAGAGTTTTCTATCGGCAGAGACTGAACTTCCCATGATGTACATGGAAGATGCAATTCGTGGTACAATTGCGCTCATGGATGCGCCAGCAGAAAATATTAATATTCGTTCTTCATATAATTTAACAGGTATGAGCTTTACGCCCGAAATATTAGCTGAAGAAATAAAAAAACATATACCAAATTTTACATTGGGCTATACCGAATACGATCCGCGACAAGCTATTGCTTCAAGCTGGCCTAAATCAATTGATGATAATTGCGCGCAAGCCGATTGGAACTGGAAGCCTGACTTTAATTTGGCAAACATGACGGCAGACATGCTTAAAAATTTAAAAAAATAAAAGGAAAGGTAAATAAGCCAGAAAGCATTGTAAATTTGAAGCATTAGCAGGAAGTTTTAGGAAAACATCAAGAACAAAAAAATAAATAAAAAACCGTTTCTATAAAAAAATAGTTAAATACGATAATGGGAAGAGCATTCGAATTCCGTAAAGAAAGAAAATTCAAGCGTTGGGCAAAAATGGCCGTTCAGTTTACGCGTTTGGGTAAAGAAATAGTGATGGCTGTAAAAGACGGTGGATCGAACCCAGACGCAAACTCTCGTTTGAGAACAGCCATGCAAAACGCGAAGGCAATTAACATGCCTAAGCATACCGTAGAAGCCGCTATAAAAAGAGCAACCAACAAAGACGAAAGCAATTATGAGGAAATAGTTTACGAAGGTTATGCCCCTCATGGAGTTGCAATTCTGATTGAAACTGCCACCGATAATACCAATAGAACGGTTGCCAATGTTCGTAGTTACTTCAATAAAACAAATGGTGCCTTGGGAAAAACAGGCTCTTTAGATTTCATTTTTAGCCGCAAGTCTGTTTTCCGCTTCGATCCAGGAGAAATGGAGATTGATGAGCTTGAGTTTGAGTTAATTGACGCGGGCCTGGAAGATTTATATGTGGAAGTAGATGAAACCGGAAAAGATATTGGCGTTATCCATACTTCCTTTGAAGACTTTGGAAAAATGCAAAAAGCACTTGAAGAGAAAGGCATTCCAGTAATCAGCTCAAAGCTTGAACGTATCGCGCAATCAACAACAGAAGTAAGTGAAGAACAGGCTGCTGATGTTTTCAAGCTAATTGATAAATTAGAAGAAGACGATGATGTTCAGGCGGTATACCACAATATGGCCGAATAAATTATAAAATGACTTTTGAAGAATTTTTAATAAAAAAGAAAATTGATCCTGTTCAGTTAAAAAATGCTGAACAAGATTTTTTCAATGAATTTAAAAGTCATTTTAATGAGATGGGTGAAAAAAGCTTCGACCATAGTAAGAAGTTTTGGTTCAATAAGCTACGTAGAGCAAACCCACTGGCAGAAGAGATCAAAATACCGCCGGCTGAGGCCCAAGAAGTCCCGTCTAAAGTAAGCGAACCACCCACCGAAGCCCTCGAACCGGTGGCTGAGGCCCTCCAAACCAAACCAACCTTCAAACCTCGATTCAAAGCCAACATCCCCATCAATGTAGAAGTTAAAAACAAAGATGAAAAAAGCACAGAAATAACTGAATCTGAAACAGCAAAATCTACAGATATAGTAAAAACTACTTTTAAGCCACGATTCAAACCCTCTCCGAAGACCGCAGATGAATTGCAGGATAAGGAATTAGGAATTGACACTCAGAAGGAGATTATTGAACCTAAGCCAACTTACAGTCCT
>NZ_JBIILQ010000041.1:0-16018 GCF_044232565.1 Daejeonella sp. | reverse complement strand
ACGACTTTGAGCGATTTGTATTGGATACATTTCGATTTGTGCCTTTGGTAGGGGAGAAGGCTTGGTAGGATTTGGTTATCAGTTGTCAGTTAACGGTTGTCAGTTGTCAGTTAAGGGTTGTCGGTTGTCAGTTAACGGTTGTCAGTTAACGGTTGTCGGTTGTCAGTTAAGGGTTGTCAGTTGTCGGTTAAGGGTTGTCAGTCGTCAGTTAATGGTTGTCAGTTAACTTTATCATACTAACGTGAATTTGGGATTAAAGGAATTGATTTTTGATTAAAGAACAAGGAGCAAGGAATAAAGATAGGTTTCTTAAATCGTGCTTTTTTATACTAGCCGATTCACTATCCGATCAGCCTGGCTTCGAGAAAACCTCAGCCACCGAACAACTGATTCTGGAGCAAGGAATAAAGAGCAAAGACAGATAACCGACAACCCTTTTCAAGGGTCTCACGACCGACAACAGATAACCGACAACCCTCTTCAAATCTCACTAGACTAACCACCTAACTACTAGCTACCTCTTCATCGCCCTGCTCATTTCAAGTTTCGCGTCTCGATCCTTAAGCGTTTCACGTTTGTCGTAAATTTTCTTGCCCTGTGCTAGTCCGATTTCTAGCTTGGCAAACCCTCTTTCTGAAGTAAATATCTTTAATGGGATAATGGTAAATCCTTTTTCCTCAATATTTGTTCTAAGTTTCGCTAATTCCTTTTTGTTCAACAGTAGAATTCTGTCACGCTTTGCTTCATGATTATAGAATGAACCATGAGAATATTCTGCGATCTGCATATTTCGGACATACAATTGACCATCAATAAAAGTGCAGAATGCATCATTGATATCGGCTTTTCCTTCTCTTATGGATTTAATTTCAGTTCCCAAAAGTTTAATTCCGGCTGTATAGGTATCAAGTATGTGATACTCAAAATATGCCCTTTTGTTTTTTATACTAATTCCACTTCCCATAGCTATGCAAATATCCGAAAGAAAATCCACAACAGAAACTTATAATCTTTAGTTTGGAATTACCTTAGTGCAAATTTACAACCTTTGGTTGGGCTTAAATTGTTTTACATTGTGCTAGATTAATCAAATCTTTTTTCAAAAAACAAGCTAATCATTCATTTTAACGATTTTTTTAAGGGGGTAAATAAAATCTGTAATGAGCATTTAGAACTTATCTTGCTAAAGATTATTTAACTATTAAAACTGGAATTTTAACTTTATGACGTACTTTTTCTACCGTCGTGCCAAAGATCAAATCACTGATGCCTGAGTGACCATGAACTCCCATTACTAATAATTCTAATTCTTTTGCTTTAACCACCTCGCAAATGGCTTTTGCAGGACTTCCATAACCGATGGCTATCTCGATTTTATAACCTAAGTTCTCCAAATTTAATTTGTATTTCTCCAAATTCTCGGTATCGCTTTGCGTTTCTAAATCCAAAACCTTTTCACCGTGGAATCTTGCACCTGCCGTCTCAACAATGTGAATGAGGTGATATTCAGCATCTTTACCACCCTGAAGTAGTGCATGACGTAAGGTGTTCCGGTCATTTTTAGAAAAATCAACTGAAATTCCAATTTTATGGTACAGTACTGGTTGAATTTCTCCGATTTCTAATGCTTCACCATGGGGTACATTGGATGATTGAAGCTCATACTTCTTGAAAAAAGGCATGATGAATACATAAAGAAGCAATGCAAAGATCATAATTATCACAGGGATAACAAGTAGATAGATCCACCAAATTCCGACTGTCGTATTTTTAATCCAACCTCCAATCTCTTCAATTACAAGCTGCACATTTAAACTAACAATGATTAATGCGGTAAGCCAGGCAAGAATTTTTACCCAGGTCTTAATTGCATATTCTTTCATTTTTGACTTATCAGAGTTGAAATGAATTAGGGGGATTACCGCAAATCCTAACTGTAAACTCAATACAACCTGACTCAAAACCAACAATCCGCCAAGTGCATCTTCTCCAAAATGGAGAATGGTATAAAATGCTGGAATTATGGCCATTAGCCTTGTTAAAAGACGCCTAATCCAGGGCTGTATTCGTAGTTTAAGATGGCCTTCCATTACGATCTGACCTGCTAAAGTTCCTGTGATGGTAGAACTTTGTCCCGAAGCAATTAATGCAATGGCAAACATGGTTGGTGCTACTGATCCAAAAATATGATCAAGTAATTTATAGGCATCTTGTATTTCTGCTACTTCAAATAAACCATTTTTATAGAAGGCCGTGGCAGCCAGAATTAAGATCGCAGCGTTAACAAAAAAAGCTAGATTTAACGCAATAGTGGTATCAATAAAATTATATTTTAAGGATTCCCTGATGCCTTTTGGTGTTCTTTCGATTTTTCTTGTTTGAACTAAAGAGGAGTGTAAATATAAATTATGTGGCATAACAGTAGCTCCGATTATACCAATAGCAATATAAAGTGCATTTCCCGACAAAATGGATGGTTTAAAACCTGAGATCACTTCTCCAAATACCGGTTCAACGATGAACATTTCGGTTAGGAAAGAGATTCCAACAATAAATACCATAGACACAATGAATACCTCCATCATTCTCATTCCCTTGTTCATTAGGAAAAGCAAGAGGAATGTATCAAGAATCGTTATTGAAATTCCCCAGATTAGTGGTAAGCCGAACAAAAGATTAAGTCCGATTGCCATTCCAATTATCTCTGCCAAATCGCAAGCAATGATAGCAATTTGTGCCAAAGCATAAAGTGGGTAATTGATATAAGCGGGATACGTATTTCGTGAAGCTTGCGCTAGATCTAGTCCGCGGACTATTCCGAGCCTCGCACTCAAAGATTGAAGCAATAATGCCATTAGGTTCGACATGAGTAATACCCATATCAATTTATAACCAAACTGACTACCGCCGGCTATATCTGTTGCCCAGTTTCCTGGATCCATATAGCCAACGCTGACAAGATATGCAGGACCAATAAATGCAAAAAGTTTCCTCCATCCAGTTTTTCCAGAGGTACTTACAGAACCATGAACCTCACTTAATGAATCGTCATTTTTATTCATCATAGCATTACTAAAATATTTTTTGCCACCTCGCGGCTGATTGTTCTGTCTGTAATTTCATTGACTAGTAAAATGATTGATCCGTCGAACTCAATCAACTCGGAGATCATTATTTTGGTTCCAAGTGTTAGCCCTAGTTTTTCAAGTAACTTCAGGAAAACAGATGAATGTTCGCTAACACCTGTAATTATTCCGTATTGGTTCTGAATCATATCTGATATTCGTACCAGCTTTTTTAGAGGTATCGCACCCATACGGTCGGGAATTGGGTCGCCATGTGGGTCTGCAGAAGGATTGCCTAAAAAATCATCTAATCGATTGATTAGCATTTCTGAATTAATATGCTCCAATTCTTCCGCGATATCATGTACCTCATCCCATTTAAAGCCTAGCTTTTCTACCAAAAAAACCTCCCATAAGCGATGCTTCCTGACAATGTTTAATGCTACATTTTTCCCGATTTCAGTTAAGGTAACACCTTGATATCGAATGTAATGAATCAATTTCTTGTCTGATAGTTTTTTTAACATGTCGGTTACAGAGGCTGCTTTGGTATTAGTCATCTCTGCAATCTGGTTTGTGCTCACCACCAAGCTATTAATTGTGCTTAAATGGTAAATAGCTTTTAAGTAATTCTCTTCGGTGAATGAATGCATAAATCTTAAATTAAACAAATCTAATTAATATTTTAGACTAATCTAAAAATTTATAATAAAAAATATATGCTAATTTTATTGGGTTATTTTAAAATAAAATTCGGTGATATCCGTTAAAACTTTTACTTTTGTATCACTTATGGCAATAGAATTGGACAAAATAGATCTTAGAATTTTAAAAATTTTACAAGAAAATGGAAGGATAACCAATCTTCAACTTTCTCATGAAGTAGGTCTTTCTCCGGCGCCAACTCTAGAACGTGTAAGAAAATTAGAGCAATCGAATTACATTAAAAGTTATCATGCACTTGTGGATGAAGAATTACTTGGTTTGGGTATCAAAACCTTCATTCAAATTCAGCTCGACTTTCATAAAAATAATACCATTCAAGTATTTCTTGAAGAAATTGCTGCTATTAAAGAAATTACTGAATGTCACCACGTGACGGGGCAATGTGATTTTCTGCTTAAGGCTTATGTGAAGGATATCAAATCTTATGAGCGATTGATCATGGATAAAATTAGTAAGATTTCGGTCGTTAAAACTTTTCAAACCATGATGATTATGTCGACCAATAAGAAGGAACCTGCAGTTCCATTAGAGTATTAACTAAGTTTTTACTTGTTCTTTTCAATTTAAATCAGCTTAATTGCCAATTTATTTCCTGCTGTCCTGCTTGCTTTAACAACTCATTTGTCTTGATGAAATGATTGCATCCCAAAAAGCCATTATGAGCTGAGAGAGGTGATGGATGCGCTGCGGTTAGAACCACATGTTTTTCTAAATCAATTAGTTTCGATTTAGTTTGTGCGTTCTTCCCCCAAAGTAAGAATACAATTCCGGTCCTTTTCTCAGACAATTCCTGAATAACTTTATCTGTAAATATTTCCCAGCCTTTATTTTGGTGTGATCCTGCCCTTGATTCTTCAACTGTTAGCGTCGAATTCAATAATAATACTCCTTGATTTGCCCATTGACTAAGATCTCCATGTTGGGGATGTTTAAAATCTGGATATTCCAAGTGGAGCTCCTTGAAAATATTTTTTAGAGAGGGTGGAATAGTAACTCCTTTGTTGACTGAAAAAGCTAATCCATGCGCCTGATTAATTCCATGATATGGGTCTTGTCCAAGTATAAGCACCTTAACTTTTTTAAATGTAGTATGATTAAAAGCACTGAATATTAAGTGCTTAGGTGGAAAAACTCGAAGCCCCTTTTCTTGTTGTGAATGAAGAAACAAATCCAGTTTTTTCATGTAATCTTTTTCAAATTCCTCCTTCAAGATATGCTTCCAGCTGGTTTCAATTCGAAAGTCCATATTTTCTTAGATAGATATTGGTTAAACGCTCAAATAAACGGATATTTGTGCTCAATTAAAAAGATAAAAAGATAATGCCTAATTACATCAGATTGATAATTGCAGCCATCGTGTTGGGTGCAGCAGTAGCTTTAATGGTTTTTGGATATTGGGGATGGGGAATTCTCTCAGTTTTCCTATCTATTCTAATTGCAGTTACCTACTTCTATAATGAATATATGCTGATTGCTCAATATTATTTACGTAAAGATAATATGGACAAGGCTGCCGTTTGGTTGAATCGTATTAAAAATGCTGAAACGCAATTATTTAGTGGTCAGCAGGGATATTATAATTTACTTATCGGACTTATTGAATCTCGCAAGGCTCCTTTACAGTCTGAAAAGTATTTTAAGAGAGCTTTAAGTCTAGGAATGACCATGGATCATAATATTGCACTTGCAAAATTAAGCCTTGCAGGTATCGCCATGGCAAAAAGAAATAAAAGGGAAGCTACTTTGTATCTACAAGAAGCTAAAAAAGCCGATAAAAATAAATTGTTGGCTGATCAGATAAAAATGATGAAGGAGCAAATGGGGCAGATGGATCGTACAGTTCAGCAACGTAATTATCGTCAGTTTTAATTGTCTATTTGTCTCTGAGACAATCAAAACGACTTAAAGACTCATAATTTAATTGCGAAAACTTAAGGTCTTCGATTTCAGTAATTGATTCTTCACTAAATTGATTCTGTTCGAAGTTTATTCTTTTTAACAGGTTTTTAATTAGGGAAAGATCGAATTCATCCTTATTAAATTTAATTAGATATTCCTGTTCTGATATGACAATAGTTAATTTCACCATTTTTTATTTCAAAAATAAAAAAAAGCCATTTAACAAAAGTTAAATGGCTTTGATCATTATATTATCTTTCTGTTAACTAAACCATTCTAAAACAGTCTCTTTTGAAGGCATAGTAATTTCAAGTTTCATCTTTTTACGCATCCCACCAAGATCATTAAATACCTTATTCGGATTTCCAGATTTTAATTCATCAAGAGTTTTAAAGCCCATTTTATTTAATACTGGAACCCATTCTGCTGGAATACCCTGTGCAATAAAATCTTCTGATGAAGCTTGTTTTACCTTCTTTTCTGGCCTCATTTGAGGGAAGAATAAAACCTCCTGAATAGTGCTTTGATTGGTCATTAACATTACTAAACGGTCAATACCAATTCCTAAGCCTGATGTTGGTGGCATCCCATACTCTAAAGCTCTTAGAAAATCTTCATCCATTGCCATTGCTTCTTCATCGCCACGTCCAGCTAGCAATAATTGCTCTTCTAAGCGCTCACGCTGGTCGATAGGGTCATTCAGTTCAGTGTACGCATTAGCAATCTCCTTACCCATTACAAATAGCTCGAAACGCTCTACAAGTCCTTCATGACTACGATGTTTTTTAGCTAGTGGGGTCATTTCGATTGGATAGTCGGTGATATAGGTTGGCTGAATTAAAAACTCTTCTACTTTTTCACTAAATATCTCATCAATTAGTTTTCCTCTACCCATGCTTGGGTCTACCTCAATATTTAATTGCTTACAAGTAACTCTAAGAGTTTCTTCATCCATTTCAGAAACATCTATTCCTGTAAACTTTTTAATGGAGTTGTACATGGAAAGTTTCTCATAAGGACCAGCAAATTCAATGATATGGTCACCAACTTTTATGCCTGATTTGCCATGAATGGCGATGGCTACTTTTTCTAGACATTGCTCAACCATACCCATCATCCATATATAATCTTTGTATGCTACATAGATCTCCATGGATGTAAATTCTGGATTATGCGTGCGGTCCATGCCTTCATTTCTGAACATTTTTCCGAACTCATATACACCATCAAAGCCCGCAACAATGAGTCGCTTGAGGTACAATTCATTTGCAATACGCAAATAAAGAGGCATATCTAATGCATTGTGATGCGTGTTGAATGGTCTTGCTGCTGCACCACCGTGTATGGGTTGAAGAATTGGAGTTTCAACTTCCATCCAACCTTGATCATCAAAATATGATCTCATGGTATTGATTACCTTCGACCGCTTTATGAAAATAGACTTGAATTCCGGATTTACTGTTAAATCAACATAGCGCTGTCTGTAACGCATTTCCGGGTCAGTAAAGCCATCGTATGTATTTCCTTCATCATCGCGTTTTACGATGGGTAGGGGCTTCAGCGACTTAGATAAAATTTTCATTTCACTTACGTGAATAGAAATTTCACCGGTTTGTGTTGTAAAAACATATCCAGTGATGCCTACAAAATCACCTATATCTAAAAGCTTCTTAAAAACGGTATTGTAAAGGGTTTTATCCTCTCCTGGGCAGATTTCATCACGGTTAATGTAGGCTTGAATCCTTCCCGTTGAGTCTTGAAGCTCGGCAAATGAGGCACTTCCCATTATCCTTCGACTCATTATTCGGCCGGCAAATTGGATATTTTTATAGGATGTTTTATCGCGTTCGTAATTATCTAAAATATCCTTTGCAAATGCGTTTACTTCAAATGCTTCTGGTGGGTAGGGGTCAATTCCAAGGTTTCGTAATTCAGCTAAGGCCTCTCGGCGCAAAATCTCCAATTCAGATAATCCGATGCTCATTTATTTAAAATTTGTGCAAAAATAAGAAAAAGCACGTATAGATTCTATCTTTTACATGCATCATGCTGATGTTTGATTAAGAAAATTTAAAAGAATAGATAAATCTGCTCTTAAAATCGATTAATGTCGAATTTCAAATTAGTCGACTTCTGTTTCTTGTAAATATAAGGCACTGATGTCATCAGCATATTTCTTCTCAATCGCTTTTCTTTTTGCCTTCATGGTTGGTGTAATTTCACCTTCTTCAATGCTAAAAGGGTTTCTTTTGACTAAAAACGACTTCATTCGCTCAAATTTGGCTAATTCGTTGGAATATTTTTTAATATCTTCATTTAACCAATCAAGTATTTTTGGGTCCCTGATAAACGAATCTTTCTCTTGAAAATACTCATCATTCAAGTTGAAAGTTTCTTGTAGAACCTCCCTTGAAGGAATTACGATAGCTGTAACGTATTCTCGCTTATCACCAATCAAGAATATTTGTTCAATTTTAGGACTCTTTAAATAGGTGTTTTCGACTGGTGTAGGATAAATATTTTTGCCATAAGCATTTACCAGCATATTTTTAATTCTGTCGGTAATCTGAAGATTTCCCTTGAAGTAACGACCTACATCACCCGTATGAAACCATCCATCTGGGTCAATCACTTCAGCAGTCTCCAAAGGCTTATTCCAATACCCTTTCATTACACAATGACCTCTAACAATAATCTCACCTTCTGCACACTCAAAATTCTCATCAAAGCTTTCATGAGTTTGAATACAAATAATTTTCTTACTTTCTACATCTTGTATGGCTACTTCAATGCCTGGAATAATCCGACCTACGGTTCCATAAACCTGGCGGTGATATTCTGTAACCGACATTACTGGAGAGGTTTCTGTTAATCCAAATCCCTCTAAAACCTTAATCCCTAAATTGCCAAAGAATTCACCCACGTTTTTAGGTAAAGCAGCTCCACCTGAAAGCATAAACTTTAAACGACCACCGGTTTTCTCTTTTATTTTACTGAAAACTAATTTTTCTGCAATAGCCTTCTTGGCCTCTAAAATAAAACTTGCTTTTTTACCAGCTTCGTGTGTTTCACGGTATTCTTTTCCAATTTGAATGGCCCATAAAAATATTTTAGCCTTTGCTCCGCCAGCAGAGGTGCCATTTTTCATCGCTTTATCGTGAATGCGTTCCAGTAAACGAGGAACACAACTCATTACTGTGGGCTTTACTTCGCCCATATTTTTTGCTAAAAGCTCTAGACTTTGAGCAAAAGCGATTTTGCTTCCTACGGCACAACATACATGATAAGTTGCTGTACGCTCAAATACATGAGATAATGGCAGAAATGAAAGAAAAAGATCGTCTTTATTGATTACAGGAATCTGTTGCAAGCAAACTTTTACGTTTTGAACGAAATTGGAATGCGTTAACATAACACCTTTCGGAGTTCCAGTTGTGCCTGAAGTGTAAATTAACGAGGTTAAATTACTTGGAAGAATAGCTTCCCTAGCAATTTCTATCTGTTTTTTATAGCGGTCTAAACTTTTTTTACCTTCTTCTATAAGATTTTTAAAACTAATTACTCCTGCATTTAAATTAGCATCAGGCAGGTATTTTTGATAATCATCAAAAACTGGAATGATTCTTTGTAAACTAGGGCAATTATTTGCGATTTTTAGTATTTTTCTGAGTAAAAAGGGACTTCCTACTAAGAGAGTCTTTGCTCCCGAATCATTTAAGATATATTCAATTTCTGCTTCTGAAAGTGTAGGATAGATCGATACGTTGACTCCACCGATTTGTTGTAAACCTTGATCATAATAAACCCAATCAACTGAGTTTTCAATGATTAGGGCCAATCGGTCGCCATTAATAATTCCCAATTCAAGAAAATAACTTGAAATGGCATCAGCGGTATCTAATACTTGTTTATAGCTGAGTTCTACCCAACTTTCTTTTACCTTGTGGATTAAAAAAGTGGTGTTTTCATCGTGAACATACCCGACTACATTTCTGATTAATTGCGGAACGGTGGTTAATTCTGTAATTGAATTCATTTTGAGTGTGTATGAAATTTATAATTAACAAGTATAACAGAATACCTGTAAAAAAACAAAAGGCTCTTAAAAGAGCCTTTTGTTTTTTATTTATAAGTTAAAAAATTCATTAGATGCTGATTACTAGTGCTTTACACAGAGAAACTTTCTCCGCATCCACAAGTTCTAGAAGCATTTGGATTGATGAAATTAAAGCCTTTACCATTTAAACCGTCCGAAAAATCAAGTTCTGTACCTGCGAGGTATAAAAAAGATTTCATATCTAGGGCTAAACGTATCCCCTGATCTTCAAAAAATTGATCGCCAGGTTTATCTTCATTATCGAAATCCATTTTGTAAGATAAGCCAGAACAACCTCCTCCTTGAACAGAAACACGTAAGAAATAACTCTTATCGAGTTGGTTTTCAGACATCAGTTGTTCAACTTTGCTTTTCGCTTTATCTGTTACAGTTACCATCTTAATTATTATAAAGTTTTCTAGCTTTTAAAGCCAGGAAATTTTAGTGGTGAGATTTAGCTACTTCTAATGCTTCTAATCCGTTTTTTACGCGGTAATCATTAATTGCTGCCTTAATTGCGTCTTCAGCTAAAACTGAACAATGAATTTTAACTGGAGGTAATGCTAATTCTTCAACAATATCCATATTGTCAATTTTCATTGCATCATCAATTGATTTACCTTTTAACCATTCAGTTGCAAGCGAAGATGAAGCGATTGCCGATCCACATCCGAAAGTTTTGAATTTTGCATCAGTGATCATATGATTTTCATCAACTTCAATTTGTAAACGCATTACGTCGCCACATTCAGGCGCTCCAACTAACCCTGTTCCAACTTTAGTGCTGCTTTTATCAAGCGTTCCTACATTACGTGGATTGGAATAATGATCAATTACTTTTTCTGAGTATGCCATTTTTTTTGATATTTAATACCGGTTAACCGGTTGTGAATTTAATTTTTGTTATTTGTTTTTAACGATTGTCTGTTGTCTGTTGTCAGTTATCAGTTGTCAGTTGTCAGTTGTCAGTTGTTAGTTGTCAATGACAGTTGTCAGTTGTCAGTTATCAGTTATCAGTTGTCAGTTGTCAGTTATCAGTTGTCAATGACAGTTGTCTGTTATCAGTTGTCTGTTATCAGTTATTAGTTTGGTTTTATTCAAGTATATTACTTACTAATTATAACTTTATTACTTACAACTTATTAATAAAACTTAATACTTATAACTTATTAGTATAGATTATTAATAAAATTCTTTAGTGCTCTGCCCACTCAATCTTGTCGAGATCAATTCCTTCTTTGAACATTTCCCAAAGTGGCGAAAGATCGCGTAGGTGATTTACCGCTTTTTTAGTTTGTTCAATTGCAAAAACAACTTCCTCTTCTGTAGTAAAACGACCCAAGCCAAAACGAATAGATGAATGTGCCAAATCATCTGAAAGGCCCAAGCTCTTTAGAACATACGATGGTTCTAATGAAGCCGATGTACAAGCCGATCCTGAAGAAACAGCTAAATCTTTCATTGCCATCATTAATCCTTCACCTTCAACATATTTAAATGAAATATTAGCCACGTGTGGTAATCGGTGATCAATATTTCCATTTACATAGCTCTCCTCTAATACAGTAAGTTCAACTTGTAATTTATCACGTAATTTAGAAAGACGTTTTGCTTCTTGATCCATTTCTAAGCGACAAAGTTCAGCTGCTTTACCAAAACCAACAATTCCGGGAACATTTAATGTTCCTGAACGCATCCCTCTTTCATGACCTCCACCATCCATTTGAGCAGTAACCTTAACTCTTGGATTTTTACGTCGCACATACAATGCTCCAACACCCTTTGGTCCGTACATTTTGTGAGCTGTAAAAGCCATTAAATCAATTCCGTCAGCGTTTACATCAACTGGTATCTTACCAACAGCTTGGACAGCATCGCTCATAAATAAAGCTCCATGCTTGTGTGCAATTGCAGAGATTTCTCTTATTGGTTGAATAACACCAATTTCATTGTTTCCAAACATAATGGCAACGAGAATGGTCTTTTCAGTCATTGCCGCTTCTAATTCAGCAAGGTCAATCATTCCATCAGACTTAACCCCAAGGTAAGTTACTTCGCCACCAAGTTTTTCAACGTGTTTGCAGGCATCCAGGACTGCTTTATGTTCAGTAACGCAGGTAATAATGTGATTTCCTTTGTCTTTATACATCTCAAAAACACCCTTAATAGCCAGGTTATCTGATTCTGTAGCTCCAGAAGTGAAAATAATTTCTTTTTCATTAGCTCCAATCAGCTTTGCAACCTGCTCACGCGCATAATCAACACCCTCTTCTGCAGCCCATCCGAAAGCATGATTTCTGCTTGCTGCATTTCCAAATTTTGCATTAAAATAAGGTAGCATAGCATCCAAAACACGTGGATCCATTGGAGTTGTAGAGTTATTATCTAAATATATAGGCAATTCCATTTCGAGATATTTATAGTCTTATTTAATTTTAAACAAAGATATGAAATATTTTTTTCAGTAATTGTCAATTTTGTCTATGTAGGTATAGATAAAATGGTCATTTTTATGCCATATTAATATGAATATGAATAAGATAGAGCACATTGGAATAGCAGTAAAAAGCTTAAAGGATGCCTCCACAGTTTATGAAAGACTACTTGGTTTGTCAAGCTATAAAAAAGAGGAGGTTATTTCCGAAATGGTGATTACTGAGTTCTTTCAAATTGGTGAAAGTAAGATAGAATTATTAGAAGCAAGCTCGTCGGACAGTTCGATAAACAAATTTATTGAAAAGCGTGGAGAGGGTATTCATCATATTGCCTTTGCTGTAGATGACATTGTAAAGGAAATGGCTCGATTAAAAAGTGAGGGTTTCCTGCTTTTAAGTGATAGTCCTAAAAATGGCGCTGATAATAAATTGGTGTGTTTCGTGCATCCTAAATCATCAAATGGAGTTTTAATAGAACTTTGCCAAGAAATAAAATAAATAAAAAATCATCTTGCATTTTAGTTTAAAAGCCTTCTGAATCGTTTTTGAACTCTTGTGAAATAATAGAATGAGATATTTTTCAAAATTACTTTTCACAAGTTGTATTTTTTGCTATATTTGCACCTCTTAAAAAGTATTGAAGATGAAAGCTGAATTGCATCCCAAAAATTATAGGTTAGTTGTGTTCAAGGACATGTCTAACGAATATTCTTTCTTAACTAAATCTTGTATTGATACTAAAGAAAGTATTAAATGGGAAGATGGTAATGAATATCCTCTAGTTAAATTAGAAATTTCTCATACCTCACACCCGTTTTACACAGGTAAAATGAAACTAGTTGATACTGCTGGACGTATCGATAAGTTCCGTACCCGTTACGAAAAAAAATAATTATTTGATGAATAATAGCAGAAGTCCCCACTCATAAGGTCGGGACTTTTGTTATTTTTGTGCTATGGGTATCATACTTTTCGACGATCAGTTTCGTGCCAATTTATTACCATTGGCATTTACAAGGCCTATTTCTGAGTTCAGGGTTGGTATTTTGACTATCTCTGAAAAATGGAAACGCTATCTAAATTCAGAGATTTCTTATCTCACCGAAGCTTATCTTCAGGAAAAATACCCGCTTTTTATAGGTTCCGACAATCTTTTTATTAATTCTGCTTTCTGTCCCGACCAAGGTCTTCTCTCTGCAATCGCTGGATTGAAGGAAGGGGAAGCTCTTGTTTCGGACACAATATTAATCGCTTTAAGGTTAAATGAATTAGGAGCCAAACAATTTAACTTGGATTCGCTTTCAGCTTATCAAAAGATTGAATACTTATTGCCTTTTGTGAGAATCGCATTTCCTGAAAATATTTTTTCATTCAATGGTTTGGAGATTAAAAAAGATTTCGATTTAATTACAAAAGGACGAATCTCTGCTAGTCTGAGTAGTACAAATACCATTCTTGGTGATCAAATTTTTGTTGAGGAAGGTGTTGAGGCGGAGTGTTCTACTTTCAATACTAAATTAGGTCCCATTTATCTCGGAAAAGATTCAGTAATTATGGAAGGCTGTCATGTTCGAGGTCCCTTTGCACTTTGTGAAAGTGCGATACTGAAGATGGGTGCTAAAATTTATGGCATGACTACCATCGGTCCGCATTCAAAAGCTGGTGGCGAGATAAATAATTCAGTCATTTTTGCTAATTCTGCCAAAGGACATGAGGGTTATTTGGGTAATTCTGTTTTGGGTGAATGGTGTAATATTGGCGCGGATAGTAATAATTCTAATATGAAGAATAATTATGCGGAGGTAAGATTGTGGGATTATTCAAGTGAAAGTTTTAGAAGAACTGGACTTCAGTTTTGCGGTTTAATTATGGCTGATCATGCTAAATGCGCAATTAATACGATGTTCAACACAGGCACTGTAGTAGGGGTTAGTGCAAATTTGTTCGGATCAGGTTTTCCCAGAAACTTTGTTCCTGATTTTTCCTGGGGAGGGAACCAGGGATTTGAAATTTATTCGTTAATGAAGATGTTTGAAACCGCGAAGAAGGTATCTATTAGAAGAAATATTGAGTTTAATGAAGTTGAACAGAAAATATTAACGCATATTTTTGAGCTTACAGAAAAACACAGAAGGTTTTAATATCAATAATAAAAATTTAGAATGAGAAAAAATATAGTCGCTGGTAACTGGAAAATGAATTTGGATTTGGAACAAGGAATTCATCTTTTTAATGAAATTCAAGACCTTCTTAAAGTAGAACTCCGTGGAGAGCAAGAAGTGATTGTTTGTTCACCAAGCATTCATTTGAATAGCCTCGCAAAAGCTTTAAATGATACAAGTAAATTATCAATTGGAGCTCAAAATTGTCACCAAGCAGAAAATGGCGCCTATACAGGAGAAGTTTCAGCTCAAATGATTGCTTCTGCCGGTGCAAAATATGTAATTATTGGGCATTCAGAGCGTAGATTATATTTTTCTGAGTCAAGCTCCTTGCTCGCACAGAAATTAGATACAACTTTGAAAAATGGTTTACTTCCGATATTTTGTATTGGTGAGACATTGGAGCAGAGAAATGGTGGTACCTATTTTGATGTGATTAAAGAGCAAATTTCTGAAGCATCTTTTCATCTGGATGGGTCAGAATATGGTAAATTAATTTTAGCCTATGAGCCAGTGTGGGCAATTGGTACAGGTTTAACTGCAAGCCCAGAGCAAGCACAAGAAATCCATCTGTTTATTCGTAACCTAATTGTCGAAAAATATGGGCAGTCTCTAGCTGAAAACATCACTATCTTATATGGAGGAAGTTGTAACCCAAAAAATGCTGCTGAGCTTTTCGCACAGCCAGACATTGATGGAGGATTGATTGGTGGTGCTTCTTTAAAAGCTCGTGATTTTGTAGATATTATTAAAGCACTGAATTAAGCATGATTTATAGTGAAGTTTTAGTCAATGTTACTTCAAATGAGGATTTCCATAAAGATTTATTAATCAATGCTTTATCTGAAATAGGCTTTGATACCTTCGAAGATCTTGATAATGGGTTTAAGGCCTATATCCCTTCTTCGGCACTTAATTTAGAAGCTCTTGAACAATTAAAGAAAACATTTGAACAAATGTTTTCTTTTTCTTTTACAACCCAGAGTATTCCTCATCAAAATTGGAACGAGATTTGGGAAAGTAATTTTGAGCCACTTCAGGTAGCAAATCGTTGTTATATTCGTGCAACTTTTCATGAGCCACAGCCTCAATTTGAATATGAAATAATAATCGATCCTAAGATGGCTTTTGGTACCGGCCATCATCAAACCACTGCTTTAATGATGGAATTTATGCTGGCTGAAAATTTTTCTGGGCAAAAAGTATTAGACATGGGGTGTGGTACTGGAATTTTGGCGATTTTAGCCTCTAAAATGGGTGCAAAAGAGGTTTTAGCGATAGATTATGATGATGTTTGCTACGATAGTACACTTGAAAATGCGCTACTTAATAAAACAAATAATATCGAAGCCCTATGCGGATCTAAAGAAGTGATTCCAAATCAAAAGTTTGATATTATTCTCGCTAACATAAATAGAAATATTTTATTGGATCAGTTGGATACTTATTCTGTAGCCTCAAAACATGAAACGAAACTATTTTTAAGTGGCTTTTATGAAGATCCAGATTTAGAAATTATTAAGAAAAAATGCGATTCGATTGGATTTAAATATAATGGACATAAAGTTCTTAATGCATGGGTGTCCGCTAAATTCGTTTTTTCTAATAAGTAATTATACTTATTCTAGTCCAATA
>NZ_JBIILQ010000040.1:0-16095 GCF_044232565.1 Daejeonella sp. | reverse complement strand
CATATCCATTACATTGAGATTCTTCTTATACACCTCATCGAAGGTGATTTCATCGTAACGTGTTGCATTTGTATCTTTAAGTGGGTCGGCAGTGTAGATACCATCTACACGAGTTCCCTTCATAACTACATCCGCATTGATTTCAACAGCTCTTAAAGATGCGGCAGTATCGGTTGTAAAATATGGATTACCAGTTCCTGCTCCGAAGATGACGATTCTTCCTTTTTCAAGGTGTCTAACGGCTCTTCTACGTATAAAAGGTTCACAGATTTGCTCCATTTTTATGGCAGTTAGTAAGCGTGTTTTTACGCCAGTTTTTTCAAGCGCATCCTGTAAAGCCATGCTATTGATGACGGTTGCGAGCATTCCCATATAATCGGCCTGCACTCTATCCATACCGGCTTTCTCTGCGCTTAATCCGCGATAGATATTTCCACCACCAATTACTAATGCAATTTCGATTCCTCTCGCATGTACGGCTTGAATGTCTTTTGCATACTGGGCAACGCGGTCAATATCAATGCCATACTGCTTTTCGCCCATTAATGCTTCGCCACTTAATTTTAGAAGGATACGTTTAAACTTCATCTTATTTATCGATTTATTGAATTGTTTTATCTAATATACCTGAAAAGTAGGTATTTTGAAATTGTAAATTTTTGTCAAATACTAGGATGTCGGCATGATAGCCCGACTTTAAAAGTCCATTTTTATTATTCTTTATTAGCAGGGCGGGGTAAGTTGACCCCATTCTTAAAGCCTCATCTATTGGTATATTAGCCTTTTTTACACAATTTTCGACTGCTTTTAGCATGCTTAGGCATGACCCCGACAAAGTCCCATCGGGCATCGTATAGCGATCTCCAGTAAACAGATGTTGATACGCTCCTTGATTACTGGTAGTGACAGCATCTGTAATTAAAAATAATTTTTCACCCAGTTCCCGTTTTGCTAGTTCAATCATTGGGAAGCTTACATGTACCCCATCAGCAACAATGCTTGTATACGGTTTTTTCTTAAATATTGCTGGAATGATTCCAGGTTCTCTATGATGAATCGGTGGCATTGCATTGTAAAGATGAGTAGCAGCATGAACTGGATTATTTAAAAATGTAAGTGCTTCATCATAAGTTGCATTGGTATGGCCTGCCGAAATAATAATGTTTTGTGAATTTAAGTAATTCATCAATTCTCGGTCTTGAAGCTCTGGGGCGATGGTAATCATTTTTATTTCCCCATCGGCATATTCTACCCACTTACGGACTTCTGATAAAGTTCCTTTTTTAATATATTTTTCTGGGTGAGCGCCTTTTCTTATTGAGTTAAGATAAGGGCCCTCTAGGTGCAAGCCCCAAAATGTTCCTTTTGCATTTTTACGATAGGCCTTAGCAACCTCAATGGCTTTTATAACTACTTCATCATCATTGGTAGCGATCGTAGCAAAAAATCCAATGGTGCCTTGTGAAAGTAAATCATCTTCCATTTGCTTCAAACTATCTTGGTCGGGAAAAGAGCTAAATAATTTGCCTCCACTGCCATAGATCTGCAGATCAATTAGGCCTGGAGCAAGGAATAAGCCTTTTAGGTCCTGAATTTGAAAGTCTGATGGTATCTCCGACTGATTGCAAATAGATAATATCAGCCCATCCTGTAGGAGAATCACTTTATTTTCTAATTTTTCTTCACCAGTAAATATGGTGGCGTTTATTAGTGCAGTTTTCAACCGTTTATTATTATTTATTAATTGTCAGATGAAGCGCTTAACGATAAAAACAATCATTTATTAGTGTTTTAATACGTATTTTAAGCTTATTGGTTTATGATTAAAAATTTTCAGACAAAAAAAATCCTCTCCGTTTTGGAGAGGATTTAAAGTATTAAGCTCCTAACTGAACCCGCTTGAATGCGGTAACGGTGAGGCCTTTTTCTACATCATTTAAAAACTGTGCGACAGTTTTAGAAGAGTCTTTAACAAACTCCTGATTTAGTAAGGTGGAATCTTTGTAAAATTTATTAAGCTTTCCTGCAGCGATTTTCTCAACCATTTCTTCAGGCTTACCTTCTGCACGAATTACATCTTTAGCAATTTCAAGTTCTCTTTCGATTGTCTTTGAATCAACATCACCTTTATCGATAGCAACAGGGTTCATGGCAGCAATTTGCATTGCAACATCTTTACCAACCTCATCAGCATTTGCTGGGCTAGCGTTTAATGCTACTAAAACACCTAGACGGTAATTTCCGTGAATGTAAGCAATTACTTTATCACCAGTTACCGACTCGAATTTAGAAACACCAACCTTCTCACCAATTTTACCAATTTGTGAAATGATGGTATCAGCTAGTTTTTCGCCATTGAGCTCAAGTTCAACTAGTTCTTCTAGTGAAGCAGGGTTTTTCTCAATTGCCAAGTCAGCAATGCTGTTTGCAAATGCTACGAAATCAGCGTTTTTTGCTACGAAGTCGGTTTCGCAATTGAATTCAATTACCACACCACGTTTTCCGTCAGCGGTTGTTTTTGCGATCACTACACCTTCGTTTGACTCACGATCTTGACGACTTGCAGCAACTTTTGCACCTTTTTTACGAAGGTTGTCAATAGCGGCTTCAAAATCACCATTAGATTCGGTTAATGCTTTTTTGCAATCCATCATACCTGCTCCGGTCTGCTGGCGTAATTTATTTACATCTGCGGCAGTAATTTGTACTGTAGACATGTTATTTTCCTTTTAATCCTTTGAATCCCCGCCTTGGGCGGGGATCTAAGGGAATATTATTAAAATTATTTTGATTTTTTACGGAATATATCCGCTTCAGTAAAGAATAGTTAGCTTATTTATGCGGATATTCTCCGCAAAGCTTATTCTTCGCCTTTTGCTTCAGCCTCAACAACTGCAACACCTTCAGATCCTGTAGCCTTACGGGTACGTTTTCCAGGAGTAGCTGCTTCGTCTTTTGCTTCGCCTTCAGTATCTACTTTTGCTTTTGCAACTGCAGCTTCCTTGTCAGCTTCTTCATCCTTCTCACGCTTACGCTCATCTAATCCTTCATGGATAGCTTTCATGATAACATCCATAATCAATGTGATTGATTTTGTTGCATCATCATTCGCCGGGATAGGGAAGTCGATATTTGACGGATCAGAGTTAGTATCAACCATTGCAAAAGTAGGGATGTTTAATTTCATCGCCTCAGCAACAGAGATATGTTCCTTTTTTACGTCGATAATGAATAATGCAGCTGGTAAACGATTTAAATCAGCAATACCTCCAAGAAGTGCTTCCAATTTGATACGCTCACGCTGAATCATTAATTTTTCTTTCTTTGATAAAACATCAAAGGTTCCGTCTTTAGTCATCTTGTCGATGTTAGACATCTTTTTGATTGACTTACGTACAGTAGCAAAGTTAGTTAACATACCACCTAACCAACGCTCGGTTACGTAAGGCATGTTTACAGAACGAGCTTGGTCAGCAACAATATCTTTAGCTTGCTTCTTTGTAGAAACAAATAAGATTTTGCGTCCTGATTTTACGATCTGTTTGATCGCAGCAGCAGCTTCTTCTAATTTTGTTAAAGTTTTATTTAAATCTATAATGTGGATGCCATTACGCTCCATGAAAATGTACGGTGCCATTTTCGGATCCCATTTGCGGGTAAGGTGACCAAAATGTACACCTGCATCCAATAAATCCTGATATGTTGTTCTTGCCATTGTCTGATCCTCCTGAGATTAACGTTTACTAAATTGAAATTTCTTACGGGCTTTCTTACGACCTGGTTTCTTACGCTCAACCATACGGTCATCACGGGTCATAATACCTTTAGCTCTCAATGCAGGTTTTTTCTCTGGATCTAGCTCTACAATAGCCTTGGCAATTGCTAAACGAACGGCTTCTGCCTGTCCTTTAACACCACCGCCAGCAACGTTTACAATCACGTCGAATTTTCCTGTTGATTCAGAAACTTCGGTCGACTGCATTACGATGTATTGTAATGGCAATGTTGGAAAATATTCCTTGTAATCTTTACCGTTTACGGTAACCTTGCCGCTTCCATCTGTTAGATAAATGCGTGCAACTGCTGTTTTTCTTCTTCCTGAAGTGTTTGTAGTTGACATTTCTCTTAATTACGGTTTAATGGTTTGAGGATTTTGCGCTGCATGCGGATGTTCAGTACCTGCATAAACGAACAGATTCTTGTACAATGCACGGCCCAAACTGTTTTTAGGTAACATTCCACGTATAGCCTTCTCTACCACGCGGGTAGGATGCTTCGCCATTAACTCCTTCGGAGAAATGAATTTCTGACCACCAGGATAACCTGTGTAAGAAACATATTGCTTGTTGGCAAATTTGTTTCCTGTCAGTTTTACTTTGTCTGCATTGATAACGATTACATTATCTCCGCAGTCTACGTGTGGGGTGAACGATGGCTTGTTTTTTCCTCTGATGATCATTGCGATCTTAGAAGACAAGCGCCCCAAAATCTCGCCCTGAGCGTCAACAACTACCCATTCTTTGGTGGCGGTCGCTTTGTTGGCAGAGACAGTTTTGTAACTTAACGTATTCACTTGCTTTAATTTAAATTATGTATTATTTATTAATTGCCCTAAAAATAGGGACTGCAAAGATACGACAATTTGATTAATCGACAAGGGGAAAATTGAAAATTCTGATATTGATTTCAAATACCGCTCTTTTATTAGGAACGGAGTTCAACGCCATCTCTGACTTGATAGTAAGTTTCTTTAACTTTGTGTTTGAGTTTGAAGTAAAATAGTAGGGTAATTATACTAAGAAATAGGCTTAATAGATTTAAATTCTGTTAAGAAGGCAAAGGCTTCATCCGGACTGATAAGAATTTTTTTACTGTCCTTAGTATTAATTAATACGATTTTATCTCTGCGGGTTACATGCCAAGTCATATCTCCTAATTGACTATTGGCAAATTTCCCGTACCATCCGAAAAGTCCGCCAACTCCAAATGTTCTAATAGTTCCCGAAAGTGCAGCTTTGTCAATTAATTCCAGGCTTTCAATATCAGACCTATCAATATGAACACTTTTGATCAGTCTGCGGATGATTAGCTCATTTCCAGTAATCTCATAGTTTAGAGGCTTCAAAAGCAGACATATTAAGTAAATAATCATTAATAGTATGGCAAGAGGCAGGATAAAATTAAAGACAATCAAGGTTCCAAAGAGGAGAGTTACCAAAATGGTAATAATAATTGCGGTTTTGTCGAGAGTGGCTTTATATACCATATTGTAAAAAATACCAAATCAATTTACTCGATTTTGAAATTGAACCCAATTAATTAATATTTATAAATTCAGATAGTGTGCCGAAGGTATAATTCTTTTTTTTTAGGACAGCTATAAATTTATCCATCCTTTCTATCATTTTTGTCCCCGAATTTTTACTCACGTACCCTGGAAAACCAAAGCGCTCTTTATCATTCAGATCTGTAAACTCCCAAGGATGGAAGTAAATATTTAAATAGCCGTCTTTTTTATGGGTAATTTTCGATAACCAAACATAAATAGCCAAAGGAAGATTATGAAAAGAGAGCCAGAATAGCGGAAAACGTAAAATTGGGCTCACTGATGCTGGTATCTGCCAAATCCCCGCCGTTTCAAATATTGTTCTGGGCCTTGATAAGTTATTATATCTACCAGGTATCCAGGTTGGGTTAATGGATGAATTATACAAATATCCAGCCTTTCTGACCTCGTTTTCATCAACAGGTTTCATTCTGGGCATTCTAAAGCCGATAATATCTTGGGAAGATATCGCTTGAAGTACTTTTCTAGATAAAGCAAGATGTGTATTATCAAATGCAGAATGAAAATATCCATGTGAAGCTAGCTCATGTTTACTATCAAGTAAACGTTTAATTACTTCAGGTGCATTCTGTGCAAAGATTACTGTGCTGAAAAAAGTAGCCTTTATTTGATGTTTATCTAAGATATCTAAAATGTGGTTTGTCCCCCTAATGGAGATCTCCATTTGATCTTCAAAGGAGATTTCTTTATTATATTCGAGAGGCATATCAAATTCCTCTATATCAAAACTTAGCAGTACCAAAATATTACTCTTTTATGTTAGTGGAACGTATGATATAGTTAGGTCTACTTTTTACTTGCATAAACATCTTTCCAATGTAAATTCCAATTATCCCTAAAATTATGAGTTGTAATCCGCCAAAGAAAACAATGGTTATTATAGTGGATGACCAGCCCGAGACTTCCTTGCCCGAATGGTAAGCATATAAAACATAGGGGACATACAAAATTGAGAGAATTGACAAGGTAAAGCCGATATAGGTTGCTGCATAGAGCGGCTTAATCGAGAATGACGTTACACCTTGAAGTGCAAATTTTAGCATTTTTTTGACGCTGTATTTGCTTTTGCCAAACTGCCGGGGACAAGGCGCATATTCAATCGAAGTTTGCTTAAAACCCATCCATTTGAAAAGACCTCTTAAAAATGGTTCATTTTCATTAAAGTTTCTGATTACTGAAATCACCTTTTTATCAATCAGCCTAAAATCTGCTGAACCTGTTTCTAACTCTACATCCGAAAGGCTATTCAATGTTTTATAAAATAGATTGGATGATATCCTTTTGGCGAAAGGGAGTTTTTTATCCTCTAAACGTATGGTATAAACTATCTCAAAGCCCGTTTCCCACTCCTTTAATAATTCGGGTATAAGTTCTGGTGGATGTTGTAAATCGCAATCCATGCTAATTACGCAATCACCTTTGGCATGATCCAGGCCCGCTTTTAGAGCCAATTGATGACCGAAATTTCTTGAAAATTCAATAAAGAAAACATGATTATTGTTGACAATCAAATGCTGTATGGTTTCCATTGTATTATCTGTGCACCCATCTGCCACAAGAATAATCTCATGAGAATAGTTTATTTTTTTGAAAATATTATCTATCTCTGAACAAACCTTAATAATATTTTCAGACTCGTTATAAGCAGGTAAAACTATTGATACTAATTTATTCGATATCATACCTTTTATAATTCTTAAAATCGTAGATTAACATTTGATAAATTATTGTAAACCAAATCAATATGCATGGAAGTGCTTTTAAAGAATAAGGTTTTATATATTCATTCCTAATAAATTTAGGAAAGAGATCTGAAGGCGACATACTTGTCAATAAAAACGCAAATACGAATAAACACAGTATCCATTTATTTTTAGGTGAGGGTTGAATTATAAACCAAATTGCAACACCAACAAATGCAATAACATAGGTTGGTGATTCGGAGCTCGTACTGAAAATAACTGTAAAAATTAATGTACTTGCAAGCAACATTAGTCTGAAACCGTTTTCTTTAAATTGAGAAACCCTAAAATAAGGTAGGATAAATAGGATTAATCCTCCCAATATGAAAGGCCAGTTTTGGATGGAATGATCACCTGAAATTCTACGTACCATCCCCATTAAACATATATCCTGATCGGTAATTAAAGTACTATTCATGATATTTTTCTGAGAAACTGCCAAGTACCAATCTTTATAGGATTGAATAATAAAGTCTGGGGATGAAAAAAGCATTGGAAGCGTAAATAAGATTATGCTCCAAAATCCCAATCCCAAAATCAGCTTCTTTTTATCACTTGAGAAAAAAAAGAAGGCTAGACCAACAATTCCATAGAGTTTAATAAATGTGCCTAAAACAATCATAAAAGCTGCCCAAAAATCCTTTTTCTTCACAATAAGTGAAAAGGTAAAAAGTATAATTGCAGTCATACTTGGGTTAAACTGAGAGCTTAGTATGGAAGTTAGGTTTTCATGCGCAGCAATTAAAATAATTGCTAAAGTAGCCTCTGGGGGCAACGGAAGTTTTTTAATAGCAATAAAAAGTACAGATGAATTAAAGATTGTCCATAGGGTATGACCCAGCCAATTTGGCAACATTGCAAATGGTGCAATAAATACACTAAAAATTGGTCCGTAGAGATTGTAATGTTGAAAATTTTCTGGTTGTGGCAAAAAGAAATTTCGTTCATTCACCAAACTGTAGAAGGTAAATTTAAAAATTAAATAGTTGTTGTAATTTCCACTTGTTAATATTTTAAGGATTGCAAAAGCTGTAATGATGAACCATAGTGAGTTGATATAGATACTTTTTTTAAATAGGATATTTGTTAAAAAACTGTGCATATCAAATTCGTCTTTATTTTTTAGAAGAGGTAATGAATATAGAGACGCCAAAGGGCAGATTAAAAAGCTTGAGTAAGGCCAATTCTGATTTAAAAATTTGATACAGAATTTTACTTGAAATACTATTGTTATTGTGTAACGTAGCATCAGAACCAGCGCCTACTCTTATAAATTTAGTTGGAATAAGTTTGCTTAATAATCTGAAGGCTAGTATTGGTATAAATAGAATCGTGTTAAAGTAGGTAGCCCGGATAGTGGTTAAATTTATTTTAGTGAATATTTTTTTTAAGCTAGACATTGTGTACCGTCTAAAATGATGATTAACTTCATCATGTTTGCTCCATAATAACATATAAGCGGGGACCGTTACCACAATTAAACCACCGCTTTTGCAGACTCTTTTCATTTCTGAAACTCCTAAAATATCATCTTCAACATGTTCAATAACATCCAATGCACAAACCATATCAAATTCTTCTTCACGAAATGGTAATGCTAAAATAGACCCATTTATACTATTCAAATTCAATGCGCTATTTGTGAAATCGCAACAATCTTTGTCGTATTCTAATGAGGTTACAGTTCCAAATTCAGACAAAATATCGCTGGTTTTACCTGTTGCAGCACCAATATTCAAAATATTAAGTTTATTGTTTTCTTTGTTTTTTAGGCTTTTAGAAATCAGATTGGAAATAATTTTTGCTCTTGCTTTGAACCACCAATGTTCACGTTCTAAAACATAATATTCTTTATAGTAATTTTTATCCATTTCTTAAACTCGGAATCCTATTCGGTTAATTGCCTTTTTTAAAATTATAAACACTTAACAATGAATTGATTAATAAAAGGTTTAATTATAACAAAAAAATTACATGATTCAAAATTTTAGCTGAAAAGTTGAACATTAAAATTTTGTTGAGGTTTATTTAAATTGGCTTTTTAACCACTAAGCTTGAGTTGAAACAATGTTAATGATGTTGTAAATGCCTGAAAATAAAAACGCCCAGCAATAGAGTTTCCAATTCTTGCTGAGCGATATTTATTGTTATGCGCTAGATATTTTTATGCTTTTATTGATTAAGCCATCGGCACTTCCATCAACAAAATTTCTGCATTTGAGCTTGCACTTATTGTAAATTTATCGGTTTCCCATATCCCCAAACCATCTCTGGCATTTAGTTTTTGATCGTGAATTTGTACATCCCCACTTAAAATGAATGCGTAAACTCCATTTCCTATTCCCTTAACTTGATATTCTGTGGAAAACCCTCCATCGAATTTACCGAGATGAAACCAGGCATTTTGATGAATCCAGACTCCAGCGTCTTCGGAATTAGGACTTAATATCTGCTGAAGTTTATTGTAGCGATCCTCCAAATTTAAAGTGATTTGACCGTAGCGAGGTTTAACATTTCTCTTATTTGGAAACACCCAAATTTGCAAGAATCTGACTTCTTTGTCAGCATTTTTATTGTATTCGCTATGGCTAATCCCTGTTCCGGCACTCATCACTTGGATGTCTCCATTTTTGATAACTGTTTTATTCCCCATGCTATCTTGATGCTCTAGATCGCCCTCCAGTGGAATTGAGATAATTTCCATATTATCGTGTGGGTGGGCACCAAAACCCATTCCTCCAGCAACGATATCATCATTTAAAACCCGCAATACCCCGAAATTCATTCTTTGCGGATCATGATATCCTGCAAAGCTGAAGCTATGTCTGCTATGTAACCAACCGTGGTTTGCGTTTCCGCGAGTCTCAGCTTTATGAAGTGCTGTTTTCATTGTGCTTAAATTCAAAATTTATACAAAACCGTAATTATCTGCTTGTTCGCTAACATAAGAACAATCTTAATTAAACAAAAATACGTCATTTTGTAACTTCTTCAGAAAAGCAAAAGCACTTTATAGGATTGAATTAGTTGTAACACATTAAAGAAGTTTGTATGAAAGATTTTGAAACAGAATATTTTTTTATCAATTATCAAATTCTATTCCTTCTAGCATGTGTGCTAAAATCGGTTCACATTTTTCTTTGCAACAGGGGTAGTAATTTTTGTGTTTCCATTGCGCCGACTTTGGTGATTGACCCCACCAAAACTCGGCAATTGCTAAGGGCTGCATGTTGTGTTGAAATGCGTATTGTAGAAGTTTGGGCCCCGCGCACTCTCCCGCTCCTGCAGGCGGATTTTTATAGGATGCAGCTTTGAAAAGCTCATTCAGGCTTTTGGCTTCACCGTGTTTATTTAAGAATCTGTAGTGATTAAATAGCTCATTCTGAAGGTTATGCGAGTGTGTTTTGCGATCTAGTTTCAGTAATCGAACCACTTCTAAATAACCTTCTGATTTTGCATGTTCAACTTTTTTTATTGAATTGTTAATTTGGCTCAGTTCGGCCATTCCATTATTTAGGAAACTGCCTTCTTGCAGACTATCAAACACTGGAGGCACAAATTTGGAATGGTGATTTCCACCTGCAAGTTTTCCAGAAAATGCTGCTAAATAACCTAGCTTACTTTGAGAGCTTTTCACAACTAAAACACCAAACATTTTGCCAATAATGAAACCTTCTTGTTCGGGACTTAATCCGAAATTATGATTCCAATCGCTTTGATGTTTAAGATATTCCTGTAACTCTTCGGCTGCTAAAAGACAAAGAGGATGCGGTTTACCATCTTTCAAGAAATTAAATTTCGCGGGTATTGCTAGCTCAAGATCAAAACTTTTAAAAAAAGAATCTTGTGTTTCTGATTTCACTGACAATTAGTAAAGGCCTGATGGATTATTCAGGGATTACAAATATATTTAATTCCCGCCTAGTATGATGGGTGCATTTTTACCATTTCCCATGATTATTATTTTGGCATTTGGTGAAAGAGCAATCTCTTTTTGGGCTTTAATAGTTTCATATTGAAGTTGTTTATCGCTTAAACCTGTCGATAATATTTTTTGATAATCAGCAATACCCTGAGCTTCAACACGCTTACGTTCAGCTTCTTGTCTCTCTTTTTGAAGTACAAAGGTCATTTTCTGAGCATCTTGTTCCGCATTAATCTTTGATTCAATTGTGGTTTTAACAGATGGAGGTAAGGTAATATTCCTAACCAGCAACTGCTCCAGTTCCAGTCCGCGTTTAACAAAACTTTTATTGATTGTATTGAATATTTTATTCTGAAATTCATCGCGCTTGCTTGAATATAATGCTACAGCATCATAAGAAACAGCATTATCTCTAATGGCAGTACGTGCAATGGGCCTTACGATCTTATCTAGATAGTCTGTTCCGATGGTACGTAGAATTTCAGGTGTGGAAGAAGGTTTGACCTTGAAAAGCACAGAAAGATCAATGATTACTTCCAGACCATCAGCAGAAAGGACTCTAATGGCATCGTCGCCACTTTTTCCTCCCTCATCATTTATGCCAGACATAGTATAATTTTGAGTTTTGACATCGAAAGTTGTAACCTTCATCATGGGGTTGACAATATTTAATCCGCTATATAGCACATCGTCATTTACCTTACCAAAAAGAGTTTTAACACCAACTTCACCTGATTCAACCACTTTAAACATAGAGAAAGATGCCCCAATAAGGATCAATATAATTGCTCCAATACGAGTAATGGTACTGAATCTAGCGGTTTGACCATCCTGAGAGGCCATAAAAAAACTAGCAATTAACACAAATATTCCAATGATGATTAAAAACATGATTTTGATTTTTATTTATTTAAAACTACGCTTAATTTATGCGAGATGCCTTGATTAATTGAGATATCGAAATTCTTTTGCTGAAAATTACTTAATCCCTACAAATCAATGTTGTATTATGGAATCTGTGAGTGATTCGGTTTCTACATATAAAAGTTTGTACACTCTTAAAATCCTTTCGCGTGCTAAAAAAAGATAAATAAGGGCTATCCACATACTTAAACCAGGTAAAAAACCGATAGTCCACATAATCTTTTCTAACAAACTGATATTACTTGAACCGTATATTTCTCTGAGAGCAATAATGGTGTAAGTAAGCATGAATGGAATATCTATAAAAATCAACAAATCTGTGGATGCATTGGGCAAGTCGAAATAATACGTGGCGATTAATCTTGCTGCCGTCAAAATTAAACTTATAAGTATAATTGGCTTTAACAGAGATTTAATTTCCATTCTCATTATTTTTGATTCCAAAGGCAAAATACTAAAAAACGGTCATGTTCCAAAATTTATCCTATACCAAGGAGCTGTAAAACAGGTAAGCGTTCATAACAAAATACATAAATGCCGGCAATGAGCGCCAAAAACCATCCTTGATTTTAAGTCTCACAAGAAAGCCTAAAAGCATTAATAAGGCTAAGCCACCTGAAGAAATAATCAATGCCGGATAAAATTGCAATCCCACAATCAATCCTAATCCGCCTAGAATCTGCAAAGTACTTACCAATAATGCAAACTTTTCCAATCCATAGCGTTTAAATTCATCCGTCATGTGTGATGACAAATAATAGCTAGAACCGTAAAACAAAAAAGATAAAGCCGAAAACCAGATTAAAATAAAATAGATCACGCCCATTAATTAATGATCTCGGCATAAACACCCGCAATAAATAATGAAAGAATTAGCAGGAATAATGAAGGCAAATGCTTTGCGAGTGGATTTTTAACTTTAAAGTGTGCTAATTGTGCGCAAACCATTAAAAAAGCCATTGAAAGTGCCGAATATAAAACCAAATCAGTGTACCAAATTCCCGTAATTAATAAAGTGGCTAAGGCAATTTTTGAGGCACCGACCATATTTCGAATTAAATCGGGCAGTCCGTAATGCTTAAACTCAACAACAATATTATCGAATCTGAATACCCAAACGTAGGCAACAGATAATGCAAGTATAATTTGGGCAATGATTACCAAGTTTTCCATAGTATTTTTTTTTGGGGGTTGAGGAGGATTTTTTTATTGACTTTCTATTTGATGCGGATTAAAAATAACTTTCAGTTTTAAAAATTATTAATTTCTGGTGAAGGTAGATATACTGCCCTAAAAATAAGTGTTTAAGATTGTTTATTTTATTATGCGGTGTAAATTTTTCCGATTAGCCTGTTTTGAATAAATATTCTTGAGTTTTCATTTCAATAGTTTTTATGCTAAGTTTAAATCATATTAAAAAAATGTAATATTATCCGTACTCTATTGCATTATTCATTATTTTTTTTGTTTTTTTGTAAAAAAAATCTAAAACACTCATAAATTTAAAATGAATAGTTTAAACTACCAGGCCAATACAAGATCATTAACCCAAGTGGGTTGTATGAGAAGTATTGTTTGTAGTAATTTTAGGCCTGAGAAGTTAGTATTGCGTTTCCGACGACCCTTTATGCCGCGGACTTGAATCTTGGCATTAATCAAAAGGTAGCCGGACCTTCCTACCGGTAAAAAAATCAATCAGATTATTCACAAAAGGAAAGATTAAAACATTTCTTTTTCCGCTTCGAAACCGGATTTTTCTTTAAATCAATGAAAGAAAAAGAGTTTGTTGTTATACCGGCAACAGAAATTCATATTAATTATGCATCACAAATATGTGATGAGATGGCCGAGTCTGCTAAGGCTAGAGGTACAGGAATAGCTAGAAGAACTCCAGAATACATCACACAAAAAATGTTAGAAGGCAAGGCTGTTATTGCTTTGCATCCAGATGGAAGATGGGCTGGCTTTTGTTATATTGAAACTTGGAGTCATGGTACATTTGTAGCTAATTCCGGTCTAATTGTCAATCCATCTTTTCGAAATAATGGTCTAGCAAAGATGATCAAAAAAACAGTTTTTGAGCTTTCGCGCAAGAAATATCCGGATGCGAAAATCTTTGGATTAACTACTGGACTAGCTGTGATGAAGATCAATTCTGAATTGGGCTATGAACCCGTTACGTATTCCGAACTTAGTCAGGATGAAGACTTTTGGAAGGGATGCCAGAGTTGTGTGAATTACGATATTCTTGTGAGTAAAGATCGCAAAAATTGCATGTGTACCGCCATGCTTTGGGACCCTGTTGAAAAGGCAAAAGAGATTGAACAGAAAATGAAAGAAGCTGAATCACTTAAAAATAGAGCCGCAGAGGAACATTTAAACAAAGTTTCTCGAAAGCAATCCTTGCTCGAGCGAATTGAGCAGAAATTGCGCAATTCATTAAAAGTACTTGTTGGGATAGGTGTAGTATTGGTTAAATTTTTACAAAATTAAATAATGAAAAAGAAGGTAGTTTTAGCTTTTAGCGGGGGTTTAGATACCTCTTTTTGCTGTATTTACTTAACAAAAGATCGTGATTTGGAGGTCCACTCCGTAATTGTAAATACAGGAGGTTTTTCTGATGAAGAACTTCAGCAAATTGAGCAACGCGCTTATGCTCTTGGAGTTACTTCTCATGCGGTAGTTGATGAAACGCTCAACTATTATGAGAGCTGCATCAAATACCTTGTTTTTGGAAATGTGCTAAAAAATGCAACCTACCCCCTTTCTGTAAGTGCTGAGCGTGTGAGTCAGGCCACGGCAATTGCCAAATATGTGAATAAAATAGGTGCTGATTATGTTGCGCATGGTAGTACTGGTGCTGGAAATGATCAGGTTCGTTTCGACATGATTTTTAATATTATGATTCCTGATGTGGAGATTATAACACCTATCCGCGACCTAAAACTTAGCCGTGAAGCTGAAATTGAATACCTTAACCAGCATGGTGTTGAATATACTGCTGAGAAGGCTAGATATTCAATTAACAAGGGTATTTGGGGGACTTCCGTTGGTGGAAAAGAAACTTTGACATCAAACCAAACTTTGCCTGAAGAGGCTTGGCCAACGCAAGTTACTGAAACTGAAGAACGTGATATTGAACTTAGCTTTGAAAAGGGTGAGTTGGTGGCGATTGATGGACAACAATATACTCCCGTAAAAGCGATTCAAAAATTACAAGAAATTGCTCAACCTTACGGAATTGGACGCGATATTCATGTTGGCGATACCATTATCGGCATTAAAGGTCGCGTTGGTTTTGAAGCGGCAGCGCCAATGATAATTATCAAAGCACACCATACGCTAGAAAAACATACCCTAACAAAATGGCAGCTTAGCTGGAAGGATCAATTAGCTTCATTTTATGGAAATTGGCTTCATGAAGGACAGTTTCATGACCCAATTATGCGTGATATTGAAGCTTTTCTTTCAAACTCACAGGAAACCGTTTATGGAAAAGTTTTTGTTAAATTACATCCTTATCGTTTCCAAATTGTTGGTATCGAATCTGAAAATGATCTAATGTCGAATAAGTTTGGAAGCTATGGCGAAATGAATAATTCATGGTCGGGGGAGGATGTAAAAGGCTTCTCAAAAATCTTTGGTAACCAGACAATGATTTGGCATCGAGTGAACGATAAAAAATAAAATATGAAAACAATTAAGATCGGAATTGCAGGTGCCGCTGGATATACAGGGGGTGAATTACTAAGGATACTGATCAATCATCCTCTTGCTGAAATTATTTTTTTGCATAGTAATAGTAATGCTGGTAAACTTGCCTCTGATGTCCATGCCGACCTGCTAGGGGATACCGATCTTAAATTTACAGATAGTATTTCGCAAAATATTGATGTTTTATTTCTTTGCGTTGGACATGGAGATGCTAAGAAATTTTTAGATGCTAATCCGGTTAATGAAAGTGTAAAAATTATTGACCTCTCTCAAGATTTTCGCTTAAGAAAGAATTCTGTCTATTCTGATAGGAAATTCGTTTATGGTTTGCCAGAATTGAATAGAGAATCAATCAGAAAGGCTAATAATATTGCTAATCCAGGTTGTTTTGCCACCTGCATCCAGCTTGGATTATTGCCCTTGGCAGCGTCAGGAAATTTGAG
>NZ_JBIILQ010000039.1:0-16114 GCF_044232565.1 Daejeonella sp. | reverse complement strand
ATGGTTGCTTAGCACCACTACGCTCAGCATATTTTCCTTTATTCTTCTTCAAATAATCATCTTGTTCAATGTAGGCGAAGAATAAATCATTTTGTTGTTGTGCTGTGTAAGCCACATTGCTTGTTCCAGAAGAAGCAGGACGAGCAGCAAATGTAATCTCAGAAGCATCTTTCGGAATGTACATCAAATCATTGGTTTGTCCATCACGATTGAAATCTGTAGAATAAGTGTAAGTAAATCTTCCTTGATGTGAAGCTTCGAAGAACATAGATACCGAAGTAGCAAGATTCTTAATATACTCTTTACGGTAATTTAAAGATGCAATCACACGATGAGGAACATTAAAGTTTGAATAACTTAAACCTGGATTATTACCTGTATTTGCAGTTTGAGTTAAAGACCAAGTATTAAATAATTGGTCACCATTTCCATCATAAAGAGATCTTTGCTCGCTTCTAGTGTAAGAAATTTGAGCAGACAAACCTTTATTGAAAGATTTATTTAAAGTTGCAGTAAGGAACCAAGAATAACCTTCATTTGAATTATCCAATACAACCGGATTAAATGCGCCTGTTGCTGTTGCACTTGGTAGTCCATTGGATAATTTATTAATAAACTTATCTACATTGGCATTAGGGTACATCGGACGGTTATCAGGATATCCAGCTACATTTAAAGCTTTTGGATCAACCAAGTTGATATTAAATCCTTTTGCAATATTTAAGTCTTTATTGTATATACCTTCTAGTGTACCTACAACACCCCATGGCAATTTTGCATCAACAGCTAAACTACTTTTCCAAGTTTGTGGGAATCTGAAATTAGGATCCATTGCACTAATTGTAGCAGGAATTGAGGTACCAGCAGTTGGAGGAGTTGCAGGCAAGTACTTTCTCACATCAGTACTGAATGGACCAGGAGTATTAGCAGTACCATTCCAGTTTTGTGTAAACTGAATTAGACCAGCATCACCAGATTGAGATACAATCCAAACAAAAGGAACTTTTGTAGTGAATACGCCTGTACCACCTCTAACTTGTAAAGAGCGATCACCGTTAACATCATAATTAAAACCTAATCTTGGAGAGATCATAATTCTTTCCTTTGGCAATACACCTGTATCTAATTTTCTACCTTGAGAGAAAGTTAAAGGTGTTAGCAAAGGATGAGTTTTAATCTCTGGAACATCAGGATAGGTTGGCAATTCAAAACGAAGACCAGCTGTAATATTCAATTTCTCGCCTACACGGAAATTATCTTGAAGGTAAGCTGAGTACTGTTGAAACTGGAATGTTGGAAATGCTTGAGCATAACCTGGAGATAATGAATACGTGATTGCATAATCGTTTGGTTTAGCACCACTAACAAAATCAGCCCATGAATTGAAGCGGTAAGCACCAGTACCAAAACGTTGGAAACCATTTTTGGTTGTACTAAAATCCATTTGAGCACCTAATGTAAGTTCATGATTTCCAAGATTCATTGTAAAATTATCTGTGAAACTATAAGTCTTTACATCTCTTAAGTTACCATAAGTAAAGGGCTCATAACCAAAAGTTGTAAATGCCGTACCATCTTTCATAATATCAACTAAAGGAAATACATCACTTTCTGATCCTCTTGGATCATTTTGATGAGTATAACTTCCTCTAAGTGTATTAGAAAACTTAGATCCAAAACTTGAAGTTAATTCCGCTGCTAATGAATACTGGTTAGCTTGTTGAGTGTAGTTTGAATTACTAAAGTGTAAATGACCAGGATTACCACGACCACCATTATTAGGAAAGTTAAAACCAGTTCCACTTGTAGAACTACTAATAAAAAAAGGAGAACTACTTTCTACTTGGTTATAACGGATATTAAATCTGTGATCTTTATTAATGTTCCAGTCTAAACGAGCAAGAAATTTATAGTTATTGCTCTTATTGGAATAACCTTGGTAATTACCAGGATTATAACCATAAGTGTTGATTAAATAGTTTTTGATCATATCTAATTCGCTACCTAATGGGCGAGCAACGTTAGGATTTGAACCAAAAGGAGCACCTGCGGTAGCTGCTACCCTATTTTGTCCTGGTCTAACCTCATCAGAACGATCAATATTCGCAAAGAAGAATAATTTATTTTTAACAATTGGACCACCTAAACTTAATGCAAATTGAGTAACGTCAAGAGGTAATAAAGTGATTTTGTTACCAGCAACTTTATTTCCTTGCTGACCTTCATTTCGCATACTAAAAAATGCATTTCCGAAGAATTCATTTCTTCCTGAGCGAGTTACTGCATTTATAGAACTACCCACAAATCCAGACATTCTCACATCGTAAGGGGCTACACTAACAGAAACTTCTTCAATTGCATCAATAGAAATTGGTGAACCACCTGCAGGTAAGTTACTACCAATACCAAACTGATTGTTAAAATCAGAACCATCCACGGTAAAGTTGTTTTGACGATAGTTACCACCACCAATTGAAGCACCGTTTGCCTGTGGAGTAAATTTAGTAAGATCGTTAACACTTCTACTGATTGTTGGAACATTTTGAATTTGTTCACGACCAATATTGGTTGTAGCACCAGTTCTGTTGGCATTAAGTACCGAATTTGGATCTTGCGCAGTAATCACAACTTCTTGAAGTTGATTACCAGATTCTTTAAGTGTAATTGTAATTAAATAAGGCTCACCTAATTTAAGCATAACGTTACTGAAAGATTCCGATTGGTATCCTACGTATGTTACTTGAATTAAATAAGGACCACCAACACGCATGTTGGGGATGTTAAACCTTCCATCAACGCCAGAAGATGAACCATAAACGGTCCCCGTTGGCTGATGTGTAGCCTTAATTGTTGCACCAATAAGCGATTCTTTTGAATCACGAATAGTACCCGATAAACTACTTGTAGTAACCTGTGCTGAAGCATCAAACACGAAGGATAACACTACAAGCGTTAAGAGTAGAATTTTCTTCATAAAATGGGTTTTAAATGATTGGTTTTTTTTAATCGCAGCAAATATACAGAGTCTTTGTGAAATTGAGCAATATCAATGTTAAGTTATTATTAATTCTATCCAATAGTTTTCGACATTTTCATCTTTTCAACATTTAATATTAAGACTAGACAAAAACTTTCAAGCCCTTGAGTATTTTGTTAGATTTGTATGGATTTTAAATTGTATACAAATATTATATATGAATTACGACATCATTATTATCGGAAGTGGACCAGGTGGTTACGTAGCTGCTATCCGTGCTGCACAATTAGGTTTAAAAGTTGCCATTGTTGAGCGGGAATCTTTAGGTGGAATTTGTTTAAATTGGGGTTGTATACCAACAAAAGCCTTGTTAAAAAGCGCCAATGTTTTCGAATATATCACACATGCGGCAGATTATGGAATCAAAGTTCAAGGATCTGAAGTAGATTTCAGTGCAATCATAAAAAGAAGTCGCGGTGTTGCCGATGGAATGAGTAAAGGAGTTCAATTCCTGATGAAAAAGAATAAAATCGAAGTCATCATGGGCACCGGAAAAATAAAAAAAGGTGGTAAAGTTGAGGTACTTGGTGCAGATGGGTCTACCAAAGAATATACTGCTAAAAACACTATTTTAGCCACTGGTGGTCGTTCACGCGAATTACCAAATTTAAAACAAGATGGTAAAAAAGTAATTGGCTATCGTCAAGCAATGGTTTTAGCTGAACAGCCTAAATCCATGGTTGTTGTAGGTTCAGGTGCAATTGGAGTAGAATTTGCTTATTTCTATAATACGCTTGGCACGAAAGTGACTATTGTAGAGTATTTAGACAATATCGTTCCAGTTGAAGATGAAGATATTTCAAAACAATTGTTGAGAAGTTTCAAAAAATCTGGAATAAACATCATGACAGGTACCAATGTGGAGTCGGTAGATACAAGTGGAAAAACATGTAAAGTGCATGTAAAAACTGCAGTTGGAACCGAAGTTATTGAGTGTGATGTTGTACTTTCTGCAGTTGGATATAGTCCTAATTTAGAAAATTTAGGTTTAGAAGAAGTTGGAATCCTTATTGACAAAGGTCGCGTTCAAGTTGATGACTTTTACAAAACAAATATAGAAGGTATCTATGCAATTGGTGATATCGTTAAAGGCCAAGCCTTAGCGCACGTTGCTTCTGCCGAAGGAATAATTTGTGTTGAAAAAATCGCTGGACACCATCCTGAGCCTTTAAATTATAATAACATTCCTGGATGTACATATTGTTCTCCAGAAATTGCTTCAGTTGGTTATACTGAAAAAGCAGCAAAGGAAGCTGGTTATGAAATCAAAGTTGGTAAATTCCCATTCTCTGCATCAGGAAAGGCAAGTGCTGCAGGAGCTAAAGATGGTTTTGTGAAAGTGATTTTCGATGCTAAATATGGTGAATTCCTTGGTGCACACATGATTGGAACGAATGTAACTGAAATGATTGCTGAAGTGGTTGTAGCCAGAAAATTAGAGACTACTGGAATGGATATCGTGAAAACGGTACACCCCCACCCTACAATGAGTGAGGCAATTATGGAAGCTGCGGCAGATGCCTATGGTGAAGTAATTCATCTATAAATAATTGAAATGAAGTTATTTACGATCGAAACTGGGTTTTTTAAGTTGGATGGTGGCGCTATGTTTGGTGTTGTACCAAAATCCATATGGCAAAAAACTAATCCAGCAGATGAATTAAATCTTTGTACTTGGGCAATGCGTTGCCTTTTAGTACAAGAAGGCGATCGTTTAATATTAATAGATAATGGCATAGGTAATAAGCAAGACGAACGTTTTTTAAAGCATTATTATTTACATGGTGATGATAGTCTTGAAAAATCTTTATCAAAGTATGGGTTTTCAAAAGATGATATTACTGATGTTTTTTTAACTCATTTACATTTCGACCATTGCGGTGGATCTATTGACAAACTGGAGGATGGAAGTTTAGTCCCGGCCTTTAAAAATGCGACCTACTGGAGCAATTCTAATCACTGGGAATGGGCAATTGAACCAAACGATCGTGAAAAGGCCTCTTTCTTGAAGGAAAATTTATTACCCATCCAAGAAAGTGGAAGATTAAAGTTCATTGATTGCATTGACGGTATAGATTTTACCGAAAACATTAAGATAAGATTTGCATTTGGGCATACGGAGTCCATGATGCTCCCACAGATTTCTTATGAAGGCAAAACAATTTTATACATGGCCGACATGCTTCCTTCCATCGGACATATTCCTTTGCCCTATGTAATGGCTTACGATATGTTTCCGCTTAAAACACTAACTGAAAAGAAGAAGTTTCTCGAAGAAGCAGTAAAAAATGATTACATCCTCTTTTTGGAGCATGATCCTATAAACGAATGCTGCACTCTTCAAGAAACAGAAAAAGGTATTAGGGTTAAAGATACTTTTAAGTTAAGTCAATTCTAATAATCATTCAACAATAAAAGCAATCCGATTTGGATTGCTTTTATTGTATAGTTGATAAAGTATTAAAATTTAAACTATTATATTCTCTGGTTTAGTCCCAGTAATCACATCAATCTCATCCATTATCTCTGAAGTTAATAATGGTAAAACTTCCATAGCTGTTAAATTTTCTTTTAACTGACTCACCTTAGTAGCTCCCAAAATAACAGTACTCACATTTGGATTTTTTAGACACCAAGCAATTGCCAGTTTTGCAAGTGTAGTGTTTAATTTATCGGCCAGCACCTTTAATAATTTAACCTTTTTGATATTATCTTCAACTAATAACCTGTTTTTAAGCCATTCAAGACTCTCTATACTAAAACGGGTATCTTTTGGGTCAGCATCGTTATATTTGCCAGAAAGTAAGCCAGAAGCTAGAGGACTCCATATTGTGGTACCCATGCCAAAATCTCTAAATAATAATAAAAACTCATTCTCGATTTTTTCACGCCAAAGCATATTATATTGTGGCTGCTCCATAACAGGTGGTACCAAATGGTTTTTTTCAGCAAAATAATGGGCTTGCATAATTTCTAATGCACTCCACTCGGAAGTGCCCCAATAAAGAGCCTTACCCGATTGTATCAATTGGTGCATAGCCCAAACAGTCTCTTCAATTGGTGTTTCTTTATCCGGACGATGACAATATATTAAATCTAAATAGTCGAGTTGTAAACGTTTCAATGCATTATGCGTACCTTCAAAAATATGCTTTTTAGAGAGTCCAATCATATTTGGTTTCTTTTCTTCTGCACCAAAAAATATTTTACTTGAAACAATATAAGAACTACGGTCCCAGTTTTTCTTTTTGAGGATTTTGCCCATAACAAGCTCAGACTTGCCACCTGCATAACCTTCTGCGTTATCAAAGAAGTTAACACCACCTTCATAAGCCACATCCATTAACTCTTCTGCAACTTTATCTTCAATCTGATTACCAAAAGTTAACCAACTTCCAAGAGAAAGTGCACTAACCTTTAAGCCAGATTTTCCTAATCGTCTGTATTCCATAATATTATAATTAAACCATGTAAAAATATTTTCTTCCCTAAAATAACAAATTGCTAAACAAAAAAAGATTTATCAATTGTAGGACTAAAAAAAGTGGCAGAGCTCTGTAATATTTCCTAAATTGAAGGCCTAATTAATTTTAAATTCGCCCAGCGAAAATATTAAAATGCAACTTACCCAATTAGAAATTAAGGGCTTTAAAAGTTTTGGCGATAAAATAACGCTAAACTTTAATGAAGGAGTTACTGCAATTGTTGGACCAAATGGTTGCGGGAAGTCGAATGTGGTTGACGCCATTCGCTGGGTTTTAGGCGAACAAAGTACAAGAATGTTGCGTTCAGAGAAGATGGAAAACATCATTTTTAATGGTACAAAAACACGCAGACCATCAAATTTAGCTGAAGTATCTTTAACCTTCAACAATACAAAAAACATACTACCAACAGATTTCACAAAAGTTACCATAACTAGAAAACTGTATCGCTCAGGAGAAAGTGAATATAGATTAAACGATGTTAATTGTCGTTTAAAGGATATTACAGACCTTTTTCTTGATACAGGAATTGGCTCAGACTCCTACTCGATCATTGAACTAAAAATGATAGATGAAATTATTGCCAATAAAGACAATTCTAGACGGGCATTGTTTGAAGAGGCTTCAGGAATTTCCAAATATAAGTTGCGAAAAAAACAAACATTTAATAAATTAAAGGATACAGAAGTCGATCTCAGCCGAGTAGAGGATTTGCTTTTTGAGATTGAGAAAAACTTAAAAACGTTAGAAAATCAAGCCAAAAAAGCTGAACGTTATTTCAAATTAAAAGAACAATACAGAAATTTAAGCATTACGCTCGCCTCTTTTAGTATCATTAGTTTCAGAGAATCTCTTTCAAGGCTTGAAAACAAGGAACAAGAGCATTACATAGGGTTTTCAGGAATTAGTACAGCTTTAATCCAATTGGAAGCTTTACTTCAAGAGCAGAAATTAAATAATTTAAATTTAGAAAAAAATCTTTCTGTTCAACAAAAAGCCAGTAATGATTTTATTACTAAGATCAGAAACTACGAAAGTGATAAAAAGTTAAAAAATGAGCAAATCCGTTTTCTTGAAGAAAAAAAAGCTCGTTTAAGTGATGAATTAGAAAAAGATAAAAATCAGTTAAATCATGTCTTTTACAACCAGAAACGATTAAAAGAGGAACATTTTCAGGAAAGTGAGCTTCTTCAAAAGCTTCAAATTTCTTTGGGATCCCAAGAAATAGAAATAAATAAGGTTAGAGAAAAACAACTGAGATCGAAATTAGAATTAGATTCCTTAGCTAAGGAAAATAATGAATTTCAAAATGATGTTTATAAACTTGAAAAGGAATTAGCTATTATAAATATTCAGAAAGATGCACTTTTCCAAGAAGTAAACCGTAACATGGAAGATGCTAATTCTAAAGAAACTGAGCTCAATGAATTTAATAAAATAATTGATCAAATAGGACGAGACTTAGATAGCAAACAAAAAGAATTTGATACAAAAAAGGAGCTAGAAGACGAACTTAATCAACAGATTGAGCATCACACTGTAAAATTAAAGGAATTAAAAGAAACTTTAACCAAGGAAAGCAGAAAACTAGACTCAAAGCAAAATGAATACAATTTAACTAAATCAATGGTTGATAATCTGGAAGGATTTCCAGAGTCAATTCGTTTCCTGAAGAAAAATGCGATTTGGGCCAAACAAGCTCCCCTATTTTCAGATATTTTATTCTGTCGCGAGGAATATCGAATTGCAATTGAAAATTTCCTAGAACCTGTAATGAACCATTATGTTGTTGAAACTCAATCGGAAGCTATTCAGGCAATTCAATTATTGAATGATTCATCTAGAGGACGGGCAAACTTTTTCATTTTAGATGGCATAAATATAAAGGCCCAATCATATACTAAAGATTTAGGGTCTGAGAATTTAATTCCAGCGCTTGATATTATTGATACCGATTCTAAATATCGTCCTCTGTGTGAAATTCTTTTAAACAATGTATATCTCCTCGAATCTGGTGATGATCAAGGAATCAAATCTGCTTTGCCAGATGAACAGTTTGTGATTCTCAGTAAATCTGGAATGTTCTCAAAAAACAGAATCGGAATGTCTGGTGGTTCTGTTGGATTATTTGAGGGAAAAAGAATTGGGCGAGCTAAAAATCTTGAAAAGCTTTCCAAAGAAATAATCAAAACAGAAACGCTCTTAACAAGATTAAACGTTGAAATTGAATTTGAGGAAGAAACACTTAAATACCTCAGCAATACATCTCAAAGGGATATAATAAATCTATTACAAATTGAAATTAACAAATTAAGTAATGAGTTTACCTCTGTAAAAACAAAACAGGAACAATATCTCGCATTTATTGAAAATAGCATCAATAGAAAGCAAGATATTGAACAAAAAATTAATGGTCTTAGTAATGAATTACTTACTAAAGAACCCTTTTTAGCGGAATTAAGAGTTAAAAAAAGCGAAAAAGAATTTCAATTATTACAATACCAACATAACTATAATGAATTTGCGGAGGTATTAACAAGTAAATCAGGATTATTTAATCAAGAAAATATTCGTTTCCACCAACAACAAAACAAGGTTTCTGGAATTGAAAAAGATCTGGAGTACAGAGAGAGTCAACAAAAATCATTTGAATCCAAAATAGAATTTAACAATCTAGAACTTGAAAAAACCCAATTAAGCATTAAAGAATCCTTTCAACATGCTGATCATTCGGATGAAGATCTAATTGCCATGTATGCTCAAAAGGAAGAATTTGAAATTGCTTTAAGAGAATCCGAACAAGAGTTTTATGCTTCTCGAGGAAAAATTAATGAGTCTGAAGAAAACATTAGTAATCTTCGTAAAAATAAAGAACATGCTGATTTAATCAACAATGAGTTAAAAGAGCAAAAAACACTCATAAAAATTGAATTAAACGCCTTGAAAGAACGTTTATCAGTTGAGTTTTCACTCGATATAAGTGAACTTCTAGATGAAGAGATAAGTGAAGGCCAAGCAACTGATAGTGAACAAGACTTACGTGTTAAAACCGAGCGATTAAAAAAACAACTTGAAGAATATGGAGCTATTAATCCGATGGCTTTGGAAGCTTATCAAGAGATGAATGAGCGTTATACATTTATTCAATCACAGAAAAAAGATCTTTCAGAAGCAAAATCGTCTCTTTTACAAACAATCAAAGAAATTGATGAAACTGCAAAGGAAAAGTTCATGGAAGCATTTATTAACGTTAGAACTCATTTTATTGAAGTTTTCCGATCTTTGTTTAATCATGAAGATAGTTGTGACTTAATCTTGGCTGATCCTAAAAACCCCTTAGAATCAGAAATCGATATTATTGCAAGGCCAAAAGGGAAAAGACCCTTATCAATTAATCAGCTATCTGGAGGAGAAAAAACATTAACAGCTACCGCGATATTGTTTTCACTATATTTATTAAAGCCTGCCCCATTCTGTATTTTCGATGAGGTTGATGCGCCACTTGATGATACCAATATCGATAAGTTCAATAATATCATTCGTGAATTCTCTGATCGTTCACAATTCATTATTGTATCACATAATAAACGTACTATTGCGAGTACGGATATTATTTATGGTGTTACTATGGCCGAACAAGGGGTTTCGAGACTAGTAGCAGTAGATATGCGTGATTTGAGTAAAAATTAACAATCAAAAATTAATAAACTTGGTTTAATAAAATTTATATGAAAAAAATCCTCTTACTTATTGCCTTATTTATCGGTATTGAATCTAAGGCACAAATGGTTAATCAAGCTAAATTATTAAGTGACCTGGAGATTTTAGCATCCGAAAAATATGAAGGTAGGAAAACAGGAACAAGTGGAAATATTGCTGCTGCTGATTATATTATTGAGCGGTTTAAAGGCATTGGACTTAGTTCAATTAATGAAAATTACAAGCATAACTTTAGTTTTAAAAATCGTAAATCTGAAGAATTAAAGGGCACCAATTTAATTTCTTATATAAAGGGTAAAACTGATAATATCATTGTTATTTCGGCGCATTATGATCATGTTGGCATCAATAATTCAAAAATATTTTATGGTGCTGACGACAATGCATCAGGTGTTGCAGCATTATTACACATTGCTGAATATTACAAAAATAAAAAGCCAGAAAATACATTATATTTTGTTGCTTTTGATGCGGAGGAAATGGGCTTACAAGGTGCTTATGCCTTTTTGAGAGACCCAAAAACTGATAAAAAATCAATTAAATTAAACGTGAATATGGATATGGTTTCTCATAATGATAAATCAGAACTCTATGCAGTAGGAACCTATCAAACACCTATTTTGAAGGAAATAATTAAAGATGCTGATAAAAATACAGGTATAAATATCCTTTTCGGACACGATATTCCTGGTTCTGGCAAGGATGATTGGACAATGCAGAGTGATCAAGGACCTTTTGCAAAAGAAAGTATACCTTTTATTTATTTCGGTGTTGAAGACCATAAAGATTATCATCAAGCCAGTGATACATTTGAAAATATCAATCCTGATTTTTTCAATTCGGCCGCAAATGCCATATTAAAAAGTATAATTAATCTCGATAAGGGTCTGCAAAAGATAAAAGCAAATAGCCCAAAACCTTAAAACAAAATTCATATCTTTGAATTGCAAGCCGTTCTATCGCCGTGATGAAAATCAAGGAGGAAAGTCCGGGCAACATAGAGCATTCTGCTTCCTAACAGGAAGGCATCATGAAAATGGTGACGGAAAGTGCCACAGAAAATATACTTCCCGCTTAGGCAGGTAAAGGTGAAAATGTGAGGTAAGAGCTCACGGTAGCGCATGGTGACATACGTTGCGGTAAACCCCAGGAGTTGAAAGACCAAATAGGTTCCGAAAGCAAAGCTGCTCGCTTTCTTATGCTGCAAAACAGCATTATTCGGAATGGGTAGGTCGTTAGAGCATGTTAGCAATTTCATGACTAGATAAATGATAGAATTTCCGATAATTTGGAAAAACAGAACCCGGCTTATAGGCTTGCATTTTTTTAAAATCAACCACCCTTAATCTACAATTACTACAATTAAATATTTTAATTGCAGTAATATTTATTTAAATTAAGATGATATAAAACACATATATGGCAAAAATTTTAATCATAGATGATGAAAGATCAATACGTAATACTTTACGTGAAATTTTAGAATATGAACAATATCAAGTAGATGATATTGATAATGGACTTGATGCCTTGGCTCTTATCACTAAACACGATTATGATCTGATACTTTGCGATATAAAAATGAATAAAATGGATGGAATGGAGGTTCTTACTGAAGGCCTAAAAATTCATCCTGATTTGCCATTTGTCATGATTTCAGGACATGGAACTGTTGAAACCGCCATCGAAGCAAGTAAAAAAGGAGCTTATGATTTTATAACAAAACCACCTGATCTTAATAGACTTCTCCTAACAGTTAGGAATGCCCTAGAACGTAAAAACTTAGTAAAAGAAACCAAAGTATTAAAACGTAAGGCAAGTCGGACTCGTGAGATTCTTGGCAGTTCCCCTGCCATCCAAAAAATAAAAGACACCATTGAACGAGTTGCCCCTACTGATGCTCGAGTACTAATTACCGGAGCAAATGGAAGTGGAAAAGAATTGGTGGCACGTTGGCTCCATGAAAAATCAAAACGTTCAGATTCTGTTCTTATAGAAGTTAATTGTGCAGCTATTCCTTCTGAGTTAATTGAAAGTGAATTGTTTGGACATGAAAAAGGTTCCTTTACATCTGCGATCAAGCAGAGAATTGGAAAGTTTGAACAAGCAAATGGCGGTACATTATTTCTAGATGAAATTGGGGATATGAGTCTTTCAGCTCAAGCTAAAGTTTTACGTGCCCTTCAAGAAAATAAAGTCACACGCGTGGGTGGCGAAAAAGAAATCGATGTAGATGTCCGCGTAATTGCAGCAACAAATAAAGATCTTCAGAAAGAAATTGAAGCTGGAAATTTCAGGATGGATCTTTTTCATCGTCTTAGTGTGATCTTAATTCATGTTCCACAACTTACAGAGCGTAAAGAAGATATTCCTTTGATAGCCCAAAGTTTTTGTACAGAAATTTGCAATGATTATGGTATGCCTATTAAAGAAATTACGAAGCAGGCTATGGAAGCGTTAAAAACCATGGAGTGGTCTGGCAATATTAGAGAGCTTAGGAATATGATCGAGCGTCTCATTATTTTAAGCGATAAAGTGATAACAGATAAAGATGTTACCTCATTCGCTAATCCTAATTCCATGACGTCTTTGGCAGCCATAACTAAAAGCAATCATACATCAAATTTTGATCGATTCGCTAATTTTCAGGAGTACAAAGACTTTGTGGAATGCGATTTTATTAAATATAAATTGGAGAAAAATAATTGGAATGTATCCAAAACAGCTGATGCTATAGACATACAGAGAAGCCATTTGTACAGCAAAATTGAAAAATTCGGACTAAAACGCGAAGAATAAAATATTCAAAGTTCAAAATCAATAAGCTTATAATGTCTTAATTTCTGCAACTAGTTTTTGTAGTACGTCTTTGGCATCTCCAAATAACATAGATGATTTTGGTTGAAAAAATAATTCATTCTCTATCCCTGCATATCCTGGATTCATACTTCGTTTATTGATAATTACCAATTTAGATAATTCAACATCTAATACAGGCATACCATAGATTGGTGATGCTGGATCTGTTTTGGCTGCAGGATTAACCACATCATTGGCACCTAAAACCAACACAACGTCTGTTTGTGGGAATTCTTCATTTGCTTGCTCCATTTCTAATAAACTTGCATAATCTACGTCGGCTTCTGCGAGCAATACATTCATGTGACCAGGCATTCTACCAGCAACTGGATGTATAGCATATTTCACTTCTACACCCTTATCGCTAAGTAGTTTTTCAAGTTCGTGACAAACATGTTGTGCTTGAGCTACGGCCAATCCATATCCAGGTACAATCATTACCTTTTTAGCATAAGCCATAACAACTGCAGAATCACTGATACTAATCTCTTTGTAAGCACCTTGATCTTTTGAAGCAGCACTCGACTTAGAACCACCAAATGAACCTATCAATACATTACTTAAAGGCCTATTCATAGCCTTGCACATCAATATAGTTAGAATAGTACCCGCAGAACCTACCAAAATACCTCCCGTAAGCATCACCGGATTATTATATAAAAATCCACCAAATGCAGCTGCAACACCAGTAAATGAGTTTAATAATGAAATAACAACCGGCATGTCAGCGCCACCTATTGGTAAAACAAAAAATAAACCATAAATCACTGATAGAGCAAATACGATATAGAATAAAAGTTGAATTTGTATATCCCCCGACAAAATTGAATAGGCTGAAATACATATGATTATACCAAAAATCAGTAAATTCATAATGTGCTGACCTTTAAACGAGAAGTCTTTAATTCTTCCATTTAATTTGGCCCAAGCCACCATACTACCTGCAAAAGAAATAGTACCAATTATTAATCCCGCAAAAATGATTAATAAAATACCGGAATCTGCAGCAATACCATTTTTAACTAGCGAATAAATATGATCAAATTCTAAAATGGATATTAATGCGGCACATGCACCCCCCATACCATTAAATAAACTGACCATTTCTGGCATGGCTGTCATTTTTACTCTTTTTGCAGCCAATGTTCCAAGTATAGATCCAATAATTAAAGCAGCAAAAATCCAAGAATAGTTATGAAGTTTAACACCCTCTTCTTCATAAAGAAAAATGGTGCCAAAAATAGATATAGCCATTCCACCTGCTGCAATTAGGTTTCCTCTTCTTGCGCTTTCCGGGTGACTCAACATCTTTAATCCGATAATAAATGTTATCGATCCGATTAAGTAACAAATGACAAGTATATTTAATTCCATGTAATATTTTTTATAAAGATTTCTTATTAATCGGGTTAATTTATGACCCTATTTTTTCTTTTTAAACATTTCCAACATTCTATCAGTTACAACAAAGCCACCAACAACATTTAGTGTTCCTAATATAACAGCCAAGAAACCCAAGATTAACGCAATTAGATTGTCGCTAGAAACTTTACCCATTACAATAATAGCCCCAATAATAACAACCCCATGTATTGCATTCGCACCACTCATTAAAGGGGTATGTAAAACGCTTGGAACTCTTCCTATGACTTCAATACCAAGAAACACACTCAAAAGCACAATGTATATCATATCCTGATGAAGTGCTAGCCAATTAAACATAATTTCCATACTTGATAATTTTTTATTTCTAATTTATATAAGCTACTATTACAAAAATCAAACTTAACATCTATTTAAAAATAAATTAAATAAGTTCTTTCACTCGATTATTACAAACCTCACCTTGATGAGTGATGCAAGTTCCTTTAACTAAATCATCCTCAAAATTAAGATTTAACGTACCATCAGCAGCAATAATCAATTGCAAAAAATTTAAAATATTTTTACCATAAAGTTTACTCGAATCAGATGGCATGGTAGATGGCAAATTTGAATGGCCAATAATGGTTACATTTTTATAAGTTATAGTTTCTCGATCTTTCGTTTGCGAAGTATTACCTCCTGTTGAAGAGGCTAAATCAATTATTAAAGAACCTATCTTCATATTGTCCAAAATATGATCTGGTAATAAAATCGGCGCTTTTTTACCTGGAATTTGGGCAGTAGTAATAATCACATCAGCCTTTGAGGCAACTTCAGCAATTCTTTCTCTTTGTTTTTGTAAATATTCCTCAGTTTGAACAACCGCATAACCTCCAGCATTGGATGCATCTTGAGCACCTTCAACCTCAATAAATTTGGCACCCAAACTCATTACCTCTTCTTTAACTGCAGGCCTTGTATCAAATACCTCCACAACGGCTCCTAGTCGCTTGGCTGTTGCAATAGCTTGTAATCCAGCAACACCAGCTCCTAAAATCATCACTTTTGCAGGGGCGATACTTCCTGCTGCCGTCATAAACATTGGAAAATATTTAGGTAGTTGCATAGCAGCCAATAATACAGCTTTATAACCAGCAATATTGGCTTGCGAGCTCAAAATATCCATACTCTGCGCTCTGGTAGTGCGAGGGAGCATATCCATGCTAAAAGTTGTTAAACCTTTATCAGCCCATTCTTTCATTGATAAAAAAGCTCCCAAGGGATTATAAACACCTAAAACAACAGCATCTTTTTTAACATTTTTTAAATCTTCACTTGTTAATGGGTTAATACTTAAAAGAATATCTGAGAGCTTTAAAATTTCTTCTCTTGTTTTTAATTCAGCACCTTGTTCGCTATATAAATTATCAGGTGCAAAAGCAAGAATTCCACAGTCATGTTCCGCTAAAACCAGAATATTTTGTTTAGTAAGCACTTTTATGTGTTCTGGAATTAAAGAAACTCTTGTTTCTATTGATGGTTCGCGTAAGATTCCAATAATCATTGAATTAGCTATTAATGAGTAATTTTTACAAAATAGTTAAAAATATTAAAAATAAAAACACAAAAAAAAGAATGAAACGAAAAA
>NZ_JBIILQ010000212.1:0-4877 GCF_044232565.1 Daejeonella sp. | reverse complement strand
CTAAGCTCACGTTGAGGAATTTGAATCGAAACATCAATAGCACCCTCTTGGTTTGGCACACTAATTTTTTCTTCCTTCACAAGGGCATAATTTACACCATCCGAAGAAGCCCATATCTCCACCTTTTTAGGCATCCAAACCCAGCTTGAAATTTGGTGAAAGAAGCGTAAAGAGATGTTAGAAATAACTTGCGACTGATTAAAATCTAAACTGGCTTCAACTCCAGCCCTCGACCAACCCAACCAATCATAATCACCATAACGCTTTGATGAGCCAAAAACCCCATTAGTAAGTGCTGCCACACCTCCCTTATTATAGTATTTACTTGGCGCTTCACTCAATTCAACTTTTAAGCCCGTAGCCTTATTGATTGTCAGGTTATTGATTGTTTCATCCACCATTTCATTGTTCATCACGGCAGCTACTTTTATAAGCGTTGATTTATTCACGCTAATCGGATTTTTATAAACCGATGAATTCATTGTCGGACTAGTCCCATCTAGGGTATAGTAAAGCGGTAAATTAGCCTCATTTGAAGTTAAAACCACATTTAGCGATTGTTTTGAATCAAGAACGACACTTGATTTTATCTCATAAAAATGCTTCGCAAAATTCACTTTCCTTTGGCTTAATCCGTTTAAATAGTGTGGCAACCTAGATAAAAATTCACTAAAGTTTTTTTGATTGGGATCCGACCAGGCTACTTCAGCTAAAGCAAGAGCTCTTGGGAAGGTCATGTATTCGGCATGAGATCCGGTGGCCACTTGTTCGGTCCATAAGTTTGCTTGCGCACCTAAAACATAGGATTTTTCCTCCTCGGTTAATTCACTTGGTAGAGGCTCGAAGCTGTAAATTCGTTCTAAATTAACAAAACCATTGAATGCCATAGGTTCGTTCGGACTATCCGATTGATAATAATCAAAATAACAGTGTGAGGTTGGCGACATGATCACTTGATGCTTCATTCTTGCAGCAGCAGCACCATTTTCTGTGCTACGCCACGCCATAACCGTTGCATTGGGTGCTAAACCACCATCCATAATCTCATCCCAACCAATCATTTTGCGACCCTTATCATTTAAATATTGGTCTAAGCTTGTTATAAACTTACTTTGCAATTCATCTACATTGCTAAGGTTCAAATCAGTCATGCGTTTCTTACAAACAGGGCAATTTTTCCAATTAGCTTTACTGGCTTCATCGCCACCGATATGAATATCTTTACTTGGAAATACGTCCATCACTTCATCCAAAATATTTTTCACGAAGGCAATGGTAGTTTCATTGGGACACATCTCCCCTTGCAGCTTAAAGGTATTGCCTAAACTATCCAAACAACCATATTCGGGGTAGGCATCTAATAATGCTTGAGAGTGTGCTGGCACATCGATTTCTGGAATGATGGTAATGGACCGATCTTGCGCATATTTCACTAATCCTTTCATCTCCTCTTGCGTATAAAAGCCCTCATTAGTGGGCCATTGTGATGATTTTGCATAGTGAAGTAAGGGATATTTCTTACTCTCAAAGCGGAATGCTTGTCCGTCGCTCAAATGCCAATGAAAACGATTGATTTTTAATCGTGCAAGCTCATCGATGTATTTTTTCAGAAAATCTAAAGGCATAAAATGACGCGACACATCGAGCATTATTCCCCTGTAAGGAAATCTCGGGGCATCCATAATTGTTGCACTCGGTATTTTCAGCGTATTTTGCGCAGACGGTTTCATTATCTGTATTAAAGATTGTACCGCATAAAAAACGCCAGCTGCAGTTTTTGCTTCAATAGTGATTTGGGTTGGTTTTATATCAAGTTCATAAGCTTCCGAATTGCTAATTTGATCGTTTAATCTAATTTGGATTGTACTTTTTGCTGCAGCAGCATTACTCAGTTTTAATGGTGCGCCAATACGTTCTATAATTTTATTTTGAAGGGGACTTAAAGCTGTGCTTACTTCATTGCTTTGGGTAAAATCTTGAATAAGAGTTTGTTTGCTCAATATAAAATCACCTTTGCCGAGTTTAATTTGCTGCGGTAATGGAATAATAGAATTGGGATTCTGGGCAAAACTCTTGTCGAAAACCAAGAAACAAATAAGGGCAATAAGGATTTTTTTCATTTGCGAATAGCTAATTCTTGCTTGTTATTTAAGAATATATTTCGAAAGTAAGAAAAATGAGGAATTTATAGGCATGTTATGGTTTTTGCCGGTGTAAAATTTTTCAGGACGATACAGGTTTTTTATTTTTATTATTTAACTCCATTATCCCTTGAGTTTAATGCAGCGATTCCACTACGGATTGGCAAATCAGGAGGTTTTCCAAACTCCTCTTGATGGTTTTTTCAATAAAACCCTTTGCAATCGCGCGATCAGATTTAGGAATACACTATTTTGCAATGATGCATTAATTTAACGTGGGTGGTATTAATAAAAACAGGCTGATGAATTATTCTAGATAGTTATTTAAATAGCTTTTTAAGCTCCGACTTAATATTTGAATTTATCACATAAACAATCAGTCGTTTATCCGATGGTAAAGTTTTTCTATCAATACCGTTTTCATGGCCAAATTTTTGATTTAGTTTATCATTTAACTCATTAATTATATTAAATCTAATCCTTCTTTGATTCTCCTGAGATTTATCTTTAGTCTCAAAAACATCATTGATATCATGAGTGGTCAAATATTCATCTTCATTTAGATCCAAAAGTTTTTGTACCAGTTTCCTCTCTTTAACTGATAAAATTAACTCATTGTTTTTTCTAGAGCGGCTGTGTTGCCATTTTACCAACAATCCCACCGCAAGAATAATTGACAGATCCAAATAGTACCAAAAAGTTGAAATCCCCGAAGAGTAAAACTCACCCCAATAAACCGACTTACTTTTAATTTCGGCTATTGAAATCTTCTGGATCGCCCCTGCATTATCAGCCCAAAAATTGGTTAGCGTATCTTTATTCAGATGAGTTGCAGATCCTAAAAGGAAGGACTGTTTATTATTTTTATAGAGATATACTTTATTGCTTTTAGGGTCAAGGATATAAATATGGTTATTGTAAAAATGCAAGAAGAAATTACCAGTCCAAATTACCTTTTGTGGCATATTTAAGGGTAAATCAGGATTTAATTTCCCCAGAAAATTCCATTTATTTTTTTTGAAATCAAAAAGGAAAAATTCATCCCTGATTGTAAATTTTTGATCCTCCAAATAATCTGTAGTTGCGGAGCCTCCAGAATAATAAACGTCTAGCTTATTGTCGTAACCCTGATAACCATGCACAATGGGAATAGGAATCAGATTTTTAGGTCTCAATATTTCCCATTCCCTTATTTTCTCATCAAAATAAGTAATAGCCGTACTATGACTCCAAAAACCTACCCCTCCAATACTGTAAATAATACCATTCCTGACAAATTTATTTGAAAAGAAATTATATCCACTATGATATGTCCTATCAACCCGAATGAGTTCTTTTTTCAAAGGAAAGTAATCAAATACATGTCCCGCTCCATCGATGGTTAAGCGAATTCTTTTCCCATTATCGAAGAGGAAATAATCGTTTTTAAATCGAGATGGAATAGTATTAAAGATGGCGGTGTCTAATTTAATTTTCCCCTCATTTAACCAGCCATTAGAATCTTTTTCTGTTAGTAATTCATAGGTTTCCATATTGATTTTTACCCGGAGCTGAGTTTGGGGGTCAACCCAGGTAAGATAGCGATCAATCGCTAAAGTATCTTCGGCGGATAGCATTAAAAAGACTATGAAAAGAAACTTTAAAATATTATGCATAAATTAAAATAAAGACATATTTCACGGTTTCTAAGAGTGATTAAATTAATACTTAGGTTTAAAAATCAGATTGGTTAGGCTGTGTAATATTAAAAATAATAAATTTTTCTTGTTTATAAAAATGTCTAACTCGAAAAAAAAGCTTGGCTAATGTCCTTTAATTTAGTTAGAATAATTTACGGGAAACCGTAAATGACGTGTTTATTAATGAGAATTTAACTTTAAAAAAGATGATATCTCGTTTTCCGTCATTGGCTTTGCGAATCTGCGAGCCAAAACTCTAAAAAAGCGCGTAAAAATTTGTCTCTGCGAGGTAAATAAAGAAAAATAAACTCTCGCAAAGACGCAGAGGTTTTAATCTCAATGAGGATATCTCTTTTTATATCATTGGCTTTGCGTATCTGCGAGCCAAACTTCTAAAAATAAAACCTTTAGAGATTCTATGTTGATTCCCAAATAAAATTATTCTCTTCCTGCTTTTTTGGTCTTTTTTAAACCCAAACACCTTTAGCAAATTATAAAATAATTGCCTAATATTTTAAAATAAAAGTTGTTTTTTTCTTTGAAAAAATATTGTATTAATTATAGGTATAAGAATTATACTTTTTGAGTTTTTAATAAAAATTAAAGTAACCTTACTGTGTTTTTTTGTGATGCTATGCTAAAGTTATAGTGTGGCTATCATGTATTAAACGCCAATAGTCAATTACTTTAACGAATAAACCTTATAAACTATCAACCTTAAAAATCAATCAAAATAGTCTACCAAAAATTAAATTCCATGAAATCTTTCTCTCTCTATTTAGTTATCTTTTTGCTACTGTTAATTTCAGTACCAGCACTAGCGCAAATCGGTATCGGTACTACTACTCCCGCTGCTTCGGCAGCTTTAGAAGTGAGTTCAACATCCAATAATAAAGGGATCTTAATCCCCAGATTAAGCGCTAGCCAAAAAGATGCTATTGCGGATCCTGCAGAAGGATTAATGGTATATCAAACTACTGCTCCAGCGGGATTTTATTATTATACGGGCACTTCCTGGAAATTGATGGTTACGCAAACAGATTTGGACACGAAAGTA
>NZ_JBIILQ010000038.1:0-16314 GCF_044232565.1 Daejeonella sp. | reverse complement strand
GTGAACATTTTGTAAATCAATATTTAAAGGAAGGCAAGAAAGTTTTAGCTGAAGGTGCACAAGGAACAATGCTAGATATCGATTTTGGTTCATATCCATTTGTAACGTCATCAAATACAACTACTGCCGGTGCTTGTACCGGATTAGGTGTTGCGCCAAAAAATATAGGCAGTGTAATAGGCATTTTTAAAGCATATTGTACAAGAGTGGGAAGCGGCCCATTCCCTACTGAATTAGAAAATGAGACTGGAGAAGAGCTAAGAAGAATTGGACATGAATTTGGTGCAACAACTGGCAGACCTCGCCGCTGTGGATGGATCGACCTACCTGCATTGAAATACGCAATTATGCTGAATGGGGTTACTGAGATGGTTATGACCAAAGCTGATGTACTCAGTGGTTTTGAAACCATATATGCCTGCACACATTATAAATATAATGGTGAAATTATCGACTACATGCCTTATGATATCAATGCACTGAAAGCAGAGCCTATTTTTGAAGCAATTCCGGGTTGGGCAGAAGATATTACAGGTATTCGTGGGATTGATGAGATTCCACAGAAGTTAAAAAACTATATCAACTACCTTGAGAAACACCTAGAAGTGCCGGTAAAATATCTTTCTGTGGGACCAGATCGCGTGCAAACGCTAACCCTTTGCTAATTAAAAGCTTAATTTTTCTGCAGTAATTATGAATTAATGTATCTATGTTAAAGGTTTTTTATTCTAATCAAACGGATATCCTAAAACTTAGAGGCTTACATTGGGCAGACTCGTTTTCCACAGCCTGCTATTTTGATTCAAATCATTATAATGACCCTTATTCCGCATTTGATTCATTAATTGCTGCAGGAGTAAAAAAAGAGCTTATTTATTCAGAAAAAGGCTCTTTTAATCAATTGAATAGCTTTTTATCAGAGAATGACGCCTACTCAATTGGGTATTTTGCTTATGACCTTAAAAATGAAGCTGAAAATTTATTTTCCAACAATCCAGACCATTTAAAATTTCCGGATTTTAACTTTTTCTTGCCACAGCACACGATTTTAATCAAAGGAAATGAGATTCAAATCGACAGTGATCAACCAGATGAAATTTGGAAAGCGTTAAATGAATTTGAAATACCAAATTTCAAATCGCTACCGCAAAAAAACCAAATCCAAAGTCGCTTTAGCAGAAACGAATACATCGAAACCGTTAAAGAGATCCAGAAACATATTCAGCGAGGAGATATTTATGAAATAAATTTTTGCCAGGAGTTTTATGCCGAAAATACAAACATCAATCCATTAGATACCTTTTCTAAGCTTAATAAACTCTCTCCTACACCCTTTGCTAGTTATTTTAAATCAAGTGGCAAACACATTCTTTCGGCAACTCCAGAACGTTTCCTAAGCCGTAGAGGAAACAAAATAATTAGTCAGCCAATAAAAGGTACAAGTTCAAGAAAAACAGATGCGATACAAGATGAAGAACAAAAAAAATCGCTTCTAGAAAACGAAAAAGAGCGTTCAGAGAACGTGATGATTGTTGATTTAGTTAGAAACGATTTAACGAAAAGCGCCAAAGCAGGAACAGTAAAAGTGGAAGAACTTTTCGGATTATACAGTTTTAAGCAAGTGCATCAAATGATTTCTACGGTAGTATGTGATGCACAAGAAGAACTATCAAATGCCACAATAATTTCAAACACCTTCCCTATGGGATCAATGACTGGGGCTCCAAAAATAAGTGCCATGCAACTTGCCGAAAAATACGAACGTAGTAAACGCGGTGTTTATTCGGGCGCACTTGGATATTTTGCCCCCAATGGAGATTTCGATTTCAATGTAGTTATTCGAACAATACTTTATGATGAAGATTCGAACTATTTATCTTTTCATGTTGGAAGTGCAATAACGCTTGACTCCGACCCAGAAAAGGAATATGAAGAATGCATTTTAAAAGGAAAAGCGATTACTGAGGTTCTATCCTGAAAAAATAATGAACAAGAATATTGATTTCGATCTATTTAGAAGAAATAGCTAAATGAAGTATTTGTAAAGAGTAGATTTTTAGTCTTTACGTTTAAAAAGATTCACTCTTGATTCTTTTCCTTTTATTAAACGTTCGATATTTTTCTGATGTGTTACAAGAATTAAAATACAGATACACATTCCATATAGAACTACAGAGCGAATCGGAGATTGAAAAATAAAGATAATACTTAATGGAAAAGAGAATCCAGAAACAATTGAACTCAGTGAAACATATTTAGAAATCAGTAAAACTAATATAAAAGTGAGCACACAAACTAGGGCAGCGCCAGTATGTACCGCTACAATCATCCCAAATAAAGTAGCAATACCTTTACCACCTCTAAATCCAGCAAAAATAGGGAACAAATGACCCATAACTGCTGTAATACCCAATGCAAGTTGATAATTCACAAATTGTACAGAGTTTTGCGGACCAGTAACGGATAATCCAATGAGATAAGCTAGGTTAGTTGCGGTATAACCTTTCAAAATATCAAGAATCATTACTGCAATTCCTGCTTTTTTACCTAAAACTCTAAAAGTATTGGTTGCACCTGCATTTCCACTCCCATATTCTCTTACATCAATGCCATAAAAGGCCTGACCTATCCACACAGCAGTAGGAATTGAACCAAAAAGGTATGCAAAAATCAATGCAGAAATGGAATAAATTGAAATCATTAGGCTACAATAATACTAATTCAATCAGGTGTAATGACTAAATTTTTATTTTTTTTAAGAATTTACAGCTTTTAAGCTCATATCTAGACTCCTTACGGAATGTGTTAAAGCACCCATAGATACGTAATCAACGCCACATTTTGCATATTCCAAAACATTATTTTCAGTAATTCCTCCAGAAGCTTCAGTAACAAAAGATCCATTAATAAGATCAACCGCCTTTTTGAGCGTTAAAAAATCAAAATTATCTAATAATATCCTATCAACTGAGCCAATTTCGATTACTTGCATCAATTCCTGCAAATTTCTAACTTCTATTTCTACAGAAATTGAGAGCTGTTTCACTTTCAAATAGTCATGAACCGAATGAATTGCATTATAAATTCCACCAGCATAATCTACGTGATTATCTTTAATCAAAATCATATCATATAGTCCGAAACGATGGTTTACTCCTCCCCCAATTATTACGGATAACTTCTCTAAATAACGTAATCCTGGAGTAGTTTTTCGAGTATCTAGGACCTTAGTGTTTGTGTCCTCTAAAATTTTTACAATAGAATTCGTTTTAGTAGCAATACCACTCATTCTTTGCATAGTATTTAAAACCAAACGCTCTGCCTTTAAAATTGAATGAACACTGCCAGAAACAAAAAAAATTATGTCACCAGGTTTAACAGTCTGACCATCAGAAAAGAATATTTCAACTCTTAGTGCAGGATCAACAACCTTAAATATTTCTAAAGCGACTTCAATACCTGCAATGATGCCCGAATCTTTAATCAACAATTTAGCTTTCCCTTGTTGCCCTTGTGGGATTGTTGACAGTGACGTATGGTCGCCGTCTCCCACATCCTCGGCCAGCGCATTTTGAATAAACGGTACTAAAAAATTTTTATCTAAATTCATGTAATTAGCTTGGCCACAAAAATAGAAATTATCTCATTAATATTGTTCTTTGTCATATTCTATCCTAATCACCTTAATATGAAAAGAATCATCATCTTTTGCCATAGAAATAGAAATTCTAAACTTATTGTCCACGCTTTGAACTGAAAACACAGCAAATCGATAGTTAGGATTTGAATTTAGTCGATGAATAATTTTTAATGTTGTGGGTTTGTTTTTCAATAAAAAATCACGCAAAATGAGCTCTGCCTGTGCTTTTGAATACTCATTCTCTTCAGAAAGAATATTCATTTCTATTATTGGCGCAAAAAATGAGGCAATACTCCGACTGTCAGATCCTTTCAAAAAACCAGCTATAGCATCAATAGAATCAGGTTTTTGACCTTGAAAAGGTAAAAATAAAACTAGAAAAGAAAGAAAGATTTGAAATGTTAAAGTTCCCATATTATTATACCAAGCAAATCAATAATTAAGCCATAATTTAAATTATGTGGATTATTTTAATCAGTCAATGTATATTTGTAATGTGGAAAATAAAAAAGCAATTCTTTTAATCCTCGATGGATGGGGGTATGGGAAACATGATAAATCTGATGCTGTAAGTGCAGCAAATACACCCTTTTTTGATCAACTTATTCAAAAATACCCAAATTCTAAATTAGAGGCATCTGGGGAAGCTGTTGGCTTACCGGCGGGTCAAATGGGTAATTCTGAAGTGGGTCACATGAATCTCGGTGCAGGAAGAGTGGTTTACCAAGAATTGGGTAGAATCAATAAAGCGGTAAAAGACAATGAATTAGTAATGCATCCTGTTTTGAAATCCGCCTTCGATTATGCGAAGCAGGAAAATAAAAATGTTCACTTTATTGGTCTGTTATCTAATGGTGGTGTGCATTCACATATTGATCATTTAAAAGGATTGTGCGATGCTGCAAAAGACAATCAAGTAAAAAATGTATTTATCCATGCCTTTATGGATGGTCGTGACACAGATCCCAATTCTGGTCTACAATTTATTTTAGAGCTTGAAAATCATTTACAAAACTCATCAGGTACTATTGCATCTGTTATAGGACGCTATTATGCCATGGATAGGGATAATCGTTGGGAACGCGTTAAACTAGCCTATGACCTTCTTGTACAAGGTAAAGGGAAACCAAGTAATGATATTTCAGAAAGCATCCAAAGTTCATATGATGAGGGAGTGAGTGACGAATTTATACAACCAATAGTCAAAATAGATAATGACGGACTCCCAATCGGCAAAATAGAAGAAGGAGATGTGGTTATTTGCTTTAATTTCAGAACCGACAGAGGCAGAGAAATAACCACGGTTTTAACGCAACAGGCATTTCCTGAACAGGAAATGAAACCACTTGACCTTTACTATGTAACTTTCACAAGTTATGATGAGAAGTTCAAAAATGTTCATGTGGTTTTCGCAAAAGACGACCTTAGTGAAACATTAGGGGCTATTCTTGAAAAAAACAATAAAAAACAAATTAGAATCGCCGAAACAGAAAAATATCCACATGTTACTTTTTTCTTCTCAGGGGGAAGAGAAAAAGAATTTCTAAATGAAAAAAGAATATTAATTCCTTCACCTAAAGTTGCTACTTACGATTTGCAACCGGAGATGAGTGCAGTACAAATAGCAGATGCTATATGTGTTGAACTTGAAGATAAATGGCCAGACTTCGTATGTCTTAATTTTGCAAATCCGGACATGGTTGGGCATACTGGAGTATTTAGCGCTGTGGTTAAAGCTGTTGAAACAGTTGACCATTGCCTTCAAAAAGTAGTTGAATGTGGTATAAAAAATGGGTATTCATTTATAATTTTAGCTGATCATGGCAATGCAGATTTCATGGTCAATTCGGATGGCTCTCCAAATACCGCCCATACAACAAATCTTGTCCCTTGCATATTAATTGATAAAGATTATACTCAAATTAAGGATGGGAAACTTGGAGATATTGGTCCAAGTATATTAAAAATTATGGGCATAACTCCTCCAGAAATAATGACTGGAAATATCCTTGTTTCTTAATGCGACAAATAGGATTTTTTATATTTTTACTAATTTTAGCATCTTGTAACCAGGCTAAAGAGAAACCTTCTAAACTTGTTTATACAGACATAAAAGCTTTTTTCGAGTCCGAAGCAAAACGTTTAACAAAGAATAAAACCCTTGTAAATAAAACAATTCAGCAGAATAGAACTTCAGAAAGCAAAAGCGAAATTTCGATCAATTGGCAGGATGAATTTATTCTTTTTATTGCTTCGGATATCAATAAGCCAGCTTGGAAGGATAGTTATAAAATTATTGATGATCCTCTTAAAACCTCCTATCATTCTATCGATTCTGGACTAAGAACCAAAGAAATTCAAATCAATAAAGACGTAAATGGTAAACCCACTCGATTCTACATTAAAAATATAAACAAAAATAATTTGTACGAATCAACGGAGATATTAATCTATATCCCAGATTCCGCTTATAGCATAGAGAAGAGTCAAAGCGTATTGCTATTAGGAAAAAATAATTTATTAATTAAGGCTGAAATAATTAAGTAAAGACTTAGAATTGTTTGTAAAAAAACTTACTAATCGGCAGAATCGGCTTTTAAATTTTTGTATAAAAACAAATAATAATAAGCAATAACTAAAAGTCCCAAAACAAAAAAAACGGTCGAGTAAGGCCTAAAGGCATCATTAAAAAAAAACTCCCCCAACATCCATGTAGTATTGGCAATAATCCAAAGGCAAACTGCCAAATTATGAAAAAACTCGGATACTTGTTTTCTAAATTTGTAGGTAATGTAAAATGCCAAGAAAAGAGTAGGGAAAATCATGAATACGCCTAAAAACCGTAAATCCATTACCCAACAAGTATCTTTAATCAGCCAAAAAGCGATATGTAAATTTTCAAATTTTCGGATGGAGCTAATCATGAAAACATTAGGGAACGATAGTATCTAAAAGAATTTTAAAAATGAATAGTTGGTTATTTTAAGTTCTGTAAATATGCTTTTGCATCAGCCAATTGAGTGATTATATCACGACGATCGGGTGTAATTGACAAAACCTTTTCAAAATCTGCAATGCAGGATCTAAAAGAGCTGATTGCTTTATTCTTATCATAAAAGTTTGGAATCTTTTGACCTTTTAAAACTCCGTAATCTCTATGAGCCACCGCTCTATTCTGAAAAAGTTTCACATCGTCGGGATTTAACTCTATGGCTTTTGTGAAATCTTTAATAGACGAAAGGAGAAGCTTCTCACGATCTGTATTTAAAATACCCTTCGTTTCGTTAGCTAAATTATTGCTCGCTTTACCACGGTAATAAAAAGCACTATTATCTCCTGGCTTTATGGAAATTACCTTATTAAAGGTATTTATAGCTGCTTTGTAGCTAGCGGCATGATAATAAGAATAGCCCAACATATAAAGAGTGTTCACATCTGAAGAGTCTGCGGCAAGTGCTTTTTCAAGATGACTAACTGCTGATTTGAAATCACCATCAATTAGAGCTTTTTGCCCCATTTTATGGTAGGAAGTTTGAGCGAATGTGGTATTCGCAGTAAAAATGATAAAAAATAAACCTAAGAATAATTTCATTTTAATTGGCGCAAAATTATATTGATTCTTAACGGAACAAAGCCATTAATATTTTAAATGTACAAATTTATAAAACAGAAGAAAAAAGAATTTGTTATTTACCACAATTGGGCTTAAATAATTAATCTGAATTTCGATCAATAAATGGCAGAAATGACAACAATGTATACTTTTAAATGAAAATAAATAAAAACAATCTGTAGAATTGGCGGAAATCCATCTTGATTCTGACTTTTTTATCAAAGAAGTGGAATTGGCACATAGCTTGTACTTTTAGAAAGAGGCTATTTTTATCGCCCTTGAATCAATTTAACTGTCATTATGACGTTATAAAAATATAGATGAGTAACTACGACAACTTTGACTTTAACCGTACTTTGCCCTTAATTAATGAAGATACTGAGTTCTTTCCGCTAATGTCTCAAGAAGATGAAGAGGAAATGAACAATGAACAGACACCCGACATTTTGTCGATTTTACCTTTAAGAAACACCGTTTTGTTTCCTGGTGTGGTAATACCTATTACTGTTGGTAGAGATAAATCAATTAAATTAATTAAGGATGCTTATCGAGGTGATAGAATCATTGGCGTTGTATCTCAAAGAGATGTGGGCATTGAAGATCCCACGTTTGAGCAATTAAATCAGGTAGGCACAGTTGCATTGATTATCAAAATGCTTCAAATGCCTGACGGAAATACAACCGTGATTATTCAAGGTAAGCAACGATTTCGTTTAAATGAGGAGGTTCAAAGCGAACCATACATTAAGGCTACAATACAAAAATTTGAAGAAGTACGCCCAAAAACAGATAAAGAATTTAAAGCACTCATGGCCTCCATAAAAGAGATGGCTATGCAGATAATCGATCTTTCACCAAATATTCCAAGTGAAGCTGGAATCGCCATAAAAAACATAGAAAGTTCTTCCTTTCTAATCAACTTTATTTCCTCCAACATGAATGCCGACGTGGCCGCCAAGCAGCAAATGCTTGAGGTTGTGAACCTTCATGAACGTGCCAAAATGGTTCTTGGTCACCTAACCCAAGAGCTACAAATGCAAGAGCTCAAAAATCAAATTCAATCAAAAGTCAGGGTAGATTTAGATAAACAGCAGAGAGATTATTTCCTAAATCAACAACTAAAAACAATCCAAGAGGAGCTAGGTGGCAACTCACCCGATTTGGAAGTTGAAAACTTACGTCTTAGAGCAACAAGAAAAAAATGGAATGCTGATGCCTTTAATCATTTCAATAAAGAAATTGAGAAATTAGCTAGAATGAATCCAGCAGCAGCAGATTATTCCATTCAAATCAATTACCTTGAATTGTTACTTGATCTTCCTTGGAACGACTTCACAAAGGATAATTTTGACTTGAAAAGGGCGGGCAAGGTATTAGAAAAGGAACATTACGGACTTGAAAAAGTTAAACAACGAATTATTGAATACTTGGCTGTTTTGAAGCTCAAACATAATATGAAGGCCCCTATTCTTTGCTTAGTGGGTCCTCCGGGAGTGGGAAAGACTTCTCTAGGAAAATCTATTGCCAAAGCTTTGGGCAGAAAATATGTCAGAATGGCTTTAGGGGGAATTAGAGATGAAGCAGAGATAAGAGGTCATCGCAAAACTTATATTGGCGCCATGCCTGGAAGAATCATTCAATCTATCAAAAAAGCTGGTTCCTCAAATCCTGTTTTTGTTTTAGATGAAATTGATAAGGTTGGGAACGATTTTCGTGGCGACCCATCATCTGCTTTACTAGAAGTGCTTGACCCTGAACAAAATAGCGCATTTTATGATCATTATGTAGAAATTGATTATGATCTATCAAGCGTCATGTTTATCGCGACAGCAAATTCATTAAGCTCGATACAGCCTGCCTTATTAGACCGAATGGAAATTATTGAGGTTAATGGCTATACTATTGAAGAGAAAATCGAAATCGCCAAACAACATTTATTACCTAAGCAACGCGAACAGCACGGTATTAATTCAAAAGACATTTCATTAAAGAGTACTGTAATTGAAAAGGTAATTGAAGATTATACTCGCGAATCTGGTGTTCGTGGTTTAGAGAAAAAAATAGGCTCACTGGTACGAGGTGTAGCCACCAAAGTTGCCATGGACGTGGAGTATAACCCAATCATTAGCAAGTCTGATGTTGAAACCATTCTAGGGCCGCCAATTTACGATAAAGACCTCTACGAAGGTAATGAGGTTGCTGGAGTAGTAACAGGTCTAGCTTGGACCCAAGTGGGTGGCGATATTCTATTTATTGAAGCCAGTTTGAGCCCTGGAAAAGGAAAATTATCTTTAACGGGCAATTTAGGCGATGTAATGAAAGAATCAGCCACCATTGCCATGGCTTATTTACGTGCCAATGCATTGAAATTTAATATTGATTTCCGTCTTTTTGATCAGTGGGATGTCCATGTACATGTACCGGCAGGTGCCACACCAAAAGATGGTCCATCTGCTGGCATAACCATGTTAACTGCCCTAACTTCCGCATTCACACAGCGGAAAGTGAAGCCTCATTTAGCCATGACAGGAGAAATTACTCTTCGTGGAAAAGTATTGCCTGTTGGCGGCATTAAGGAAAAAATTCTGGCTGCCAAAAGAGCAAATATTAAAGAGATTATCCTTTCCAAATCAAATAGAAAAGATATTCTTGAAATTAAAGAGGATTATATCAAGGATCTTCATTTTCACTATGTAACTGAGATGAAGGAAGTAATCGAACTCGCCTTAAGTAGAGATAAGGTAAAGGAAGCCTTAGATATTACAGTTAAAAACTCACCAAACTCTGCAGTTGTTTAAATTTATACTAATTTTAAATATTATTAAAAAAACATTTAAGATATCACATTATGAAAACAGGATCTTTTATTATATTAACCTTTGTCTATTTATTCTCTAATAGTTTTGTAAACGCTCAAACAATAGAAAATAAAGGCAATCAAAATCGAGCTCAAAATATATTTGTTGAGCTAGGTGGGCAGGGAATCTTATTTACAGCTAACTATGATTCACGTTTTTCAAATAGAAGAGACGGCTTAGGCGGCCGTATAGGTATAGGCTATATCGCTGAAGGTGGTGATAACGCCACAACAGTACCGGTAGCTTTAAATTACCTACTAGGTAAAGGCAGACATTTTTTTGAAATGGGTTTGGGTGCATCTTTATTAGTAACTGGTGGAGATGATGAGTCATTCTTATTCGACAAAAACCAAAGTAATATTATTGGCACTATGAGCTTTTCCTATCGTCTGCAGCCTGTAGATAAGGGATTTTCATTTCGTGCGGGACTCACACCCATATTTAACAAAGATTTTTTTATCCCCTACTACGCTGGGTTAAGTTTGGGATATAGCTTCTAAAAAAAAGACATTGCAAAACGACTATTAGCCAGTATTTTATAGGAATCTTGTACATGAAGAAATCAATTTTACTGCTTACAATTAGTTTATGTTTTTCATTGTTTTCAATACAAGCACAAAAAATTAACTATAAAAGCGAATTTGGTTTTAGAAGTGAAAATGATTCTTATTTAGCTGGAGGACAAGATCGTTATTATACCAACGGATTAGCCCTGAATTTTAGAACGGCCCTCAATGCATTGAAATTCAAAAACAAGAATCTCAATAAGATTATTCTTGAATTGGAGGCGGGACAAAAAATATTCAATCCACAATCAGGAAGCATTTCGAATAGCATTTATGTGGATCGCCCTTTTGCAGGTTATCTATATGGAGGTATCTCTTTAAATTTATTATATCAATCGGAAAATAATTTAAAACTGAGCTTAAATGGCGGGACTATCGGTCCATCGTCTCTCGCCAAAGAAGCACAAGAATTAATGCATAAGGTGATTGGTTTCTATGAAATTGAAGGATGGCAATGGCAGGTTAATAATGAATTGGCAATCAATGCATCAGCTGAATATAATTACCTAATTAATCGCTTTGCAAATGATAAAGTGGATTTTACAGCCAATTCCTATATAAATATTGGAAATACCTTTACTGGAACCGGCGTGGGACTAACATTCCGTTCAGGAAGTATCAATCCTTTATTTAAGTCTGCCACCTCTCAAAGCCGAATTTCTAACACTACTACTCAAAAAGATCTTATTGAAAAAGAATTCTTTTTTTATGCAAAACCGATGCTGAATTATGTGATTTATGATGCTACAATACAAGGAGGACTCTTTAATAAAGATAAAGGGCCGATTGTATTTGATGCAAAACCCTTAGTATTCAGTCAGCAGTTAGGTATAACTTACTCAATGAATAGAATTACAGCCGACTTTTCAGTACTGTTTAAAACTAGAGAAGTAAAAAGTAATGCAAAACCACATCAATATGGCTCCATTGCATTATTTTACAGATTTAATTGATTGACAGTTCTTAATCATTCCAATCGTTTTTACGATTAATCTTTTTAAGGGAAGTTATTTGCTTTGATTTTAGCCTTTTTTCAATTGCAGAACGTTTTGGTTTACTAGCTTTCCTCATTTTGGGTAGGAATAAAGCAGTTTTTAATAAAACAAGTAGTTTTTGTACGCTGCGCTCTTTGTTTTGAAGCTGGCTCCTCTCCTCTTCGGTTATAACCTGAAGAATACCTTCAGAGTTGATACGATTAGCGAGTTTTTGGAATAAGCGACTCTTTTCCTCCTCGGTAAAGAGTGAACTTAACCTCAAATTAAAATTAAGCTCAACTTTAGTGGAAACCTTATTTACATGCTGCCCGCCTTTGCCACCACTTCTGGAGGTTTTGAAAGTCAATTCTTTTAATATATCTTGCTTTGAGAGTGCCATTCACAAAAATACTTATTAGAAAATAAATGCCTCTTGATAAAAAATAATTATTTTAGAAATACAATAATTGAGTTCAAATATCCGATCCAAATCCTATTTTTGCATGAATGAACAAAAACATTGTCATAGCCATTGATGGTTATTCTTCCTGTGGTAAAAGCACCTTAGCAAAAGCTTTGGCCAAGAAATTGAACTTCATCTATATTGACAGTGGCGCCATGTACCGCGCTGTAACCCTATATTTTTTGCGAAATAATATTGATTTGGAAAACTCTAAATTGGTAAAAGAAGCTTTAAATAATATTCATATAGACTTTCAAACTCTAAATAATCAGACATTAATTATGCTAAATGGTGAAGATGTTTCAAAAGAAATCCGCCAGATGCATATAGCAGAGAAAGTAAGTACGATAAGTGCCATAAAAGAGGTTCGTTTTGAAATGGTGAGGCAGCAGCAAAGAATGGGCAAATCAGGCAGTATAGTGATGGATGGACGAGATATTGGAACCGTAGTATTCCCTAATGCAGATCTTAAGCTATTTATGACTGCTGATCCAAAAATCAGAACTGAAAGAAGATATAATGAGCTTATTGGTAAGGGAGAACAGGTAAACATAGAAGAAATTTTTGAGAACCTTACCAAACGCGACTTTCAGGATACAACTCGTAAGGAGAGTCCTCTTTTACAGGCCCAAGATGCTATTGTGCTCGACAATAGCACAATAGATGAGGCTCAGCAATTAGAATTTGCCTTAGAACACATCAGATTAATAGATAAATAATAAAGCTCAACCTTTCTTTGGATAAACTTATTTCTCAACTTGGTATATTGATTTATTCCTTTTTTAAGGAGTGAAATGGCTAAGAAATTAATAAAACAGCAAAAAAAAATGTGAGCATTAATTTTCCAGTATTTCTTCAAAAAGACTATTTTTTATTAAAATAAGGCAAATAAAAAATAAAACAATAACAATCAGTTAGTTCCATTTAAAATTAATTGAAAATAAAGCATAAAATGTTTTTTAATAAAAATGAATTTTTCTACCTTTGCAGTCCGATTTAAGATCGGAAAAAGGAGATAAATTAATTAATGGCTAAAAAACTAGAAGCTGAAAAGGAGTTAACTGCTAAACAAGCGGAACTTCAAGGCGAAGAGACCACTACGGTTAAACAAAAGGAAACCATTGAATCAGAAGCTGATTCTGTGTCGATCGAAGAGATCAAATCAAAAACATTAATCACCCCAACAGGCGATTTCGACTGGGATGCGGATGATAAAGGTTTTGGAAATTACAGTGCTGCAGACCGTGAAAAGTTTGAAGAAATGTATGCTGGAACTTTCAATTCGATAAACAAAGGCGAGATTATCTCGGGTATTGTTGTATCGATCAACAACAAAGATGTGGTATTGAACATCGGATTTAAATCTGATGGTTTAGTTTCATTATCTGAATTCCGTGATACACCAGACTTAAAAGTTGGTGATTCTGTTGATGTATTTGTTGAGTCGCAAGAAGATGCTAACGGACAGTTGGTATTATCTCGTAAGCGTGCAAAAACACAACGTTCATGGGAAACAATCAATGAAGCCTTGGATCAAGACAAAATCATCACTGGTTTTGTAAAGAGCCGTACAAAAGGTGGTTTAATTGTGGATATTATGGGTGTTGAAGCTTTCCTTCCGGGATCGCAAATTGACATTAAGCCTATCCGTGATTACGATATTTATGTAGGTAAAACAATGGAATTCAAGGTTGTAAAAATCAACCATGAGTTTAAAAACGTTGTTGTATCACACAAGGTATTGATTGAAGACGATTTAGAGAATCAAAAAACTGAAATCGTTGCGAAACTTGAAAAAGGACAAGTACTTGAGGGTACTGTAAAAAATATTACCGATTTCGGTGTGTTTATTGACCTTGGTGGCGTAGACGGTTTATTACACATAACTGATATTTCATGGGGCCGCATAGAGCATCCGCGTGAGGTATTAGCACTAGATCAAAAGATCAACGTGGTTGTTTTAGACTTTGATGATGAGAAAAAACGCATCGCCTTAGGATTAAAGCAATTAACTCCTCACCCTTGGGAGGCTTTAGATACAACCTTAGAAATTGGATCTAAAGTTAAAGGAAGAATCGTAACTGTTGCAGATTACGGAGCATTCCTTGAAATCACTCCAGGTGTTGAAGGCTTGATTCACGTTTCTGAAATGTCATGGTCTCAAAATCTTCGTAACCCACAGGAATTCCTAAAAGTTGGTGATGAAGTTGAAGCTCAAGTTTTGACATTAGATCGTAACGAGCGTAAAATGAGCCTAGGTATTAAGCAACTTACTCCAGATCCATGGAAAAACATTGGTGAGCGATATCCTATCGGAAGTCAGCACAAAGCTGTTGTTAAAAACATGACTAATTTTGGTGTTTTTGTTGAGATTGAAGAAGGTATCGACGGTTTAATCCATATTTCTGATCTTTCATGGTCTAAGAAAGTTAATCATCCAAATGAATTCACTAAAGTAGGTGAAGAACTTGATGTGATTGTTCTTGAACTTGATGAGGCTAACCGCAAACTGAGCTTAGGCCATAAGCAGTTAGAAGAAAATCCTTGGGAAACTTTCGAAACTGTGTTTACTCTTGAGTCAATCCATGAAGGAACTGTCTTAAAAGTTACAGACAAAGGTGCAATCATCGCATTGCCATACGGTGTTGAAGGATTTGCTCCTACAAAGCACATGGCAAAAGAAGATGGTACTTCTGTAAAAGCTGATGAGACTGCCCAATTCAGAATCATTGAATTTAACAAAGATTCTAAGCGTATCGTTGTTTCTCATGCCCGTATTTGGGAAGAGGCAAAAGCTGAAGAGCGCAAAGAAGAATTCAATGCTAAAAAGAAAGAAGCAAAAGCAACTACTACTGCCGTTAAAAAGGTAAAGGAGTCTGTTGAGAAGTCTACTTTAGGTGATCTTGGTGTATTGGCACAATTGAAAGAGAAAATGGAAGGTGCAGAAAGCAAAGCCAAAAAAACAAAGAAAACTGAAACTGACGCAGCAGCAGCTAGTGCTGAAGCAGCAGAAAGTACAGAAGAATAAGCTCATACGCTTTATTTATATTTCAAAGGCCCTGATTATATCAGGGCCTTTTTTTTGTAAAATATTTTTAGATTAAAAAGAAAATGAGGATTTCTACTATTTTTAATGCGTATCCTAAATTAAATTAAAGAATTCTCAATTGGGGTAAAATAATTTTTCATATTTTTGATCAAATTAAACCACTAATGCAAACATTAAATCTGCTTGACGGTCCTAAATTCCAAATTACAATCCAGCGCCTTTGTCATCAGTTAATTGAAAATCACGATCATTTCAATAATTCAGTTATCATAGGAATTCAACCTCGAGGAGTATTTCTTGCCAAACGAATTATTACCGAGTTAAAAAAGATATTACCCGAAATCATAATCGAGAGCGGTAACCTTGACATTACTTTTTTTCGAGATGATTTCCGTCGCAAAGAAGGCCTCTTAATTCCCAGCAGTACTGAAATCAATTTTATTATTGAAGGCAAAAAAGTAATCTTAGTGGATGATGTACTTTGGACCGGCAGAACTATACGCGCAGCAATGGATGCAATACAGTCATTTGGCCGACCAGAGAAAGTAGAGTTGTTAACACTGGTCGACAGACGCTTCTCCAGGCATTTGCCAATTGAAGCAGATTATATAGGAATCAAAGTTGACACCATTGATTCTCAAAAAGTTATCGTGAACTGGAAAGAAACAGATCATGAAGATAAAGTGATCTTACTATCAGAAAAATAATGGCAGAACAAATTAATACTTTAAGTACCAAACACCTGCTTGGCATAAAAGATCTCACAACCAGAGATATTGAATTAATATTTGAAACTGCAGATACCTTTAAAGACGTACTTAACAGGCCAATTAAGAAAGTCCCATCATTAAGAGATATAACCATTGCCAATATATTTTTCGAAAATTCCACTCGAACACGCTTATCATTTGAACTAGCCCAAAAAAGATTATCAGCAGACACAGTCAACTTTGCAGCCTCCTCATCTTCTGTAAGCAAAGGCGAAACCTTAATAGATACAGTAAATAACATATTAGCTATGAAAGTAGATATGGTGGTCATGAGACACCCCTACCCAGGCGCCGGTATCTTTTTAAGTAAGCATGTGAATGCGCAAATTGTAAACGCAGGTGATGGCGCTCATGAACATCCAACCCAAGCCCTACTCGATG
>NZ_JBIILQ010000037.1:0-16468 GCF_044232565.1 Daejeonella sp. | reverse complement strand
TTGATCTTTTATTTTAAAATTAAAATTTCCCCGGACAAACTGATTTTAAATAATCTCGCTAATGATTGTATTTAAATAGGCGAGACTAGTATTTTGAAATATTTCCCGATCCCGATTTTGAATATTTAACACTTGGGTTTCCGGCATATTTAATATCCCCAGATCCGCTAACTAGCGCATCTAAATTTTTATTTACAGTTAATACAATATTCCCTGATCCGCTAATTTTTGCATTCGCAAGATCAGATTCAAGCTCCTTACCTTTAAAATCACCAGAACCGGCTATTGTAATTGTTGTATTTTCCGATTTTCCTCTGGCTTCAATTTTACCAGAGCCACTGATTAATGCTACGTAATTTTTTGCATTCATCTCTAAGGAGATATTTCCTGAACCACTAATTGTATTAGTGAGCTTAGTGGCATTGATTAGGCCTGCAACTTCAATGTCTCCCGAACCAAGCAAGGTAAGGCTATGCAATGTTTTAGCCTCAATGTATACATTTACCCGCTCTGTGCTTGTCCAGGTTTTTTTATTTAAGGATTTCTTTTTGCTGATTTTTAATATGCCATTCTCTACTTTGGTCTCTATCTCACTGATAACATCAGCTTTGCCTTCTAATCGCAGGCTTTCGCTATTACCCATGGTAATAAAGATAGAATAATTGCCTGCGGATGAAATCCCCGAAAAACCTGCAACTGTTCGATTTTCGTCTACAATGTTTTCATTGCTTTTTATTGATATGTTTCCTTTGCTTGCAATGGAAAGGCTAGAAATTGTGGCTACAAATAATATGATTGTAAAGCCTTGAAGAAGTTTTTTCATGTTTTAAAAGATGTTTATCTAATTCATTAGACGCAGTATTTTTGCAAAACGTTGCACCTATTCTGATTTCAGTTCTTTTAGCTCGATGTAAAAATTCTCTAAATCAGGTTTAAATCCTTGTTTGAGGGTAATTTTCTTCCATTCTTTTGTCGGATAAATCCATGTGTATTTTTCACCTGATTTTATTCTCAGTGGCATATTGAAATTCTTTGCATCTGCTAGCCAACGATATTGGGTTTGTTTTCCTTGAGTTTTAAATTCAAGCTTCGGGATGTTTTTATAGTTAAGATATTGATCATAAATCTTAGTAAACTCTTTTCCTGATTTCCGACTTATATAGCCTACAATATCTTCAGTTGTACTAGTTTTTAGTCCGAATTCTTTGTTTAATCCCCGTAGTATGTCACGCCATTTTTGATCGTCATCAATAAGGGTACGTGTCATGTGAATTAGATTAGCTCCTTTAGGGTACATGTCGCCTGAGCCTTCCTGATTAACACCGTATGGACCAATGATTGGCTCATCGTTCCTGATATTTTTTCTAACACCGGCAATATATCTCGCACCTGCATTCTTGCCTTCCCGCCCTTCAACAAATAAAGCTTCCGAATACATGGTAAATCCCTCATGAATCCACATATCTGCAATGTCTTTAGCTGTGATGTTATTTCCAAACCACTCGTGGCCTGATTCATGGATAATGATATAATCCCAGCCCAAGCCAAGCCCCGTTCCAGATAAATCGCGACCCAAATAACCATTTTGGTACTTATTTCCATAGGCTACGGCACTTTGATGCTCCATGCCTAAATAAGGAGTTTCAATAAGCTTAAAACCATCTCTATAAAAAGGATATGGCCCAAACCAATTCTCAAAGACCTTAAACATAGGTTTTACATTGGCATTAAACTGCTTTTTTGCTTTCTCAAGATTTTCTTTCAGAACATAATAATCGAGTGTCAAATTTCCGTTTTCGCCAGCGTAGGAATCATCGAAATGAACGTAATCAGCAATATTTAAGCTTACATTATAGTTGTTAATGGGGTAGGATACAAACCAATTATATCGGGTGTAATTGGGATCTGTATTTTCGGTTGAAAGTAATCGGCCATTGCTCACATTCATGAGCCCTTTGGGTACGCTAACACTGATCATCATGCTATCCACTTCATCCGATTGATGGTCTTTAGTTGGCCACCAAGAGCTAGCTCCAAAGCCTTGGCAGGATACCGCAACCCATGGTTTCCCTTGTTTATCTTTCGTATAGCTGAAGCCTCCATCCCAAGGTGCACGCTTAGCTATGATGGTTTTCCCACTATAAAAAACCGTGAATTCATCAGTGCTACCTTTTTTTATGGTATTCGGAAAATCAATAAAAACCGCATTGAATTCTCTATTAAAAGGTAGTTCTTTACCGTGGTAGACCACCCTTTCAACCTTGAGATTATCGAAAAGGTCGAATTGGAGACGATTGATATCGTTCACTGCTTTAAATTTAAACAAATTTGATCCACTGATAAATTTATTTTCAATATCTAGCTTAATATTTAGGTGGTAATAGTTGATGTCATAAGAACTCCTAAACTCGTTTAAAGTCCCCCGTAACGTGTCTGCTCTTGAAAACAAAGGCTTTGGACCTTGTGAAAATGAAGCTTTTGAGAAGAGGCAGGCTAGCACAAGAGTTAGTGCATATATTTTTCGCATTTTATTTATTTCTAGTATAATAGTTTCCGAATCAAATTAAATAAAATATTCTAATTAGTACCTAATATGAAACATTTTATTGTTCAGATTTTTTTAAGGGTCGATATTTATTAACTTTGAATGAAAATTAAAATATCCTCGCATGCAATTTGACGTAATAGTAATTGGAAGTGGTCCCGGTGGTTATGTAGCCGCCATTCGTTGTGCCCAATTGGGTTTAAAAACAGCACTTATTGAAAAATATAGTACTTATGGAGGTACCTGCTTAAATGTGGGCTGTATTCCTTCTAAAGCGTTATTAGACTCTTCCGAGCATTATCATAATGCATTGCACAATTTCAAGGAGCATGGTATTAACCTAAAAGACCTTTCGCCTGATATTAAGCAAATGGTTAAGCGTAAGGATGAGGTGGTTGCCCAAACTACAGGTGGAATTACCTATTTATTAAAGAAAAATAAAGTGAGTACCTATCAGGGTATGGGCTCAATGGTTGATAAAAATTCTGTTAAAGTTACGAAGGATGATGGGTCCTCAGAGACTTTAAGCGCTAAAAATATTATTCTTGCAACAGGATCAAAACCAACTGTTTTGCCATTCATTAAAACTGATGGAAAACGAATTATTACTTCCACTGAGGCTTTAAATTTGCAAGAAATTCCTAAACATCTAATTCTTATAGGTGGTGGTGTTATCGGACTAGAATTAGGTTCTGTTTATGCTCGCTTGGGTTCAAAAGTGACGGTATTAGAATTTATGGATTCTATTATAGGAACAATGGATAAGAGCTTAGGTAAAGAACTTCAAAAAGTGCTTGCTAGAGATGGCATGGAGTTTTTATTGAGTCATAAAGTAACTGGTGCAACGGTTAAAGGTTCAAAAGTTACGGTAACTGCCGATAATGCAAAGGGTGAAAAGATTAGTCTGGAGGGTGACTATTGCCTTGTTGCCGTTGGCCGCACAGCTTATACTGAAAACTTAGGTCTTGAAAATATTGGGATAACTTTAGAGGAACGAGGTAAGAAAATTCCTGTAAATGCACATCTTGAGACTTCAGTGCCTGGAATTTATGCTATTGGGGATGTGGTAAAAGGGGCCATGCTTGCTCACAAAGCGGAGGATGAGGGTACTTTTGTAGCTGAACTTATTGCGGGTCAAAAACCACATATCAATTATAATCTGATTCCTGGTGTTGTGTACACGTGGCCGGAAGTGGCTAGTGTGGGCCAGACGGAAGAACAATTAAAAGAAGCAGGCATTAAATATAAAGCTGGTTCATTTCCATTTAAAGCGAGTGGAAGAGCACGTGCAAGTAATGATACGGATGGTTTTATTAAGGTTCTTGCCGATGCCTCAACGGATGAGATTTTAGGTGTCCACATGATTGGCCCGAGAGTAGCAGATTTGATTGCTGAGGCAGTTGTAGCAATGGAATTTAGAGCTTCAGCAGAGGATATTGCAAGGATTTCACATGCACATCCAACTTATACTGAGGCATTTAAGGAGGCAAGTATGGCTGCAACCGAAAATAGAGCAATACATATTTAAACATAAAGTTGAAAGTGATAATTTGAAAGGGTAAAGCTGAAAGTGAAAAGTTGAAAGGGTAAAGCTGAAAGTACAAAGTGAAAAGGGTAAAGCAGAAAGCTTAATGCGGAATTCCTAATCAATCATTGAATTTTGAAGTGCTTGACTTTTCTCTGATAACCGATAACAGATAACTGAAAACAAACCTCATACATCATACTTCAGACCTCATACCTCATTCCTCATACCTCAAACAACAATTCATGCAAACAATCCTCCATATTGCAATAATCCTTGGTACACTTGCAGGAATGGAGGCATTTTCATGGTTTATTCATAAATATCTATTTCATGGCCCGCTTTGGTTCATACACCGCTCTCACCATCAACACCGTTCGGGATGGTTTGAGCTAAATGATGTTTTTAGTCTGCTTTTTGGTGGAATTTCCATGTATTTAATCTGGGAAGGTAGAGCGATGCTTGACACCAAGTTTTGGATAGGGCTGGGAATTTCAATTTATGGAATAATTTACTTTATTTTTCACGACTGGTTTATACACAATAGATTAAAAAGTTTTAAAACTACTAACTCCTATCTGTTGGGCATCCGCAGAGCACATAAAATTCATCATAAATCGACCGAAAAAAATCCCTCGGAAGAATTTGGCTTACTTTTGGCATCCAAGAAATATTTTAAGCAATTTAACCAATCCGCTCCTTAATTGTATGCAGGTATTTGAAAATTTCTCGCTAAAAACGCTCAATACCTTTGGTGTAGAAGCAAGCGCCGATTACTTTGTAGATATTGAAAAAGAAGAGCAACTGCAAGAGTTATTTTCTAATGATAGCTATCAAAATTTACCCCGCTTAGTACTTGGTGGGGGTAGCAATATGCTCTTTACACAAAACTTTAAGGGTTTAGTTGTTCATCTTAATATCCATGGGCTAAGTGCAGAAATTCACGGAAATGATGTTTTTGTTCGTGCAGGGGCAGGAGTTATATGGAATGATTTGGTAAATTATTGCGTCGATAATGAATTTGCGGGTATTGAAAACCTGAGTCTCATTCCCGGTTCGGTTGGTGCATCGCCTGTTCAAAATATTGGTGCCTATGGAGTAGAGCTACAAGATGTTTTCCATTCGTGTCGCGCTTTTGAAATTTCTACAGGTAAAATTAAAGTATTTACTAAAGAGGATTGTGCGTTTAGCTATCGTGAAAGTGTATTTAAATCGTCGCTAAAAGGTTTATTTATCATCACGGAAGTAACCTTCAAACTATCAAAAATATTTCAGCCTAATGTGAGTTATGGTGCAATTATGGATGAATTGACTAAACGTGGGATAAATCAAGCTAATATCAGTCAATTATCACAGGTTATTTCACACATTCGCGTCAGTAAGCTTCCTGATCCTACAACAATTGGGAATGCTGGGAGCTTTTTTAAGAATCCGATTGTTCCAGAGTCTACATTTAATACGTTGAAAATCAAGTTTGCCGATATGGTTCATTTCCCAGCAGGTGAGGGCTATGTGAAGATTTCTGCTGGCTGGCTTATTGAGCAATGTGGCTGGAAAGGTAAAGTGGTTGGAAATACAGGGACATGGAAAAACCAAGCCCTTGTATTGGTTAACCATGGCAATGCCAGTGGGGATGAAATTTTTCGGTTCTCTTCGGCAATAATTGAAAGCGTAAATTCCAAATTCGGAATTCTATTGGAGCGCGAGGTAAATATCATTTAAATATTAGGCCTTCACATTTTTTGTATAAACTTCACAGCTTAGTTTACATCTTTTTACAGAATCCTTATTGAGGCACGGCCTTTGCATTAGCTTTTATGTCTTTAATTGAACACCAATTTCTAGGTGCTTCAGAGTAATAACATCTAAGCTAAACAACATGACTACCATCGAATTTAACACTATGGTCACACGTCAGGCCGATTCATTAAAGCTTTATGCACTCCGATTTACTCACGACGCGGAGGATGCCAATGATCTTGTTCAGGATACAATACTTAAAGCATTATCGTATTGCAATAAGTTTAAAGAAGGTACAAACCTGAAGGGATGGCTTTATACCATCATGAAAAACACGTTTATTAATAAATATAGGCGTTTCGTGAAAATCGGCACCATGGTCATTCAATCCGAAGATATTAATTATTCCAATTTAATGTACAGTGCTAGTAATAATCAAGGCGAGTCCAAATTTATTATGGATGATATTAAAAATGCCCTTGAAAACCTATCTGATGAGTATTATGTGCCATTTACGATGTATTTCGATGGTCATAAATATCATGAGATTGCAGAACATCTTACCATTCCAATTGGGACGGTTAAAACTAGGATTCATGTAGCAAGGAAGCTTTTGAAGAAATCCTTAAATGATTATAATCCTAAAAATAGAAATTTAGTATTCTTAAATTAATGCTTCTATTAGCTATTTCATTCATTCTTCAACTATCTAAATAGCATTCTTAATTTTTTTTAAATTAGAAATTCAATAGAGTTAGGTTTTAACAAGATTGTGTAAATATCTTTCGTTTTTTTGTCGGGAGATGAAAGCTTTTGATAAGTATTTCTAAATTTACGCATGAAATTTTCTTATCTGCTGATCAATTTTTTAACCGTCTTTTTTCCGGTTGTGCTTTCATTTGATAAAAGAGTGGCTTTTTTTAAGAGTTGGAGGTTTATTTTCCCCGGACTTCTAATCACAGGATTATTATTTCTTTTCTGGGATTATCTATTTACAATCTACGGTGTTTGGTCATTTAACCCGGAATATATCATTGGCTTTAATATTCTTAATTTACCGATAGAAGAGATACTTTTCTTTATTACGGTGCCATTTGCCTGTGTTTTTGTGTATGAATGCTTGAATTATTACGTTAAAACCGACCTTTTAAAACGATTTTCAAGCCCAATAAGCTATATTCTTATCGCATTTTCAGGTTTAATGGTCTTTCTTTATTACGATCGAGTTTATAGTCTAATTACCTTTGGATTGCTAGCTGTGGTATTGATTGTTAGCGAATTTATTGTGAAAAGCACAATTATGAGTCGCTTTTACTTAGCATATTTAGTTTCCCTAATCCCTTTTTACATCGTCAATGGATTATTAACATCCATTCCGATTGTGCTATACAATGATGCCGAAAATATGGCCATCCGAGTAGGAACCATTCCACTTGAAGACCATTTTTACTCTCTTTCTATGCTGTTGATAAATATTTTATTGTTTGAGTATTTTAGAAAAAAGGGGGCTGTTGCCAAATGATTGATTTGCCTGAATATAGTAGATCATATCTTGCTCTTCGCAACGGACAAGATAAGCCGGAAATTTGGGTAGCCTTTGAGGGACTAATTTATGATGTGAGCGAAAGTCGCTTATGGAAAAATGGCAAGCATTATGAACATTGGGCGGGTCAAGATTTAACGGAGGAGTTGAAAGATGCACCACATTCGAAGCAGGTGTTTTCGAAATTTAAAGTGGTGGGGAGGGTTAGAGATTAGTTGGTTGGGTGGTTAGTTATTAGTTGGTTAGTTGGTTAGTTATTAGTTGGTTGGGTGGTTAGTTATTAGTTGGTTAGATCTACGATATCTGCTATAGAATGGGTTGTCAGTTGTCAGTTATCAGGCTGGCGACATCAGCTATCCGCTGGCTGAGGTTCTCGAAGCCTGTGATTTTTATCTTTGTCTGCACTTATTCTTTGCTCCTTATTCTTTGCTCCTTATTCTTTGCTTTTTATTCCTTGTTCTAAACAAATATTTATTCACAAAAAATGGCGCTTTAATTACTCAAAGCGCCATTTACATGTGGTTGGTGTTTTTCCACCGCACTACTATCCTATAGTAAAGCTGCTAAGTTTCACAAATTGCTGTACTCTTGACTTAATTTCATCTTGACTTAAGTTTTTGATACGTTCAGTTCCGAATTTTTCAACGCAGAAAGAGGCAAGGGCAGATCCGAAGATGATCGCATTTTTCATATTATTGAAATTGATGGTATCTACTTGTGCAAGGTAACCAATAAAACCACCTGCGAAGGTGTCGCCGGCACCTGTTGGATCAAATACATCAGCAAGAGGTAGGGCAGGGGCAGAGAATATGAGGTCTTCATTAAATAATAAAGCACCATGCTCTCCTTTTTTTATAATTAAGTATTTGGGTCCCATAGCCATGATTTTATTGGCCGCTTTCACTAGAGAGTACTCCCCAGACAATTGTCTAGCTTCCGCATCATTAATGGTTAAAACATCCACATTTTTAATCACTGCAAGAAGATCGTCTAATGCGATGTCCATCCAGAAGTTCATGGTGTCAAGCACTATTAGCTTAGGGCGGCTTTTTATGCGACTGATCACAGTTTGTTGTATTTGTGGGGTAAGATTGCCCAACATCAGGAATTCGCAGTCCTGGTAGCTCTCAGGGATAATAGGATCAAAATCAGCAAGGACATTTAATTCTGTGACTAAAGTATCACGACTATTCATGTCATTATGATATTTTCCAGACCAAAAAAATGATTTTTCGCCTTTTTTAATTTGCAATCCTTCGGTATTTATGCCGTGATCATTAAAATTTTGGATATCTTCTTGATGAAAATCTTCACCCACTACTCCAACAATCTTTACTTTTTTATAAAAGTAGGAAGCCGCTAAACTTGCGTATGTGGCCGCTCCGCCCACTATTTTGTCGGTTTTTCCGAAAGGAGTTTCAATTGCATCAAAGGCAACAGACCCAATAATTACTAGACTCATAATTTATTTAAAAAATATTTCAAACAAATATTGCATAAATAATTTAAAATCCCGAATATTGCACTCCCGAAAGGGACGAAATCACAGGTTGATTTCGAAGCCAGAAATTCCTAAGTAGCTCAGCTGGTTAGAGCATCTGACTGTTAATCAGAGGGTCCCTGGTTCGAGTCCAGGCTTGGGAGCAAAAATCAAAAAGAGGTCATTTCGACCTCTTTTTTTGTTTAAAAACTGCGTCTACATTCGTCAAACGAACATTATTTGTGGTTGCAACTTTTTGATTTTCAAAACCTCATTTTTCGTAAAAGCTGCAACCCTAAATCATTGTGTTGAGGAGAAAAGTGGTCTATCGAATTTATATGGAAGATTTAATGTTGGTTTTTGTGGTTCGAGTTCAGTAGAGGTTTTCGTAAAATTTTCTTTGTTTATCAGGGAGCTAGAGGAGCTTAGTTTTTCCACGTAAATGCTTCGTAATTAGATAAAAATAGCCAGCCTTTTTCTCTTCTGTTTGTATATTTGATAAAATAATTTTAGCATAAATGGAGATACAAAATAGTACAATAGACGATTTGGAATTCATATTTGATTTATACAGGTCTGCTACAGCATATCAAAAAGAAAGATTCATTAGTCATTGGCCGGAGTTTGAAAGAGAGATGGTTATAAATGAAATTGTAGAGAATAGACAATGGAAGATGATTATTGATGGGCAGGTGGTATGTATTTGGGCGACTACTTTTTCTGACCCATTAATTTGGGTCGATAAAGACTCAGACCCATCTGTCTATATTCATAGAATATCAACAAATCCTAATTGTCGCGGTAAGGCCTATGTAAAGCAAATGGTAGAATGGGCTAAATTATATGCAATTCAAAATAACAAAAAGTTTATCCGCTTGGATACGGTAGGCGAGAATCAGAAATTGATACAACATTATACTAATTTTGGGTTCAATTTCTTAGGACTTTCACAATTAACTAATACAGTGGATTTACCAAAGCACTACCATAACGCAACGGTAAGTTTGTTTGAGTTAAGTGTCTAGCTATTTATATTTTTCACAAGTTATACCGATATCAAGTCAGGTATAATGAACGCTTGGAGGGTAAAGTAGATTCTTGCAATTTGACACTAAGTTCAACCCTTTAATTTCCTGATAGTTACATACTCAATCAACGTATTATAGTTGCATCTTTCGTCAAAAAGGGGAGCTTGATAATCAAGGAGTTACATTAATTTGTAACTCCTTTTTTATTTAAAAATCGCTCGATTTTCACTCTTTTTAGGGGTTTATTTTGCACATAGTTTGCACAAGACTCACGCATAACTACTCCATAATCATGACCATAATACAACTCAAATTATGGTACAACTCAATTTGGTATTAGATACCAGAAGATCAAAATCAGATGGAACTTATTCCATCATCTTTAGAATCACTCAGTTTAAAAACGTTTACACCATTTCAGCTGGTATTTCTGTATCAAGAAAGTACTGGGATGATAAAAAAAGACAAGTTAGTCAGGACTGAACAACAATTTGCTCTTCTAGTAGGTAGATGCAGAATGTACCAGCATTTACCAAGGGCATTAAAAGAGCAGATCTTTCCTGAAAGCCTTCCCTTAACTGATACACAGATTGGTTCTGTAGTCAAGGATTATTATTGGGGTCAGGATTTTGGTTCTGATATCTATGGGAAACTGAGCCTATGGCAATTGTACAACCTCTTCACAGGGGCTAATAAGAGCTCCTTCATTGATAGTTTCTTGGATAGGTCAGAAGATGCACATGAATTTGTCAAATAGCTCCAGTATGGCCTAGATAACAAGCAAAACAATTGGTTTTTAAACTAAATTATGAATAGAAAACTATCATTTTACGATGAAAGAACACTCCTTCTAATAAGTAGGAGGGGTGTTTTACGACAATTACATGTTCCATTTCATTGAAGGCCACCCAAGCTATAGGAATCATTAAAGAAGGCACCATAGTGTACGTGGAAGCTGTGGCTCAGCATAAGGAGCATAAGATTATGTATAGGGTGTTAAATCAGTGGGTTCCTTATTATTATTACCAACTAATAATTAATTAATAAAAAATAGTTACGGACAAGCAATTACATAAACATTTGTTTAATGATTTTATCCTCCTCAGCATAAAGTGGCAACTCATAGTGTAAGGCTTTGAATTTTAAAAATCGATCGCTTTTATGTAATACTAAATCTGTGCTTGATTAATAGTACTTTTTCAAATAAAAAGCACAATTGGTTTGAATACCTACAGAAAACTAGCTGTATTTCGGATAGTTTACTAATCAAAAAGCCTATTTTTTCATAGACAAAATAAGCAATTTAAGTTCTTCGATTTGTTTTTGTTGTGCTTGAATGGCTTTTTGTTGCTCTTGAATGGCTTGTGTTAAAACAGGTATCAAAGCGGTGTAATTAACTGAAAGCAGCTTGTCTTTATCCGTTCCTTCAATCACCAAGCTTGGCATAATTTTTTGCAATTCCTGTGCAATAAAACCATTTTCTTTGATGGAGTAGTCGGTAGCAGCCAGCGTGTTTTTCTTTTCATAGCTCACTGGTTTTAACTGCATGATTGCATCTATACTATTTTGCAAGGGGGCAATATTTCTTTTTAAACGCAGATCAGAAGGTCCAGTTACGGTTGAAGTAACTATACCCGAAAAAGTTGCATCGCCATTTTTTAACATAACAAGCGCATCGCTTTGTGCTGAGGATGTTCCGTTGCCAATTACAAACAAGCGGTCATTAGCAACAGACATATAAGCGGATAATGAATTACTAGGACTATAATCTGTATTGTACGCACCAATTGCTGTTTCTCCATATGACCTAGCAATGGTACCAATACCCATCGCAACGGTAAAATTGGCACTTGCAACGGTCTGTGAACCCATCGCAACGGAAGCATTGCCGCTTGCCATTGAGTAAGAACCCATCGAAGTGGAATTACTACCGCTGGCAGTAGTATACTCACCCATTGCAGTGGAGATAGAGCCGCTGGCATTGGACTCATAACCCATCGCAGTGGAGGCAACTCCACTTGCAATGTTAGCATTACCCATCGAAGTGGAATTACTACCGCTGGCAGTTGTAGAATAACCCATCGCAGTGGAACTTTGGCCGCTGGCAGTGGTAGAATAACCCATAGCGGCGGAATAATTCCCAATATTGACATCATCCCACTTATCTCCAGTAATAGTTCCTGCCCTAAATGCAGATTTTTTAGGATACCACATCATGCGGGTACCTGCGCCAATTGATGATGTGGTTCCCGAGCTATAAGTACCTAATGCTAACAATCCATCAGTACTAGTAAATGTTTTTAAGCCTCCTACGCTTTGGTTGGTAGTTAAATCGACCCCTGTAGAACCTGATGAAGCGGTTTCCCAGGTAGCCAAACCCGCACCATTTGTGGTGAGAACTTGACCATTGGTCCCACGCACACTTGGCAATGCAAAACTGGTACTAGATCCATTTCCATTTACTGTTAATGAACCACCAAAAGTAGTATTACCATTTTTCAACATGACAAGGGCATTGCTTTCTATATTGTATACTCCATTACCAATTACAAATAAGCGGTCAGCACTATTAAATGCAGTGGTGGAGGTTGGTGTATAAACTGTATTGTATGTTCCAATAACAGTTTCTGCAAAAGACTTGGCAGAGGTATTATCACCGAAAGCTGTAGATGAAGCACCCATAGCAGTAGTTGAAGCACCCATAGCAGTGGATGATGGACCGCTGGCAGTAGTCCAATTACCCAGCGCAGTGGAGGCTCCTCCAATGGCGTTGGTGTTAGACCCCATCGCAGTGGAATAATCCCCTATATTACTATCATTCCATTCTGTTGAGGGAACAGATCCTGCCATACCTGCCCTAAAAGCAGCCTTTTTAGGATACCACATCATGCGGGTACCTGCGCCCAATGAGCTAGCGGTACCCTGGCCAAAAGTACCTGTAGCCATTAAGCCATCAACACTTGAAAATGTTTTTGCTCCAGCAATTGTTTGAGCTGTTGTAGTTACAATACCGCCATTGGTCGCATCTGCAGGAGTAAGTGTTATGGTATTACTGCTTATTGTTGCACCATTTACATTTGATGTTCCGCTAATTGTTCCGACAGAGCTTACTCCAGTAGGAAAAGCTGCCCAACTTGCCACCCCGGCAGCATTTGTTGTTAATACCTGCCCATCGGTTGAATTATGAGTTTTTGGATAAGTAACAGTTCCTGCAGTTAAGGTTCCATTTGTTTTAACATTTGTTACACTTGTATTTCCCAATTGAATCGTATTTTCAGCAGAAACTATAGCGCCAGCTCCTATTGCGGTTGCATTAAAAAGGTTGTTTGATGATACATCTGCAGAATAACCGATAAGTGTATTTTGATTTCCAGTAGTATTTGTAGTTCCAGCAGAGTAACCTAAAGCAGTGTTAGATCCACCTGTGGTGTTGGAATATAGTGATCGAGAGCCACTGGCGGTGTTATACCCACCAGTGTTTTTATATAGTGCCCCAAAACCGTTGGCGGTGTTATCTTCACCCGTGATATTAGAATTTAGTGATGCATTACCAATTGCGGTGTTATTAGAACCAGTGGTGTTGAAATAAAGTGATTGATTACCATTGGCGATGTTACTACTACCGGTGGTATTAGAATACAATGATGCATAACCATAGGCTGTGTTACTATTACCGGAGGAATTAGAATATAGTGACATGCTACCATTGGCGGTGTTACCATCAACATTCCCTCCACCTCTTCCAACGGTTAAATCATTTACCTTTAAATCATAAGCACCTAAATTGACTGCACCATTAGCTCCTGTATAAGGTATACCTCCAGCAGCAGGTGTAAGCCATGTTGGTACTCCTGCTCCATTTGCCGTTAAAACCTGACCTGCAGCTCCATCTATTTTAGGATAAGTAACGGTACCGGCTGTAATCGTTCCATTTGTTTTTACATTTTCTACACTTGTATTTCCTAATTGAATTGTATTACTTGCTGCAACCTGAGCTCCCCATCCAATAGCAGTAGCATTGTATAATGCCCCCGAAGCAACATCAGCATTATATCCAACTGCTGTATTGAATGTGCCACCTATGTTATTGCCAAGTGCTTGATATCCGACTGCGATATTTCCAGTACCTGTTGTGTTTCCAGAAAGTGCATAATTACCTGTTGCGGTATTGTTTCCGCCAGACGTGTTATTATAGAGCGCTCTTTCGCCATTTGCAGTATTATTTGAGCCTATCGTATTTTTTGTGAGCGCATCAAATCCATTAGCAGTATTGGAGTTCCCCTCGGTATTATTACTTAGTGCACCTGCACTAGTTGCAGTATTGAAAGAGCCAATTGTATTTTTGGAAAGTGCCCTCAATCCAAGCGCGGTATTAATTACACCATCCGTGTTTTGGCTCAGTGCATCATTGCCAATCGCAGTATTACTAGAAGCATTTGCTCCTGATCCTATACCTACTGATACCCCATTTACAGTGAGATTGTAAGCCCCTAAATCAACCGCTTGGGTTGCCCCGGTATATGGTACAACCAGAGCATTAGCGGTAGTAATTTTACCAGTTACAAATTGAGTCGTCGCAATTTGAGTAGTATTCGTTTCTGCTGTTGCAGTTGGAGCCAATGGGGTTCCTGTTAAAGTAGGTGATGCTAAAGGTGCTTTTAAATCTAAAGCATTTTGAGTTAATGTACTGATTGGCTTTAATAAATCTGTTGTATTATTTACATTTCCTAATCCTAAATTCGTTCTTGCCTCAGCATCTGTTGAAGCTCCTGTTCCGCCATTGGCTACAGCTAAGGTTCCTGTAATTTTTGTAGCTGCTACATCTGCAATTTTTGCATTAGTGATTGCTCCATTGGCTATTCTTGCCGTTGTAACTGCATTATTAGCAATCGTTGCCGCATTCCCAATACTGGTCACATCTCCTGTTAAATTCGCATTGGTCGTTACGGTGCTCGCTAAAGTAGCTGTTGCTGCATTACCAGTTATACTTCCAACTATTGGATTGGTAACCGTTAAGTTCGCTAATGTCCCAACACTCGTTAAACTTGAACCTGTTACGGTAGATTTTAAAGTGGTACCTGTTAAAGTTCCTGCATCTGCAGTTACAGTTATATTCCCACTACCATCAAACGCAACGCCATTGATGTTTCTTGGGCTTGCTAATTTGGTGGCAGTTCCTGCATTACCAGAAATCGTAGTTTGATCGCCTGTATTAGTACCCGTTAAATTGGCTACAGCTGTATTGGCAAGCATCGCATTCGTGATTGCTCCGTTTGCAATGGCTGTAGTATTTCCTACCGAAGTAACTGGACCTGTCAGGTTCGCATTCGTTGTTGCCGTGCTAGCTAAAGTAGCTGTTGCCGCATTACCTGTTATGCTTCCTGCTATTGGATTGGTTACCGTTAAGTTCGCTAATGTTCCTACACTCGTTAAACTAGAACCCGTTACGGTAGATTTTAAGGTGGTGCCACTTAATGTTCCTGCATCTGCAGTTACGGTTATATTCGCAGTACCATCAAACGCAACGCCATTGATATCTCTTGCTGTTGCTAATTTAGTGGCAGTTCCTGCATTACCAGAAACAGTAGTTTGATCGCCAGTATTAGTGCCCGAGATGGCTGCAAGCTTAGTCTGCTCTGCCGAGGTATAGTCGTTAGTGGAAAGTTCTTTGCCTGTTACCTTGTTTACTTTCGTGTCCAAATCTGTTTGCGTAACCATCAATTTCCAGGAAGTGCCCGTATAATAATAAAATCCCGCTGGAGCAGTAGTTTGATATACCATTAAGCCTTCTGCAGGACTCGCAATAGCATCTTTTTGGCTAGCGCTTAATCTGGGGATTAAGATTCCTTTGTTATTGGATGTTGAACTCACTTCTAAAGCTGCAGAAGCAGCGGGAGTAGTAGTACCAATACCAATTTGTGCTAGTGCTGGTACTGAAATTAGTACTAGCAAAAAGCTAACTAAATAGAGAGAGAAAGATTTCATGGAATTTAATTTTTGGTAGAATATTTTGATAGTTTTTTAAGGTTGATAGTTTATAAGGTTTATTCGTTAAAGTAATTGACTATTGGCGTTTAATACATGATAGCCACACTATAACTTTAGCATAGCACCACAAAGAAACACAGTAAGGTTACTTTAATTTTTATTAAAAACTCAAAAAGTATAATTCTTATACCTTTAATTAATACAATATTTTTTCAAAGAAAAAAACATCTTTTATTTTAAAATAAAAGGCAATTATTTTAATAGTAAAGTTTAAATCTGAATTATTAATGATTAACAAGCTAAGTAGCTGCTGGCAGAATTGGGGGTAAAAAAAATCATGAAAACAGAAACATTATCCGAAATATAGGTATGCTATAAACCAGGTTTAATCAGCTCCAAAATAATTAGTGATTCAAATAAGGCATTCGACAAAATGCGGCATTATTTCCTCAAGATATGATATCTGTACACGAACCATTGTATATGTGGAAGCAGCGGCTCAACATAAAGAGCATAAGATTATGTACAGGGTGTTAAATCAGCGGGTTCTGTAATATTATTACCAGCTGGTAATTCTTTAGATCAATCAATAATTATAATCAATAAACGAGTGAAAAAG
>NZ_JBIILQ010000036.1:0-16500 GCF_044232565.1 Daejeonella sp. | reverse complement strand
TTAGGTGTTGACTTTGAAATAATTAAAAAAGCAGGATCATGGTTTAGCTATGGCGATACAAAATTGGGTCAAGGGCGTGATGCGGTTAAGCAATTATTGCTCGACAATCCAGACTTAATGGATGAACTTGAAGCTAAAATCAAGGACACTGTTACTGCTGATAAGCTTGAAGAAAAACAATAACATTCAAGAAAGAAAAATCATGAAATATCAAGCCCGCATCAATCATGCGGGCTTTTTAATGCACTAAAAATTAATTTACTCGAAGCTGCATTTTAAGCCAGCTTTCCATATTTTCACGCTGCTCGGGGTAAACCCAATGACCAGTTTCTTGCGCTAAGAACAAAGTTTTAGGCGCAGAAATAACATTGTAGGCGGCATACATGGATGTTGGGGGACAAGTTTCATCGTTAAAGCCCCAGCTATATTTACCCGGCACTTTCAACATTTTTGCAAAATTAACCACATCATAATATGCACTAGTTTTAAGCTTATCGGCAATACTAATCTGCATGGCATTTCCCTTATTAAATAAATGTGGCCATCCGCCTGCTCGGCCAATCATAAATCCTGTTAAATCACTCAAAGCGGGGTAATATGCTGCTAAAAACTTAACACGCGGGTCAAGAGCAGCAGTTACAATAGACAATGCACCACCCTGACTACCGCCAGTTACTCCCAAAGTTGAACCATCATACTGAGCTAAAGAGGTTAAAAAATCATTGGCTCTAATGCAGGCCATATAAACCCTTTTATAATAATAACGATCACGATCGTCGAGGTTAAAAGACTGATAACCAGATAGCGCACCAGAAGCTAAATTAGTGTAAACACTCGGATCCATATTCACAGGGACGCCATGAATACCTATTTCCAAAGTAATTACACCTCTTTCGGCAGTAGCTACATCCCCATTATAGGGTCTTACTCCTGCCCCAGGCACTCTTAATAATGCGGGATATTTCCCTTCTGCCTTAGGAATACACAATATTCCATAGATCCTACTACCTACACGGAAGTTCTGAAAATTAACATGATACACATTCACTTTTTCTGTTGAGCGTTCCGGCAATAAAGTCATTCGTGAATCCATAGGAATTTTAGCCAAATCAGCTTTTGCATCATCCCAAAACTGGATAAAATCTGCAGGAACAGACTCTAAAGCAGGTTTAATTTGATCTGGGTTAAACCCAACAGTAGCTAAACCCCTGTAGCTTTTGCCATTAACTTCAGCGGTTACGGTACAACGATAAAAACCCGGGCTCTTCATAGTGCCTCCATTGATGATAGATTGGCCATCATTAAGTTGTAAAGCTCCTTTCATTTCAGTTTCCATTCTTTCAGGACCCATATCATACCTCACACTCACATTTTTTAGCGGATTACCGTATTGAAGAACTGAAACCTTAAATTTAACTTTCTCACCTAATTTATATTGCCAATCCACATGATCTGGAGCTACAATAACTTTTACATTCTGTTCAACAGGTTGAGCATAGGCTCGCATCGAGCAAACAAAGAGTAATAAAACAAACAATAAAGAATTGATTTTTTTCATTTGATAAAAGATTTTTGCAAGAAAATTGAAAGAACAGGACATAATGAACTTTCCTATTTCTATAGGTTAAGGATTATTAAATGTCAAATTCGACAATAAAGTGATTTAAAGCAAATAAATATTGAGAACTATTGCTTTTCAAACCAAAACGAATTAGAATGTGAAGGGAGAACTATTTGCCCTTGGTCATGAAATACATAAACCAAACCCCTACAATTACAATAAAAGCGAGCACATAGAGTCCTATTTTGCCTTTACGTTTATCCTGACGCATCACCCAAATCAACAATCCTGTTAAAGGAATTAAGAATACTAAAAAGAAAATAAGACTAACTGCGCTCATAATATATATTTGTAAAGCTCCTATTACATTGTTTGTAAGGAAGCATAAAAAAAATTAAAACTTCATTCGGGCCATTGGAGCAACATCTTGTCCAACAAATTCCTGATTTAGAAATTTATAGTGTCCTGCAATAGCAATCATTGCTGCATTATCAGTACAATATTCAAACTTAGGAATAAAAACGTTCCAATTTAATTCTTCAGCCGTTTGATTTAATGCCGCTCTAAGTCCCGAATTTGCCGAAACCCCACCTGCAATCGCAATATTTCTAATATCAAATTGTACTGCTGCCTTTTTCAATTTATTCAGAAGAATAGAAATGATGCGCTCCTGAACAGAGGCACAAACATCAGCAAGATTATTTTGCAAGAAATCTGGATCATCTTTTAACCTATCCCTTACAAAATACATGATGGAAGTTTTCAATCCACTAAAGCTGAAATCAAGACCATGGATTTGTGGCTCAGGAAATTTGAATGCCAACTTATTACCCTCCTTGGCATATTTATCGATTAATGGTCCGCCGGGATAAGGCAAACCAAGCATTTTAGCCGTTTTATCAAAAGCTTCACCCGCAGCATCATCTGTTGTTTGACCAACAATTTCCATATCAAAATAATCCTTCACCAAAACAATTTGCGTGTGTCCACCCGAAACGGTTAAACAAATAAATGGGAATGAAGGCTTATTTTCATCAATAAAATGCGCCAATATATGTGCCTGCATGTGATTTACCTCAATAAGTGGTAAACCATTTGCGAGTGCAAATGCCTTTGCAAAGGAGGTTCCAACAATTAAGGACCCTAATAATCCAGGTCCGCGTGTAAAAGCGACCGCATCAATGTCATTTTTATGTATTTTTGCATCAGCAATTGCTTGATGAACGGCAGGAATAATATTTTGTTGATGAACCCTTGATGCCAATTCAGGAATTACGCCACCATATTTTTGATGGATAACCTGACTAGCGATAATATTTGAGTATATTTTTCCATTAACACAAATGGAAGCCGAAGTATCGTCACAAGAAGACTCAATGCCCAGGATAATTGCCAAAACGTTAGATTAAGATTGTTATAGATTATTTAAATACAAATTTATCAAAAAAGGACTAAAAATAGCATTTTGGGTGATGACAACATTTTTATTGTTGCTCATTGGCCTATTTATTTCTCTACAATTTAGGCCAGTACAAACTTATCTCGCTAAAAAAGTTGCAGAAAAGTTTTCAAAAGATTTAAATACAAGGATTTATGTGGGTGGATTGCACATTAAATCCCTCAAAACATTAGAATTAGATACCTTGTATGTTGAAGATTTGAATAAAGACACCCTACTCTTTTCCCCTAAGTTTAAAGTCCAGCTTAATTTTATCCCATTTAACCTCACTAAATTCTCGGTTAAATCTGTACAAATGAATGATGGTAAGTTTTATTTGAAGCAATTTAAAGACAAAAGTACGAACCTAACTTTCATCATAAACTACTTCAAGACAGCAAAAAAAGCAAAAAAGCAAAAAAGCAAAACTCTGGATTTGACTTTAGACAAAGTGGTGTTAAGCAATATCTCATTTAAGTACAAGAATTACATTAATTCTAACCCTGTTCAAGGAATAAACTTCAATGATATTCATTTGAGGGATTTTAGCAGTACCATCACCGGAATAGATACAAAAAATCACCTCGCCAAAATGAGTGTGGAGAATCTGACTTTTAAAGAAAAATCTGGATTTTATTTAAAAAATCTAACAAGTATTGCCATAATAGACACCAATCAGATGGAGTTCAAGGATCTTTTACTTGAAACCGAAAACAGCAAAATAGGTGATTACTTCTTGATGAAATATTCGAGCTTCAAGGACTTTAATAAGTTCATAAGCAAGGTGTTTATGCAGTCAAATTTTAAGAGTTCCAAAATAAATAGCTCGGACATCGCCTTTTTTTCACCCAACTTAGCCAAATCCAACGTTATATTACAGTTCAACGGTAGAGTTTCGGGATATGTAAATAATTTGAAGGCAAAAGATTTAATTATTCAAAGCGGACAAGCAACTTATGTGAAAGGAGATTTTTCGTTAAAAGGTTTGCCCCTAATTAAACAAACCTTAATGGATCTGAATTTTGAGCAAATATCTACCAATAAACAAGATATAGACTTTATCATTGCTCGTGCCACAGGTAATAAAAAGTCGCTAATTCCAGAATTTGCCAACAAACTAGGAACCATAAACTTCAAAGGTCGCTTCTCTGGATTTATAAATAACTTTATATCTTTTGGAGAATTTAAAACTAAGGCTGGTCGCTTAGCAACCGACATTAACATGAAATTTGGGCAAGACAATATACCAAGTTATGACGGATCATTAAAAGCAATAGACTTCAACATCGGCGAATTAATTAGCTCTCCAAAAATAGGAAGAACAAGTCTTAGCGCCATAATTAGCGGTAAGGGATTTAAAATCAGCACTTTAAAGGAGAAAATAAAAAGTGAAATTCAATACTTCGAGTATAATAACTATCGTTACAGCAATATTAAGCTTGATGGGAACTTTAACAAAAAGGTTTTTGCAGGCATCATAGAAGTAAAAGACAGCAATATTAATCTAGATTTTAAGGGTAACATTGATTTGAATCCAGAAAATCCAGTTTATAATTTCAATGCCTTAATTGGTAGTGCAAACCTACAAAAACTAAATTTTACGAAGGATACTATTCAATTTGATGCTGAGTTAAGCACCAATTTTTCGGGAACTAATTTAGATAATATTGAGGGTTTTGTTTCAGCTAATAGAATTCAATTAAGTAATCCGAAAAACTCATTTATAGTCGATTCAATAAATTTAAGTGCTCAAGGAACTGGATTACAGCGCTCATTAAGTATTAGTTCAGACATACTAGACGCGAGTATCAAGGGACAGTACGATTTAAAAACTTTTCCTTCCTATTTTAAATCGGTAATCAGCAGATACATTCCTGCATCGGGATTAAAATTTATCAAACCCGGCCAACAAGATTTCGAATTCAGCCTGAATATCAAGTATTTTGACCCGATAAGCATGCTTTTAATTCCAGATTTGAAAATACCAGAGCAGGCAAGTTTCACGGGAAAGTTTGTCTCCGAAAAAAATATAGCTACTTTAAACGGATACATCAAGCTAATACAATTCAAAAAAATAAAAATCAATGATTTAATTATTGATGAAGCTACTACAGAAGATGCATTGAACTTGTTCATTAGTTCCGAGCGGATTGATATTACCGACAGTTTATTCATCAAAAATGTAAATATTGCCAATATCCTGAGAAACGATAGCCTAAATCTAAACATAAAATTATCCGACAAAAATGCTACTAACCAGCTGGATTTAAACTCATTAGTAGAGTTTAGGGCGGAAGGAGCAGAAAGAATAAAGCTCAGTATTTTACCCTCCGACATACTGATTAACAGTGAGATTTGGAAAATCCAAGAAAAGGTGAGCTTCAGTTTTGATGAAGGCAGAGGGAAAGATGACGCTTTCAGCTTATTCCGTCGGACAAAAATTACGGGATTTGAATTGTTTAAAGACAATCAAATGTTAACCATTGACGGAATTATTTCCGAAAATCCTGATGATGAACTACTTATAGGATTTAACAAGTTTAAGCTTGCGTCTATTAACCCATTGACTAAACCCTTAGGCATAACTTTGGGAGGTATTTTGAATGGGAAAGCTAGCCTCGCCTCGCTAAAATCAACTCCTAAACTGGAGGCAGGAATTAAAATTGACAGCCTCAATTACAATAACTTGTCGATTGGAGATCTAAACATGACTGCAGGGGTTGATAATGCTACCAATCTAATCAATATCAAGGTAGATATTGTGGATAAAGGCAGAAAAAATCTAGAGATTGATGGAACCTATAATGCTAATCCTGATCAGAATAGCTTGGATATGAAAGTGGTAATGAATAACAATGAGGTAGTTATTTTTCAGCCCTTATTAAAGCATTTAATTTCAAATATGCAGGGTCAGGTATCCGCAGACCTAAGCGTTACCGGAAAAATAAATAAGCCCCAAATAAATGGAAGTCTTTCATTGATTAATGCCGGGATGACCATTAATTACCTAAAGACGCCCTATAGAATTAATGATCAGGTTGAAGTTGAGAATAGTGTCATCAAACTGAAAAACCTTAAATTAAAGGACATTAAAAACAATGAAGCCATTGCCAATGGAACAGTTGATATGGCTAATCCAAACAATCCGGATATCAATATCGATATTAGGGCAAACAAGTTTATGGCTTTAAATACCACCTCCAAAGATAATCCGCTATATTATGGCGTTGCTTATGGAACTGGGCTTTTTAGATTTAATGGCCCCACCAATGACATGCGGATAAATATTAATGCCAAGACTGAAGCTGGAACCGTTTTCAATATTCCACTTAACTCATCCGCAACGGTTAGTAAAAATGACTTTATCACTTTTATATCCTCAGACACCCGCTTAAACAAACCGAAGGAAACCTCATTCAAAGGCCTGACCATGGATTTCAATCTACAAGTAGACCAGAATTCGGAGGTTAATATTTTCACTAGTTTGGGCAGATTGTCTGGGAGGGGTGATTCGGAATTAAATTTAAAAATTACCTCTTTAGGCGATTTCGAAATGTATGGCGATTACCTCATCAGCAGTGGTAAATTTCAGTTCACGGCACAAGATTTCATCAATAAACTGTTTAAGATTAGCGAGGGAGGTTCTATTCGTTGGACGGGTAATCCTGTTGAAGCAACAATTAATTTAAAAGCGCTATATGAGGTTAGAACAGCCATAGCGCCATTGTATTTGGCTGCCGGGCGTGCTAGTGATGACAATCAAAAAGTGGCTGCTGAGGCTGTTATGAATTTAAGTGGGCCTTTAATGACACCCAATATTTCTTTCGACATAAATTTCCCAGCCAATACCTACATTAAAGACGAGCTACAGTCTTACCTAAGTGATGTAAACAATACCAATCAACAAGCTTTAAGCTTAATTGTTAGGCGTTCTTTTGCGGGTAGTGCCGACCAAAGTAATGGCATTGGCGGTATCGCTACATCCACTTTTATTAGTGCAGGATCAGAACTATTCTTCAATCAGCTTAACACGATACTTTCCCAATCATTAAATCTAAATTTTGTGGATCTAAATATTAGATCTTTTAATGAGGGCAGTGCTTCATTTCGTTTCTTAAAAGACCGCTTAATATTAACTGGTGGTGTAACAAACCGACTAAACAGCAGCAGTACATTTTCTGATTTTTCGGTGATTGGAGGCAACTCGCTTATTGCCCGTGATGTGGAAGCCATCTATCTTATTAAAAAGAATGGCGACTTGGTGCTTCGTGCATCAAATAAACTCAATAACAGAAGTTTCTTAAGTAATCTTTCTTCTAACAATGAATATGTTAGTGCGATAGGTCTTGTTTACCGCAAAGACTTCGACAGCTTTAAGGAACTATTAGGTATTTTAGTTGGAGAAAAGCGAAAAGAAGCACGCAGCCAAGGCAAGCAAAAGCAGGTTCTAGACATAAATGCCATAAAACCTGAAGATCCAAAAACCAGAAAAAAATAAGCTAATTAGCTATTTTTCATAATTGTATGTCCCATCTTATCCCGTTTTGTTTTCAAGTAAATTTCGTTATGAATATTCGACTTTATTTCAATTGGGATGTTAGATACCACCTCCAAACCATACCCAATTAGTCCGGAGCGTTTGGTTGGATTATTTGACATCAATCTCATTTTTTTGACACCCAAGTTTCTAAGAATCTGGGCACCAATGCCATAATCGCGCTGATCCATTGGGAAGCCTAATTGTAAATTGGCATCCACTGTATCTAAACCATTTTCTTGAAGATTATAAGCATGCAATTTGTTAATCAAACCGATACCGCGACCTTCTTGATTCATGTAAATTATTACTCCCTTGCCTTCTTTTTCGATCATTTCCATAGCTTTATGAAGCTGAGGACCGCAATCGCAGCGGCAAGAACCGAAAATATCACCAGTAATACATGAGCTATGTACCCTAACTAAAACAGGCTCATCCTCCTCCCAGCTACCTTTAATTAAAGCCAAATGCTGTTCACCAGTAGTGATTTGTGAATAAGCAACCATTTCAAAATCACCCCATTGAGTAGGCAATTTGACAGAAACCTCCTTTTTAATAAGAGATTCTGTTTTTAAACGGTAAGAAATCAGGTCTTTAATACAAATAATCTTAAGATCAAACTGCTTGGCGATAATCAAAAGGTCGGGTAGACGTGCCATTTCACCATCTTGTTTCAAAATTTCGACCAATACACCGGCAGGCTCAAGACCTGCTAAAGCAGCCAAATCAACCGCTGCTTCAGTATGGCCTGCTCTACGCAGTACACCACCTTGCTTAGCAATTAATGGGAAAATATGGCCAGGGCGCCCGAGTTCTTCGGGACTAGTATTCGGATTAATTAAAGCGAGTATTGTTTTTGAGCGATCAGAGGCGGAAATTCCGGTGGTACAACCATGTCCAATTAAGTCGACGGAGACTGTAAAATTAGTCTCATAAGCTGCAGTATTATTCCCAACCATTAAATCGAGTCGGAGTTCTTTACAACGATCATCCGTTAAAGGAGCGCAAATCAAACCACGACCATGGGTAGCCATAAAATTTATTACTTCTGGTGTAGCATTGGAAGCTGCTGTTAAGAAATCACCCTCATTCTCTCTATCTTCATCATCAACAACAATAATAACTTTACCTTCTTTAATATCGTTAATTGCTTCTTCAATCGTGTTAAACATAATTTTGGCTTGTGTGGCACCCGTTTTAGGGAAATATAATCTTTGATTCCGAAAAACGAACACTGTATTTAGGGCGCAAATTTACGTATTTTTTTACATCAAAGATTTCATTTCCATGCAAATAGGTCAGTTGTTTGCAATAAATGAGTTTTCAAGGAGAAAGCAGGATCTTATAGTCGGTCTTGTCACTGTTCTACTCCTTGTCTATAATTGATGCTAGTATGTTGACAACACACAGAGGTTGCTGGTACGGTGACAACACCGACCAGAGGGGAAGGCGCTCCCGTATTATTCGCGATGCTTTACAAAAAGCTGTTTAAACCAGCGTTTATAGAAATCGAAATCAAAAAGTGCAGAGTCAACGGTTGCTTTGTAGGTAAGAAAGACTCCCAGCGGACTTAAAGTAAAGATTGCTATCCACATCCCTAGAAAGGGGGTTAGGCTCCCCTCTTTAGCTGCTTTCTCGCCTATAGTTGAGATAATATGATAAATTAGGAAAAACAAAACTGACATCACAACAGGCAAACCTAGTCCCCCTTTACGAATAATTGCACCCAATGGAGCTCCAATAAAGAAAAGCACAAGACAAGATATAGCTAAAGTGAATTTCCTGTTTAGCTCGACTAAAAACCCTCTCATTCGAGCTTCATTATCGGCAATAAACAATTCCTTGCGACTTAACACTTCTTTAATAGACCTTACTTGTTCTTTGGCGGTTTGGACTGACTGCAACTTTTTATCTAAGGGAATTAAATCCAGAACATTCTTATATTTCTTTAAGAATATCGTTGGAGCTTTAGTATTTAGGGAATCCGTACGATATACGCGAGCAATCATACTTAAATCACGATAAGTTGATCTCAAGTTGCTATCCCCTTTCAGAGAAAAAGAATCTCTGTAAAAATTAAGCTGCTTGAGATTAAGCATGGCATAATTCGATTTAAACAGGTCTTCATCCGTACGTTTTAACTGAAAACCCGAAAGGTCGAATCGCTGTTCTGTCTCCTTAAATTCGGTCCTCATGAGCCTCTGCCTAGGATTATAGGGCCCGCTAGCCCCAGCAGTCTCTTCATAACGTTTGCCATCTTTCAGCTTTAATACTAGCAGTTGATTATCATCCGTTATAAACATCTGTCCTTCCTTGGCGACTAAAACATTGATATTTCCGCTAGATGTATTTCGTTCATAAATGAGAACATCGTGTAAGGTTTGATCAGGATCTTTTTTCTTCACACGGATGGCATAACCAGGAATACTATTATTAAAAATACCCTCCTTAATCAGGAAAGCAGCCTTTTGGTTACGAACATCATATAGAAGAGAACCCATTTTAAGGTTAGCCACCGGAAGCATATAGTCGGAGAATAGAAAAGCTGCCAAACTGAGCACACTCACCCCGACAATCAGAGGCGTCATGGCCCTTTGTAGGGATATTCCAGCCGACTTAATAGCTACTAGCTCATAGTTTTCACCTAGACTGCCGAAAGTCATGATAGAAGAGAGTAATATGGCAAGAGGTAATGCCATAGCTACGTTGGTTGCCGATGCATACATCAGCAATTCCAATATCACATACCACTCAAAGCCTTTTCCAATCAGATCATCAATGTATTTAAATAAAAATAGCATCAATAAAACGAACATGACAATGAAAAAGGTAACAATAAAAGGCCTTATAAAGGCCTTAAACACTAATAAGTGTACTTTCTTCACTTTGTAAAAATAGAGAAAATTTTTCTCTATGCCCCTAAAACACTAATCAAATATTGAATTTGATTATCCCAAATGAGTTTACGGTCCGTAATTGCATCTTCAGTTGCAAAATCTGTAATTGCTAAGGCTACGTCATTGGTCAGTTCATCTTGCACAACTTCCATTTCAAAATAGCAATGAGGTTCATCATCCAGCCATTTAAATTTAACCAATTTGTTTTCTTTTATAGAAAGCAATTTTGCTTTTTGTTGATCGCCATCCCAAGTAAATGTATATACTTGATCTTTATATGTTACATCATCGGCAAACCATTGAGCCAGACCATTAGGTTCGTTTAAAAAACCAAACAATATTTTAGGAGATGATTTAATCTCATACTCTACATTGAACTTTATCTTTTCAGCCATTTCTTTAATATTTATATCGCTTGGTGATTTTTTTTCATCTTTTTTCTAAAGAAAAGTAAATTACTCTATATTTGCAACAGTTTTACGAAGCTTGTTATTATAAATCTTCTAAAAGAATCTTTTTTCTTTAGATTTTCTGATTTTCTCCAAGATAAATCATTGCAAACAGTAAAATTTAACCATACCCTGGCGGGGTAGCTCAGATGGTTAGAGCGCAGGATTCATAACCCTGAGGTCGGCAGTTCGATCCTGCTCCCCGCTACGATTAAAAACGACCATTTACGTTAATTCGTAGATGGTTTTTTTGTTATGGTGAGTTTATGCCTAAAATCTGAAATAAAATCGTCTCTACTTGGCTTAAAATACGCTGAGATTTTTTTGAATCGGTAATACTATTGATGGAACTGTTTTCTCACAGTAGCCCTGCAATGACCAAACGGTATTGGGGTATTAGAGACAAACAGAGTATGGCCGTTTATGATAGTGTGAGATTGTAAAATTAATAGAGGAAGGAGGACTTATAGTTCCCCTTACCATCATTTACCCAAATAATTTTTGGAGTGGGCTGTCCATCTGGTGTAGACTGATTTTGCCTATAACCAAACCCATCTGCAACTAAATCATAGTCTCCGTCTTTATCTAAGTCGTAGAGTCTCATCCAACCCGCCCAAATAGAATTAGGCAATGAGGCAACATCAACTTTTGCAGATGTAACATCAACAAACGTATTATTTTGATTCTCTAAAATTTGAATACCGAATCCTTGATAGTTGATTTCATGAAGTAGCACTATATCAATATCTCCATCTTTATCCAAGTCAGTATAAGCCATATCCATCACACTTGTGAAGGATGTTTGTGCTGGTAAAATAGTTTGATTGTTGGTATTGAATTTATGAGTTGAAGCCCCCCAAATTACTCTTGACGCCCGTGATTTATTATCTCCTCCCAAAATTAAATCTAAATATCCATCCTTATTTACATCAAATAATTCCATGCAATAGTAATTGTTTGCATTCCCTAAATCGTATCCAAGGCCAGTAATAAGGTTTGCGTTGTATTTAAAATTACCATTTCCAATATTTTCAAAATATACTGGCCCCATTTTGGTTTGGCTTCCTCCTGAATACATTAGTAAATCGATATCGCCGTCATTATCAACATCTCCTGATGACCCAGAGTGGTAATACCCCAATACTTCTGTAATGTTTTTTAGAGTCATGGATAAGTCTGTTCCGAAACTAACAATTTGTACGCTATCTCCTGGGAACGGTAAAGCATCGACTCCACTGGAAGCAATCAACAATCCTAATTTTCCGTTGCCATAATAATCATTAAAGATTAATTTTCTTGCCCCAGTTAGTCCCTGTATAATATTGGGTTTTGTAAATGCTAATTTTTCATATTCCCATGTTACATAATAGCCAGGTTTATTTGTTCCATGGGGTCCAGGCCAATAGTTATTGAAAATATCAGTCTTTCCATCCCCATTTAAGTCACCCATAAAGAAACTTTGTCGGTTAGAATGATAAGAAAGAACATTTGGGATGTAGTTAAATCCTACAGTTCCTTTGTTGTCATATAAGCTGTTAACTTTTGCTGGGTCTTTATCAATAAAAAAGGTTCCATCAAAAAGTTTGTTGGTTATATACCAGCTAGTCTTTTGGTTTATAGAGGTATGAGTCTCTAAAAATTTTGTAGGGGCTGGAGGTATTATTGGTGTAACTAAAGTTATTGGAGTTACTGGATTACTCTCTTGTTTGGAACAGGATGAAAGTATTATTAATAGAATGTAAATAGGCAGTATGCGCATTATGTTGGTTGGGTTAAGAATTGATTTTAATTTAATGAATGTTAATTAATTTTAATTTATAAAAGTATTGCAATCAATAATTTCGGTTTAAAATAAGTCACTAAAAAAGAAATTAATTATTTAAAAAAACATGAAAATTTCTTTGTGAGGAACTAATCCTTCCAAACTCGTTAAAATGCTTTTATTTTCATTTTTTAAAATCATACATAATTGAAAATCCATTGCATATGATTTTAAAATTTAATTCATAACCATGAGGTCGGCTTTCGGTGCTGCTCCCTGCTACGTTAAAAACTATTATCCAATTATTCCCCTTTATAAAATCGGATTAATCTCAGTAATTACCAATGTACCATCTGTATTTCCTAGAATACCAATAAATTTTAATTTATTATTGACGGAAAATGCTTTGAAATAAGTTGGAACTTGACTAAAAGACAATGTTTGCGCTTTATTTAATTTTTCAAAAGTTCCATTATTATTCCTCCAAATCAAGTTATGAAGCAAAACATCGGCTACTCCACGATTAGCTGTTTTAAAAAGCTTGCCTGCCCATGGATTCAAAATTATATCTTGCCATCCGTCCCCATCCGCATCAATCACTTCAAATTCTCTGAATTGCAAATCAGCAAAACTATATTCTAATGTTTGGTTTTTATAGACAAAGTCGCCATTCCCATTGTTAGTCCAAATTTCCACTCCATTAATTTGATCACCTTCATAAGCAAGTATTAGATCTAAGTCGCCATCCTTATCTAAATCCGCCAACTTCATTGAAGTCACTCCCAGATTACGAGTAGCGAAACCAAATATTCCTGGTGATTTTACGAATTCATATTTCCCCGTTTGTGCACTATAACTAAATATGGCAAAACTGTATCTGGGTGATGGATAAGCAGGATTTATTCCATAATCTGCTCTAATTATTTCTAGCCTAGAATCTCCTAAAACATTGCCTATTATAACCGCGCCTGCACCATAAGCTCCGAGCCAATTATTATATGAAATTAAATTTTTATCAGCCTCAAAGCTACCATTGGCTTTCTGAATATAAGGGTGAAGATTATCCATCCAAGTACCCTTGGTACCCATAGTTAAGCCAATAATATCTTTTAACCCATCGCTATTTAAATCACCTGTGGCAACCGAGTGGTAAAAACTTCTATCTGTTGATATGGTTGACCATGACAATTGCTCTCCATTAGTCTTAGCCATCATAATATGACCGAAAGGCCAAGTACCTTGCTTTAATTCAAGACCATGATCAGCAAAAACAATAGTGCCATTATCATCAAATAGTTCACTATCTCTGCCTGCCCCCATAGCGCCATCTTTATAGGCTGCTTCATAAACCCATTCATTATTCTTTTTAATTAAGTGAATAGCTGGAATTAAGGGATTATTAAAAAATAGAGTAGGCGCAATAATAAGATGCTCAATCCCATCTTTTAAATAATGTGTTGTGCCAGAAATACTTCCATCTATAGATGTACCAATATCTGCCGCAGCTATATTATCAATCTTTAATTTTATCGAGGTGTTCTTAACTGAGGTCTGATCTTTCGGAATTGGGGTATCTGCAGTTTGACTTTCTTGCTTCTTACAAGCAAACAGTAAAAAAAATATTGCAAAAAGCCAATATTGGTGAAATGGAATTATCATTTTAATAAATAAAATCTGTTGTCATAATGTTTGGCATAAAGATAAATTAAGAGCACTAAACATTGCTTAAATTATTACGCTTATTGCGTTATGTCACAGATTTACTAGTAATTTCTTCTATGTTTTATGTAAAAAAGAAATCGAAAATGATGGTTTATGGGGAACAAGATTTAATAAAAAAAAACTAAACCCCTTTTACTAATTTACCACTCCTTGAATTATCAAGCGCATAATCACTTACCGAAACCCCCATAAACTTTTTAAAGTTTTTAGAGAAAGTAAAACGGGAATTAAATAAACATTTATCGCCCAGAGAGGCAATGGTATATTTTTCAAGATAGCCATCATTCATAAGAGAAACGGCATAATTAATTTTTACAAGATTACAAAAGTCGTTCATCGAATAGTGGCAATAATACTTAAACACAAATTCTACATGACTTCTAGGTATATCTAGTTCTTTAGATAAATTTTTGGCAGTAAACGTAATTGTAGAAAGCAAGGCATCCGATTTTTGGAGTTTTTGAATAGTCAGAATGATACGATCAACCCGATCCGAAATATTGCCCGAAATTATCAAATCTTTATCTTCAATTAACGAAATTGGCTTCCCACTCCAGATTAAAAACTCTTGTGGTTTATCAAGCTGAATGCTTTTCAATAAATTATGTTCACCAAAAATAATTACTGGATTTTTAAAAATATAGATCAATGCAAATAGCCAAAGCAGTGAAGTATATCGATAAAAATTATTTAGCATAACTGTCGACTGAGCCTCGCTGAGCAGAAAATAATTAGAAAATACAAGTAATATAAAAGTAATTGAAGCCATTAAAAATGCCCAAGTCCTTATTGTTTTATAAATGCCCATCTCATACATCGTCCTGTTTTTTGATTTTAAAAAAACCCTTAACAGGAACAATATAGCCCCGAAATAATAACAAGAAAAAGTTAGAAAAACAATATGGCGAAGGGTATAGTTCAGCATAAACAGATCAATAGAAACCAATATGCATGGTAAAATAAAATGATATAACTCTTTTATGAGCTTAACCCTTCCTTGAATTAGGCGCTTGAAAAACAAATAGTAAACCGGTATAATTAAAAAACCAATAGATAACCTAATTTTTAAAGGACTGTAAGTCACTTCGGTCAACTCTAAAACATCAAGCGCATTCAAAAAACGTTGCAGTCCTACTATAAATAAAATAACTAGGAGATAAACATTTGTTTGACGATTTGGCTTGAGATTAAAAATCATCAACACCACTACAAAGAGACATAAAAACCCAACAAGTAAGGAAATGACGTTTAGAAACATGTGTCAAATAGTCGAAATATGAACCGAATATACAAATAAAACAGAGGCTATTTTAATTAGATACTTTTCTTATGTTTATTTGCAAATCTACATCCATAAAAAAATGAACAACATGAAAAAATTACGCCTTGTTTTTACAGCGCTTATAGGACTTCTATTCACGCTAAGTGTTAATGCACAAACCACTGTTTTATCTTCAGGCATGTCTATTCAAGGCATTGCCCGTGATATCAACAATGAGGCTTTGGCCAATATCGACCAATTAGATATGGCCTTTACAGTCTATTATTTAACAAGTAGCACTCCAACTACCATATTAACCAGAAACGCAACCGTAAAAACAGATAATTTCGGGGTATTTTCTTACGTTTTAACGATAGACCAGGCGCAATATAACCTGATTAGCACCAAATCAGCATATCTGAAAGTTTCACAGGGAAGTGTTGTATTTTCTGATGAGAAATTACAAGCCGTTCCTTATGCTATTTATGCACAAAATGGAGTACCAACAGGGTCGATAATGCCTTATATAGGTACTGTTGCTCCAGCCGGATGGTTGATGTGTAATGGTGATGCAATCCCCAGTGGAACATTTAGCGATGATTTAAAAGCTTTATTAGGGACGACTACCACTCCCGACCTAAGAGCTATGTTTTTACGTGGTGCTGGCACAGGAAATTTGAGAACAGGTCCCACGGTTAAAACCATTCAGCAAGATGATTTAAAAGCGCATTTGCACAAAGTAGAAATAAATACAAATTATACTGGCAATCATACTCACACAGTAAAATTTTCTAATGATGATTATAGTGGAGGTGGAGGCGGTAGCACTGGACTAGAAGACGATACACCAAATATTTTTAATAAAACCTTAAC
>NZ_JBIILQ010000211.1:0-4966 GCF_044232565.1 Daejeonella sp. | reverse complement strand
CACCCGTATCAGCTGATGAAACAGCAGCGCCGCCCATCCCTATGCGGTAGTTTTCACCGCCGAGAATAACAATTTTATCTCCCTCTTTGGGAATTTGTTTTATCGCTTGATTAAGTTTTCCATAACCAATTCCACCAGCTTGCATGATTACTTTATCGAAGCCAATTTTACGATTGCCTTCCTCATGCTCAAAGGTTAATACTGAACCTACTATTAATGGTTGTCCGAATTTATTTCCAAAATCTGAAGCCCCATTAGAAGCTTTAATTAAAATATCTACAGGCGTTTGGTAAAGCCAAGGGCGTTCATGCATTGAATATTCCCATTCTGAACCTTGATTATCAACGGGTAGGCCCTTTTGAAGTCTCGAATAAGAGGTCATATACACTGCTGTTCCTGCAAGAGGTAGTGAACCTTGGCCCCCAGCCAAACGATCTCTAATTTCTCCACCAGAACCCGTTGCTGCACCATTAAAGGGCTCCACCGTAGTTGGGAAATTATGTGTTTCTGCTTTTAATGAGAGCACGGATTCGAATTCTTTCTCTTCGTAAAAATCAGACTTATCGGCACTTTTAGGAGCAAATTGAGTTAATTTAGGACCTTTTACAAAGGCAACATTATCTTTGTACGCAGACACTATATCATTTGGATTTGTCTCCGAAGTTTTGCGAATAAGTTTAAATAGTGAAGTAGGTTTTTCCTCCCCATCAATAATGAAGGTGCCATTGAAGATCTTATGACGACAATGCTCAGAATTTGCTTGAGAGAATGCAAAAATTTCTGAATCAGTGAGCTTTCTGTTAATTTTGACAGACAAATTATCCAGATAATCAACTTCTTCTGAACTTAGCGCTAAACCCTCTAATTTATTATAAGCCGCAATATCATGAATCTCTAAAATAGGTTCAGGATTAATTTTTACAGAAAAAATTTCTTGATGTAGCTCCTGATACTTCTGAAAAAGCATTGGGTCAAAATCATTGAAATCTGCCGGAGTTTTTTCAAATTCTTCAATACGAATAATACCAGAAATACCCATATTTTGAGTTATCTCTACGGCATTGGTACTCCAAGGTGTGATCATTGCTGCTCTAGGCCCGACAAAATAGCCCGGCATTACCCGATCAACTGACATATAAGACTCCCCGAAAAGCCAATTTAGTTTTTTTACATCATCTGAGAGTATCTCTGCAAGTGTTTGAACAGCATAGACCTTAGTTAGTGGGGAGACAAAAAAATGAATCATTTAACGTTTTCTTTGGATACTATTAATATAAAAACAAAGTTAATTTTTTTATGTGAAAATGGGTGCTGAATGTGATTTGAAAAATGAGTTTTATAAATTTAATAGTTATCAAACTAAACTAAATTTATAATTCGAATGAGAAAAAAAATGAAAAAGTTAGTCCCGAAATCTCCTCATTGCTATTTTTCTATATTTAATATGAATTAATAGCTAATCTTGTATATTTGCAGGCAATCATAGAAAAAGGTTGATTTTTTTGACCTAAATAAATAAAATTCAATATGCCCAGGTGGCGAAATTGGTAGACGCACCACTTTGAGGGGGTGGCGCCCTAACGGGTGTGGCAGTTCGAATCTGCTCCTGGGCACCAATCGCAAAATTTTAATAAATAGTCCCGTATGAATTTAGACTACATACTTCTGACTACATACCTCAGACTACACACTTCAGACTTCATACCTCAGTCTTCTGACCTCATACCTCTGACCTCAGTCTTCTGACCTCATACCTCTGACCTCAGTCTTCTGACCTCATACCTCATACCTCAGTCTTCTGACCTCATGCCTACATTTCCAATTTCAATCCATCATGAGCTAAATAAACATCTTTAGGCAGTTTTTTTGAAATCTCAGCATGGGTGCCTAATTTATGACTAATATGAGTTAAATAGGTCTTATTCGCTCCAATTTCAGCAGCAAATTCTAAAGCTTCATCAAGTGTAAAATGGGATAAGTGCTTATCTATCTGTAAAGCATTAATTACTACTATTTTGGACCCTACAATTTTCTTTTTTTCCTCTGAACTAATTGTTTTGGCATCCGTTATGTAGGTAAAATCACCAATACGAAAACCAAAAACAGGAAGTAAATAATGCATAACAGAGATGGGTATTATATCAATTCCAGCAGCTTGAAACGACTCTCCATCAACTATATTATTTAATCTTAAACGAGGTATACCTGGATAATTACTGCCAGAAAAAATATAATGAAATTCCTTCTTAAGTGCATCCTGAACACGCTGATGGGCATAAACATCCACTTCAGATTGTTGTTTGTAATTAAAAGCTCTTACGTCATCTAATCCTGCAACATGATCTTTATGCTCATGAGTATATAAAATAGCATCAAGCTTTTTAACATCCGCACGAAGCATTTGGTATCGGAAATCTGGTCCTGTATCAATTAAAATTACTTGTTTATTTATCTCTAAAAGAACAGAAACACGAAGTCGCTTGTCATGCTTGTCTTCAGACCTGCAAACTTCACATTCACAAGCTATAACCGGTACGCCCTGCGATGTTCCTGTCCCTAAAAATGTTACTCTCAAAGCTCTAATTTTAATTGTTTCAACTCCGATAAAAAAGCTTTTTGCTTATCATCGAGCAAGGTATCATCTGTGTCAGTGCTTTGCAGTAAATCGGCAAGAGCATTGATTTTACTTTCTAAATTTGAATATTTATTGACTATAACAACCCTGTTATTTTCTAATAGGCATGATCCTGTCTTAAAATTACCTCTTTCGTATCTTAATTTAAACCCGAGTGATTTAAGTAAAGCTTCCAATTTATCAAGAGTATGCGGTGTATAGTTAAATATCATTGCACTCAAAAATAATAAAAAAGGGCTTAAGCGCGATACGATTAAGCCCTTAAAATAAATTATTTCAAAACTATCTTAAATCTACCAAGTCTACACCAGGATATAGCTTTGCATCAAAAGTAAATGTGGACTCTGGAACTTTCACATTTGGAATAAATGTTTTGATGGTATAAGTGTATCGATTACCATTTTTATCAAAAATAAGGGCATTCATAATTTGCTTAGTTATTTTATCAATTTGTAGCCTAACTTTAAAAAAAGAACGTTTTGAATCTAGTGGAGTTAAATCAATATTATGCAATGTTTTGCCATTTAACTTGGTATCATTGATATAAACCGACTTAAAACCTTTCTCATAAATAGTAAAAAGTTTTGCTGGATTTAAAGCATCGGAAGAATTGTCTACCTCACTTAATTGCACTTCTTTGTCGGCCTTAAGATAAGTCCATTGATTTTTACCATCACTAATCAACTCCTGACCTTTTAAAATAATTTTGTATTTGTTAAGTTTAGATTTAACGATTAAAGTCCCCAATTGAGTTTCTTTTATCTTAGCCTGAGGGTTTTCAAGGGTATATGAAAAATCTGTTTTTATAACATCATACGAACGATACTTTTTAGAAACTTCTGCTAGTATTTCTTTTGCTTTAACCTCACTTTGTGCAAATGCACCTATTCCAGGAGCCATAACTAACAGAGCTCCTATTAAAAACTTCTTCATTTTATATTTATTTTAGATTTTATCTAATGTGCTCAAGAATTGTTCCAAAGAATATTCATCAGGTATAAGAACCTCTCTAGCCTTACTTCCTTCAAAAGGGCCAACAATATGTGCAGCTTCAAGCTGATCGATTATCCTACCGGCTCTATTATACCCTAATTTAAGTTTACGCTGAATCAAAGAAGTTGAACCCTGCTGATGCATTACAATCATTCTAGCAGCTTCTTCAAACATCGGGTCACGATCTGAAGGGTCAAACTCTTTTGCTGAAGAATCCGAATTTTCATCTATATATTCAGGCAACATCCAAGCAGATGGATATCCCCTTTGTGAACCAATAAATTCTGAAACCTTTTCAACCTCTGGGGTATCAACAAAAGCACATTGAATACGTATTAAATCGCTTCCAGTAGATAAAAGCATATCTCCACGTCCGATTAATTGGTCGGCTCCCCCACTATCAAGGATTGTTCGGGAATCAATCTTAGACAACACCCTAAATGCTAATCTTGCTGGGAAATTAGCCTTGATTGTTCCTGTAATAATATTAACCGATGGACGCTGTGTTGCAATAACTAGGTGGATACCAACAGCACGTGCCAACTGAGCAATTCTAGCAATCGGTGTCTCCACCTCTTTTCCTGCGGTCATCATTAAGTCAGCAAACTCATCAATTATTAACACTATAAATGGCAGAAAGCGATGTCCCTCATTTGGATTTAATTTCCTACTGACAAATTTCTGATTATATTCCTTTAAGTTTCGTACATGACCATTTTTCAAGAGGTCATAACGATTATCCATTTCAATACAAAGCGAATTTAAGGTTGTGATTACCTTTTTTGTATCGGTAATAATGGCATCTGCCTCACCTGGTAGTTTGGCAAGAAAATGTCTTTCAATTTTTCTGAACAAGGTTAGTTCGACTTTTTTAGGGTCGACAAGTACAAATTTTAACTGTGATGGGTGCTTTTTATAAAGCAGTGAAATTAATATTGCATTAATACCCACCGACTTACCTTGACCCGTAGCACCGGCCACAAGTAAATGTGGCATCTTTGCCAGATCGGCAATGTACACTTCATTAGAAATTGTCTTTCCAAGTGCAATTGGCAAATCCATCGTTGTATTTTGAAACTTCTCAGTAGCCAAGACTGAACGCATTGACACCATTTCTGGATTCTGGTTCGGAACTTCAATACCAATAGTCCCTTTTCCAGGCATTGGAGCAATAATACGAATACCCAAAGCCGCAAGGCTCAAAGCAATATCGTCCTCTAGATTTTTTATTTTCGATATCCTAACTCCTGGAGCAGGAATAATTTCATATAAAGTAACTGTGGGACCGATTGTAGCCTTTATTTTATCGATTTCGATATTATAGTGATTGAGTGTTTC
>NZ_JBIILQ010000210.1:0-4981 GCF_044232565.1 Daejeonella sp. | reverse complement strand
ATATGATCCATTTCAGTCGCGTAAAATTTTAGGGATTGATCCCAGTTTTCTAGTTCTTCAGAATAGTGTTCTGCAATAGTCTTTGCCATAGCTTTTTTTCAATTTCTAATTTTTTCTCAATTTTAAAGTGGATTATGCATTTTTTGTATTACCATTTGTCCCAGTGAATATTGTTTGGTTCATATTTATCCTCAGCATGTTCATCACCAATTGGGTGCCCAATGGCTATTATATTTAGGGGAATAATATTCTGTGGGATTCCTAATTCTTTCCTTACAAAGCTTATGAGCTCCTTGCTTGGATATACGGCAGTCCAAACCGCGCCTAAGCCCAATGCCTCGGCCGCTAAAAGAATATTTTCACTTGCGCAGGCACAATCAAGAATAGCAAATTCTTCCTTTCCCAAAGCGGCTTCATGAGGAGCAGCACAAACAACAATTCCCGTTCCTGCTTTTGGAAGCATTTTGGCAAATGGTAGTCCATCGGATAGTGCTTTTAACTTGTCTTTATCCCGAACTACAATAAATTTCCATGGCATCATGTGTATGGCTACAGGTGCAGCCATTGCAGCTTTTAGGATTACATTTATGTCCTCAGTGCTGATTAACTCGCCGGTATAATTCCGTACACTTTTTCTTTCATGTATTACCTCTAGCGCGTCTTTTATGAATGTTTTTTGCATGATTTTTTTACTTTATAGCCTTAATGAGCACAAATGAACCTTCTCCATAACCTGGCTTTGCAGGTTCAAGCTCTTTTATTTGGTCAAGATCATGAAACAAGGTTTGTGAAAATTGCAAATTTCTGAACCCTTTTTTTTTCAGTTCTTCGATTACCTTCTCGGGTGTGTAAAAATTGGCTTGTTTATAAAAAACACTGAATGGTTTACGGCGTTCATAGGCTTTTCCGATAATACTTTCTTTATCTATAAATCCTACGATGAGGGAGCCACCATTTTTTAGAACTCGCTTTGCTTCAGCGAAGGAGGCGCCAAGATTATTAAAATAACTGATGCAAAAAATCATTAAAACAAAATCGTAATGCAAATCTTTAAAAGGCAAATGTTCTGCATCACCAGGCATCAGCTCTAAGCCTCTTTCTATTGCTACTAGGCGCATCTTTTTGGAAGGCTCAATTCCTTCCTTAAGGCCAAGCTCTTTCGAAAAACGGCCGGTGCCAGCCCCCACTTCAAGTCCATACATTGCATCACCTACGGGTAAAAAATCGCGAATTGCTTCTACCTCACTTTTAAAAACAAAGGGGTATTTTTCAAACCATTCTTCGTATTCAGCAACATGCTCATTAAATTCGATCGATTTTATCATAAATATATTTTTATCTTTTCACAAAGCTATTAAGCCATGCTTTATCAAATAATGATGGCCAATAAGTTTAAGTGTGATGATAATCATGAGTAGTTTAATTCATTTTTATTATATTTTTTTTTAATTTCTATGATTCATAAATCTGTATTTTACTTTTGTTTTTAAATCTATATATCATGTGCGGTAGAGTAAGTATATCAGATCAAACCAGCATCGCAAAGGGCTTGCATCTTAAATTAGCCAACGACTTGATAAGGCCGGCAAATATCAATTTGCCCCCCATTATGGAATTGCCCGTTTTTACGGATGACAAGCCTTCAGAACTTCAATATTTAAGATGGAGCCTCATTCCTTTTTGGGCAAAAGAGAAGCCTAAGTTTAGCACTTTTAATGCCCGAATTGAAAATTTGAGTGAGTCTGGGAGCTGGAAACATTTGTTAGGGAAAAAGCATTGTGTAATTATTACTGATGGCTTTTATGAATGGAAAAAACTTGACGAAAAGGTTAAGAAAAAGCAGGCTTACCTCATCCGAATGAAGGATATGAGGTTTACGCTAATGGCAGGTTTATGGGATACCTGGGTAGATCATAAAACCGGTGAATTAATTCATAGTTGTACCATTATCACCCGCACAGCAAATGAAGACATGAAAGAGCTGCATGATCGAATGCCTTGTTTGCTCACCATCCAAAATGCTAATATTTGGGTGAATAAGGAGCTCCCTTTGCCTGATCGTATGTTGGCTCTAGAACCATTACTGCCTAATCAATTGGAAATGTGTACGGTACAAAAGGTGGGTGATGAGGAGGAATATAGGGAGCTTTTCTAGCTAAAATCCAATAATTAGTGAAATTCATAACCTATACATTTAGCTTCCTGGCTCTCTTTTTATCATATTATTTAAAATATCAAACGTGTTAAATCCTTTCAAATCCTTGCCTCTTTATTCCTGATTATTTCCTATCTCTGTCGGCGAGTGCCCCAAAAAAGGTGAAAGCTCCTTAGCCTGAAAAGCAGTTGGTGATTTTCGAAAAGGGAACGTATATGACGAGCATTGATGTAAGTAAGGAGCATAGATTAGGGATAATATTATTCGAAATGATGCAATAATGTGAGTAGTGGTTCTACTCTTGTGCATGGCGGAATACTCCCTGTAGCAGAAATTTGCCTGATTTTAACAACAATTGGGAGCTACAATCTTACACTACAAATCTTTAAATCCGGAAGGGGGGTAGATCTTGCAATTAATGATTATAGTGTATCCGATAAGACTCCGCATCACATCTCCAACTAAATAATGATGTGGAGATCAAAGAGGCTGGATTTTGGAAAATTGCAGTGGGTTAACACAATAGCTTCCAGTATATTTCTCTCAATATTAATGAATTCGTATAATAGAATTGGATATTTCAAGCAATACTTTTATCATTGTATGTAATGGATTTAACTCAAGCATCGCATCAAATATTCCTTGAAGCAAAGGAAAGTTTAGAAAAAAACGGTTTTACTATCGTTCAACAGGATTTAACACGGCCATGGGGTGGTTTTTTTGTGATTGATGAGAGTCAGGCTCAGGAATTTGCCAATACTTATTTTGATGGAATTGAGGTCAACAACCTTAAAATATCCGGTAAATTGAGTCCGAAGTTTTTAGTTGTAGCCCCTCAAAAGCGACTTTCATGGCAGTATCATCATCGTAGAGCTGAAATTTGGCAGGTTATTAAAGGTCAGGTGGGCGTAGTTAGGAGCCTAACTGATATGGAGACTGATATGGAGACTTATAATCCAGGAGATCGTATTGTGTTACAACAAGGTGAGCGACATCGATTAGTTGGTTTAAATGATTGGGGATTGCTTGCCGAGATTTGGCAACATACTGATGCTTCTAACCCATCTGATGAATCGGATATTGTTCGGTTACAAGATGATTTTGGACGCTAATTGCCTTAATCAGAATATCGTTACAATAGTATTAATTCAAAATAATTATTAATACTTATTTTTGTGGTCCTTTAAAAAACAATTATTTATTACATATGGTTATTTTAATATTTTTTCTCTGTCATTGGTTTTTATCTCTGTTTTTTCAAACATTTTTCCTTCACCGATATTCTTCTCATAAGATGTTCAAAATGAATGCCTTCTGGGAGAAGTTTTTTTATATGGCTACATTTTTGGCGCAAGGCTCATCTTTTTTAAATCCTCGTGCTTATGCAATCATGCACCGCATGCATCATGCTTATAGCGATACTGAAAAGGATCCACACTCTCCACACTTCTTTAAAGATGTGATTGGAATGATGGTTCAAACAAAAAACATTTATCTCGATTACGTAAGGTTTAAAATTGAGCCAGAAGCTGCTTTTCGCGATAATTACCCAACATGGCCCTTAATTGACCGTATCGGTGATCTTTGGATTACCCGTTCTGTATTTATTATGGCTTACATTGCTTTTTATATCCAGTTTGCTGAGTATTGGTGGATGTTTTTACTGCTTCCTATTCATTTTTTAATGGGGCCAATTCATGGAGCTGTTGTAAACTGGTGCGGGCATAAATACGGTTATTCTAATTATGATAATGATGATCATAGTAAAAATTCCCTGCCATTAGATTTCTTAATGCTAGGCGAATTGTTCCAAAACAACCATCATAAAAAGCCAAACAACGTTAATTTTGCATTAAAATGGTATGAATTTGACCCATCTTTTCCGGTTATAAAGCTCTTGCATCACTTGCGAATTATCAGACTTCGAAAAGTTTAGGTATATTGTAACGTATAATTTTTAAGAGTCCTGATAAAAATCAGGGCTCTTTTTGTTTAAATGTGGAAATCTACACGCTAAGTATGCAGATCTAATTTTTAAATTTGTAATGCTTAAATTGAAAAAAATACGTGAATGGCTGAAATAGATTATAGTGATGATAGTATACGGTCGCTCGACTGGAAAGAGCATATTCGACTTCGTCCCGGTATGTATATCGGTAAGCTTGGCGATGGTTCGGCTTATGACGATGGTATTTATGTTCTTTTAAAGGAGATCCTCGACAATTCTATTGATGAGTTTGTGATGGGCTCCGGCAAAACTATCGAAATTACAGTAAGTGATAAAAAAGTTTCTATTCGCGATTACGGACGTGGAATTCCGCTAGGTAAAGTAATTGATTGTGTTTCAAAGATCAATACCGGTGGTAAATACGATTCAAAAGCATTCCAGAAGTCGGTGGGTTTAAATGGTGTAGGTACAAAGGCAGTAAATGCATTATCCTCTCATTTCATGGTGCAATCCTATCGGGATGGTCGCACAAAAAAAGCCGAATTTGAGCAGGGCGTACTCGTTAACGATATGCCTGAAGTAGAAACTACGCAACGTAATGGAACGGCAGTTGTGTTTTATGCGGATGATACTATTTTTAGAAACTACCGTTATATTCCCGAGTTTGTAGAAAGTATGATCTGGAATTATGTGTTTCTAAATTCTGGCCTAACCATCAATTTTAACGGAACAAAATTTTTCTCGGAAAGAGGGTTATATGATCTTCTTACCCGTAATACCGACACAGAAACATTGCGCTATCCAATTATTCACCTCATAGGTGAAGATATTGAGGTGGCCATGACCCATGGACAGCAGTATGGTGAAGAATATTATTC
>NZ_JBIILQ010000209.1:0-5014 GCF_044232565.1 Daejeonella sp. | reverse complement strand
AAATACTTAAAATCTGTATAAGTATGTTATTATGATGGTTATGATTATTACTAAATGGAAATTTACACTTCCCTAAACCATGTGTTGGAACAAGCAAAATGATGGTAAATTATTGGTTTTAAAGGCTATCGTTTTTTTATTTTGTGCCAGACTAGCTTGTATAATAAATGAACGCTGCTAGATATGAGGATTTGATTTTGAAATATTCATGTTTTTAGCTTCTAGCGATTATATATAAGAGCAACAATTGACTGAGTATTGTTGCTCTTATAGGAAATGTTCACTGATTATACTTTCATTATTCTCTGCTTTAATTCTATTATTTCAGAGCTTCACTAACTGCCTTACCAATATTTCCATTAGGTTCCTGAATACGGAGGAGCCCTGTAATTGTCGGCGCGATATCGGTCATGTTATATGGATTATTTGTCTTCCCTTGTTTGATTCCCCATCCCATAAATACCATTGGAATGTGTGTATCAGCAGGATTCATGGTACCGTGACTTGCGCCTGTTGCTCTTTGAGATGAACCTGAATACCACGAAGGTTCCAAAACTATTTGGATTACACCACTACGCTCTGGGTGATAGCCATTGATGATTTTTTCTTTGTAAATAGCAGGAATAGTGGCATTTTGTGCATTTGGAATATCCACTACGAATGCAACTCCCGCTTGTTTTTTAAGAAATGCGATGCTACTATTTTTAATGGCATCTTCACTTAAATTATTCGATTTAATTGCTGCATAATTTAAACTTACAGCATAATTACTAAAGCTTTTGGCGATGTTTTTAACGTTAAATTCGGCTTCTAAAACTGTATTTAATTGTTTAAGCACATTTGAGCTTTCGAATATTCCGGTACTGATTTTATTGTCGGCAAGATAAGCTGAATTATGTTGTACTGCATGATCTGCAGAGAGGAAAACAGTATAATTACCTTTTCCTACTTTTGTGTCTAGATAATTAAAAAATGTTGCAAGATCGCGGTCAAGCCTTAAATAGGTATCCTCAACTTCAATGGAGTTTGGTCCGAATTGATGACCAATATAATCAGGTGAAGAAACGCTAATTGCTAGAAAATCGGTTATGGCATCAGCACCTAATCCTTCATAATTAATGGCTGCTTTAGCAAGATCTAATGTTAATGAACTTCCATAGGGGGTATTGGTTAATATTCCTAAACCTTTTTTTAGTAGTTCTGAAGTTTTAACTGGGAATGTCGGACTGCTCATACCTGCAAACTTACCTTCATAAGGAGCATCATCTTTACTGCTTTGGATATAGGTTTCTATGGGATAAAGAGTGTTCCAGTCTTGATTCAGGTATTTTTCAGGATATTTTTGAGTATTAAAATCAGTTAACCAATTAGGTAATTTGTCCATATAAAAAGTACTTGTCACCCAGTTGCCCGAACTGCCATCATACCAATAAGCTGCATTTGCTGTATGTCCGCCAGGTAAAACTGCCCCACGATCTTTAGATGCAATAGAGATAACTTTTGACCTGAAATTTGTCGCCAACCTCAATTCATCCGTCATGCTTGTTACCAATAAGTTTTTAGGCGACATTTTCCCTACGGATACAGAGCTGCTACCCACCGTTGAAACGGTTGAATCGTCCACACAATACATAGTTTTGCCAGTTTCCTGAATTATCCAATCGTTACCTGTTATACCATGAATTGCAGGCACAGATCCAGTATAAACCGTAGCATGTCCAATTCCGGTTACAGAAGGGATATAATTTATATATGCATTTTCACATGAAAAGCCTTCATTAAGCATTCTTTTAAAACCACCAGCACTATATCGCTCATAAAAACGGTATAAATAATCCCAGCGCATTTGATCAACCATTATGCCCACAACTAATTTTGGACGAGGTACATCCGAACTTTTTACTGAGCTCATTGCTTTGGTTGGCTGAGCAATTATAGAACTACTTGTCAGCAAAAAAAATGCTAAAAACAGAATTTTAATTTTCATGTGAATCTAATTATGAGATTTTTCAATACAGAAATGGGTGTCAAAAAGTAAGATTTTAAGCTCCAGTTTTTATATTTAAATAATATCTAAATATCCGATTTAAAATTCAGGATTTATGTAAAGAAAACAATACTAAATTGTTGCCTTTAAGTTCATATGGAGATAGAAGATTTAAGAAGTAATTTGATTATTTTTTATTTCAGACGGAAATTTATTAATCCAAGTTTTTTTCAATATAAGTATAACTTAGGTGTGCCGATATTAATCTTTTCAATGCAGAGTAATATTAGGCTCAGGGTAAAAGCCTTAGATTAATCTATTTTACTCCGGAATTTGCTGGCTTAAACAATGAAGAGTCCCAAATCCCCAAATTAGGTCGATGGCGCCAATTGGAATAATTGTTCTATTTGGAAAACAAGCAGCAATAATTTCCAATGCTTCACGGTCTTTGGCATCATTGAAAACAGGCACGAGCACGCATTTATTTAATATTAAGAAATTAGCATAGCTCGCTGGCAGCCTTAAGCCATCAAAATAAAGAGGAGTAGGCATCGGCAATTCGACTATTTTTGGAGCTTTTCCATTCTCCAATTTTGAGTCTTGAAGACGCTTTAAATTTTCTTGCAATCCCTTATAGTTGAGATCTTTACTATCTTTTTCAACTACCGTTATGATGGTGTCCTCATTTACGAATCTGCTTAAATCATCAATATGGCCATGAGTATCATCACCTGCTATGCCATCGCCGAGCCAAATAACATTCGTTATACCTAGGTATTCTTTGAAAATAGCTTCATAGTCTTCTTTTGAGAAACCTTCATTTCTTACCTGTATATTGGCATGCATCAGGCATTCTTCAGAAGTTAATAAAGTGCCATTACCATTCACATCAATGGCTCCACCTTCAAGAATTACGGGCTTCCCTTTGTACCTTACTTGGCTTAATGGAATCTTTAAAAAGGAAGAAACAACCGATGGCACCTGCTTGTCGAGTTTAAAGTTTTTATACTTTGCCCAACCATTAAAATTGAAATTTAATGCCTCACGTTTCGATCCGTTTTTAACGATTATCGGACCAGAATCACGCATCCAGCTTCTATTGGTTTTATGAAGAATAAAAGACACTTTCTCGATTGCTACATGTGCTTTTTCAAGCATTTCATGTACTTTTTCCTTTGTTTTTTTATCGGCTACAACTAGAAAAACTTCTTCGTAAATAGCTACTTTTTTGATGAATTCAACAAATGCCCATTGCACTGCAGCAAATTTTCCGGGCCAGTCATTGCCATTGTATGGGAAACACAATAATATCCCTTGCTGTTTCTCCCACTCGGCGGGAAATCTTCTTGCTGTACTCATATTAAAGAATGGCTCTTTTGGTGATATCGCCAAAGGCATCAATTCTGCGATCTCTGAAAAAGGGCCAGTTTTGACGCACATTCTCCTGGAGTTTAAGGTCAACTTCAGCAATCAGGATCTCCTCCTGATCATGGGATGCCTGTGCTAGGATCTCACCCTGTGGACCAGCAATGAATGATGAGCCCCAGAACTGGATCCCTTCTGTACCTGGCACATATTTTTCTAATCCTATGCGGTTTGCAGCAGCAACATAAACACCGTTTGCCACAGCATGTCCCTTCATTACATTCATCCAGGCGCCATGTTGTTTTTCACCATATTCGGCTTTTTCTAATGGGTGCCATCCAATTGCTGTAGGGTAGAATAATACCTCAGCGCCCTGCAAAGCGGTTAATCTCGCTGCTTCTGGATACCACTGATCCCAGCATATTAATGTGCCTATTTTTCCTTTTTGGGTTGTAAAGGTTTTGAATCCGATATCTCCAGGTGTAAAATAGAATTTCTCATAAAAATGAGGATCATCGGGAATATGCATTTTGCGGTATAATCCAGCTTCTGTACCATCTGTATCGATAATATAGGCACTATTATGATAAATACCGGCCATTCTTTTTTCGAAAAATGGAACAATAATTACTATACCCAGCTCTTTAGCTAAGGCACTAAATGCGATAAATGAGGTGCTATAAAGTGGTTCTGCTAAAGCAAAATTATCGGTATCTTCTGTCTGACAGAAATAGTGACTGCTATATAATTCTGGAAGAGAAATTACTTCCGCTCCTTTTTTTGCGGCCTCACGCACCCAGGAAATGCATTTTTTTAAATTGTTTTCTGCAATATCATTTAGGTTTAGCTGCAGTACAGCTATTTTATAAGTGCTTTTCGACATATTAAAATGGTAAAGGAGCTTTAAAAATGTAAAATTAGTGATTTTTTTACACCTCTAAAAGCTTTGAAGTCGGGCATATAAAATCTATTTAATAATTATTTAAAAGTTAAGCCTATGCCTAGTCTTATATTTCCTAGGTCGAAGCTCTCACCCAATCTATAACTTGCTGGGAAATCGATTTTCTGATAATTATATCCTGTTTGTAAGCCTAGGTTTAAACCATTACTAACAGGAAATGAGTAGGAAAGTCCCGCACCCGCAGTCATGCCTCTAGTAAAATTATCAAATAATCTCGGAGAATAGCCTCCGTAAACATCAAGTTTTAAACCAATAAGGTCGGGTTTTAGAAAGTAGGAACCATTTATTGTTATGGGTAGGGTATTATAACTTGCACCACTAGGTTTGCGATAGTTATCTGTGCCCAATGCAAAACCAATTCCCACATGATTACTTACTAATTTTGTAATTCCCGTTCGGGTTCTAAAACCATTAAGTGTGGTGTTTTCGCTTAATGAAGTGCTACTATGAATTAATGCACCAATTTCAGTGTAATTTATAAGTCGTTTTTGTTGTGCGTATAATTGTTGATTAAGCATTGAAACCAAAACAAAAAATAGAATTCGAATAATAGCTTTCATGAAATTTTTAGGATAAAATGATTGACTAAGGCGAATATAATCACTTAATAGAAAGTCTTTGATACTTTTTGTATAATTTTAAGCTTTTTATGGGTCGATTAGGCTCTTTTATCCCCAATAAAATGGCTTTATCATTTGCTT
>NZ_JBIILQ010000035.1:0-16730 GCF_044232565.1 Daejeonella sp. | reverse complement strand
AATGAGCATAAGCTCAACACTTATAACTTTCAGGTTGAGGTTAAAGGTTGAGGAAAAATAAGAAGGTAACCAAAAAAGAAAAAACCAAAATATTGGGTCTATAAGAAATTTACCTGTCACAAAAGCCCAAGTTTGCGGAAATGTAAATAGTTTAGCCCATGAAATTTTAATCGAACTTTGTACCTCGTCTTGAACATCATCTTTATCACTTTCGATGTAATTAAGTTCTTCCCGACTTATCTTCTTATGCTTTGATGGTATTTCATAAAGCCATAACCAAAAAAAGAGCCAAACAAAGCCCATCGCACCGGTGATCCAAAAAACTTCCTGCCAACCATAATGCTGCATAATTATTGGAACCACAATTAGGGCAACTACAACACCTATAGCGGTACCGGAGTTAAAAATACCTGTTGCCAATGCTCTTTCCTTTTTAGGAAACCATTCAGAAACAGCCTTCATTGCAGCAGGGAAATTTCCCGCCTCTCCTATTCCTAATGACAATCTTGCTATACTGAAACCAGTTACAGATTTTGCCAAAGCATGCCCCATACCTGCAACACTCCAAAAAACAACAGCAACACTATAACCTATTTTAGTTCCCACTTTATCAATAAATCTACCTGAAAGCAATAAGCCAATAGCATAGGCAAATGAAAAAGCAGACATAATCTTACCAAAATCTGACTCAGTCCATTGAAATTCTAATTCAAGACTTGGCTTAAGCAAGCCAATAATTTGTCGATCTAAATAATTAATAACTGTACCTAAAAAAAGAAGAGTTACGATTAACCAGCGATAATTTTTTCCTTTTGGAGCAGTCATTTAATAGGATTTAAGAATTATGCACTAATTTATCGATGAATTTTTTAAAATGAATTTCTAGACCATTCCAATCTTCATTTTTTATAAGAGTTTTATCAAAAAGCTGACTTCCAATTCCAACTCCATCTGCACCCGCATTCATAAAACTTGTAATATTTTCAATATTTACGCCTCCTGTAGGTATCAATTTAATTTGATTTAAAGGTGCTTTAACATCTCTAATATACTCAGGACCAAGTAATGTTGCAGGGAAAACCTTTACCATGCTTGCCCCCATTTGCCATGCTTGATAAATTTCTGTGGGTGTATAAGCACCTGGGAAAACAGGAATCTTGGCTTTTACGCATGTTTTAACAACATCCACATCTAAAATTGGTGTAACAATAAATTGGGCACCCGCATCAAGAGCTACTTTTAAGTCGTGGATATTGCAAACGGTTCCCGCACCAACATTTAATTGCCCCTTATATTTTTGAGCTGCAAATTTTATAATATCCTCTGCAAAAGGAGTATTCATCGTAATCTCTATAGTTGTTAAACCGGAAGAAAGGTAAACTGGAAGAATTTTTTCGACGGTATCAAAGCTTAAATTTCTGATAATACCAATGATGGGTACAGCAGAAAAACTTTCCCAAGAGAAGTCTTGATTATTCATTTAGGGAATTGTGTTTTAAGTTAAATAGCTCAATTTGTCCTGCAATTGTTGCTTTATCAATCATTTCTGGTTCTAAAAAAGTTATTTTCCCTTTAGGGAAGATCGTATTGAATGCTAATTTATAACATTCAAATAAATTTTTACCACAACAAACAAAAAGATTATCAAATTCTTTCTGCTTAAGCTCTCTGACTTCAGTCCCAATTAGCAATCCGCTGAGATAATATAAATTTTCGTTTTTTGAAAATTTATCAAACAACTGGTTGGTACGAACGGTGAACAAATTATGTAAAACTGAAGATCTACCGGAAACCTCAATTCCACGCAAAAAAGCCTCAATTTCAGACTGATCAGTCATTTGGGATGTTAATTCGCTAAGAACAGAATCTTTTAGAATACTATGTTTTTTAACAATATTAAACAATTCACCAGTCATATAAGTCTTAAAATCAGCAATAAATCCATTCTGAACGAAAATGTGTTTGGAGTGAGTTCCGGGGAAAACAAAAACTAGGTTTAGTGATTCTTCAATTGAGATCTCATTTAACTTAATGAGTCCGATGAGTTGGGCTTCCTCCCCACGCATCACATCATCAATACTTTTTACGCCAGAAATCAGCATTAGGGGTGCAATTCCATTAAAATTATGAAATGTTTTAATGGAAGCATTTTTACCATCAATATCGAAAGGAAGTAAGGCATAAGGCAATTCTTCCATTCCTAGAGATGATGAAGCCATTCCTGATACGATTAATGGGGTATTATCAAGGTTTACAGCTAAAACATTAGCCAATTCATGAATATTATGCTTCAAAAATGCAGTATAAAAGTCGGAGCGGTTTTGTACATTTTGTTTTTCCCATTCTTTAAAAACTGTAGCCACACCACTTGAAGAAGTAAATTCACCTTTAATTTCATAATCTTGACTAGCTACGAGCCTAAGTCTGAAGGAGGACGTTCCCCAATCACAACACAAAAAAAAATGATTATTTAACGATTGACTCACAATTGCAATTATTTATTGACTTTAGTTTTAAAAATAGCACCCAAATTGCCAGAAATTAAATCATTTTCAGTGAATTGACAATATAAAATATCCTTTGCTACCGTTCTTTCACGATCAAAAACAACGTGAATAATGCCATCGCTTGTTTGATCCGCATCAGGATATGAAACATTTTCACGTACATCAAGCATTAATTTATGCGGCCAAGTTTTACCCCCATCCTTTGATAGAAAAGCAGTCATTTTATTGCGCGTAGTACTATTATTAGCAATTAACAATAAATTGCCTGATGATAATTTACCCAGATAAAACCTACTAGACGTTGTTAGACCTGTTGCTGTAAAAGGCTTTATTTGAGTCCAAGATTTTCCAAAATCACTACTATTAGAGTAATAAATACCTTTAGTAGTTCTTAGCATTGCTAATAAATCTCCAGAATTGGAAATTTCAACTAACTGAGGTTCATCATGGATGCGAAGTTCCTCTTTGATATCAATTGAGCTGTAAGGTTTAAATTGATTTTTATCTGAATTACCTGAATAAATAAACACTCCATTTTTCGGATAAGGAATGTCAGAAATCACACCATTTAGTGGCTTATCAATATAAACAGGAAAAAGAGTTGTATTTTGAGAAGCCAAATAAGTTGGTTTATTGCTCATAACACCATTAGCATTAAGCGCGGGCTTAGAAGCAGTTATTTGCTTTCCGTCCCAAGCTAAACGAACAGAATTAACACCCCCAAACCCATCCCAAATTAAACTATCTTTTGCACTACCATAAAAAAGATGAATTTCTCCTTGATTATCTCTCCAAATAAGTGGATCAAAAAAACGATAAGATTGATTTTTGGGATACACTACAAGTTTATCATTTAACCAATTTCTTCCAGCATTTAAACTAAGAGAAACAGTTACATAATTACCAGGACCAGGTGCTAGTCCGCCAGAATACCATGCCACAAAAATTTGCTTACCATCAGCACTAACTCCCACAGAAGGCACTTGCTCAAAAGCTCTATTTTTTATTCGAACATCTTCTGAATCCCAAAGAAACTCTGCTGTTTCTAAACTATTTTGAGATTCTAAAAAGAATTTTTCAGATATTTTTATTGAATTACATCCCAAAATAAAGCACGTAGAAGAGACAAAGAGTAAAAAAACGATCGCTTTGGTTCTCAATTTATTTTTCATTTAAAAAGCATGATAAATTCAAATTTATAATAATACTAGAATAAATAATCCTAAAAAGCTCAAACGAGTTAAACCACTCTTGCGAGAAGTTTAACTCGATGAATTTAATTTATTAAACGGCTGCTTTAGCAAGCTCCTCCTGAACCCTCTTAGCAACCAATTTATCTTCCCCTTTTTTAAGCATAAATACGGTGATATTGATTGCATCGGGACCAGTCATCACTTCGATTGATGGAATTCCATTTTGGAGGTTTTTAAGCAAATCTTTTGGGGTAATTTTAACTTTAGACTGATCCCAAGAAATTTTGAGGGATGGAGTATGATTAGCTATTGGTGGAACAAAAACTTCAGTATTCACACCGTTAACTTTACTAACAGCATTATTAATATTAGCAACTCTATCTTCCCACATTTTCCATTCTGCCACATGATCTGTATTTATATATTTCTGAAGTGCTACATACATGCCCAAAATTTCCTCTTTATTAACCTTCATCCCGCGTCCGATATTGCCGCCACTTGGAGGTGCACTTAAGCGAGCTGCCGCAATAAGATCTTTTCTTCCCATTAAAATACCTGCACTTTGAGGTCCACAAATTGCTTTTCCGCCAGAAACGCATACTAAATCAAAACCAAGGTCATTATATTTCCAAAGATTTTCAACTGGAGGAACATCGGCTGCCATATCAATCATGGTTGGCACATTGAATTTTTTACCAATAGCAACAAACTCTTCATGTTTCACTAAACCCATGGGGCCGCTTGAATTTAAAAACCACATCATGGCTGTTTTACTATTGATTGCTTTTTCCATCTCTAGAGCGGTTTCCACTTCAATAATCGTAGCACCTGTATTAGTTAATGCATGAACATAAGCTACATTATGTGCTTTTTGAACAATAATTTCAGTCTTTTCAAAAGAGGAAAGATTTGGTAATAGCGACACCTTTTTCCTGTCCATACGTGTGAGAACACCGGCAGTTCCCAATACTAGGGCCGACCAGCAGCCGGCAGTCACCATTGCGGACTCAGCATGACACATTTCAGCAATTTTCTCCCCAACCTTATCTTGAACTTCATTAATCATCACAAAGTGATGGGAGGCAGATTGTATCGTATCCACAACTTCATCATGCATTAAAGATGCTGTCATTGTAGTATATGTTCCCGCTGCATTGATAAATGTTCGTAAACCAAGTTCTTTAATCACATCGCGCTTAACAGATGTTGATTTAGCTAATGCTTGGAAAGGAATGCCCGTTCCAATAGCTGCACCTGCAACAGGAGCTACTGAAAGATATTTAATAAGATCTCTACGTTTCATAATATTGTTTTAAATTATTGATTTAAACATTGAAAGGAGATTAAATCTCCTTTCAATGTTTATTTAACTAAGATAGCTTTTGAAAACGATTTAAATCATCATTTAATTATTATAGCAAATTAGTTACTTTGACCAGTACCGGGACCAACATCCCACCACATTCTACCTTGTAAAAGATCAATTTGCTCCTCAGAATAACTTTGACGTTTAATTGCTTCATTATAATTTAATGGATTGACATTCCTCTCAGCAATTGGAAGAGAAAACCTTCTCCACATTTTTCCTGCAGTTACGTTACCTGGGTAAGAAACCTTCTGACCAGTGGTATTGGTCCAGTTTGCATAATTAAACACTGGATATTTCGTACGACGCCAGTTTGAATACACTTCATAGTCATCGCCAAGCATAGAAACCCATTTTTGTGTTGAAATCGTCTCTAGTTGCTGAGCAAATGTTCCACTTTCAGGATATGGATTAGCCAGCAGATAAGCATCTACCTGTGTGGATGTGATCACACCAGAATGAGGGGCTACACTTGGCCATAAAGCCCACTGTGCCATTGCAGCGCGAACACCATTTTCATAAGCTGCCTTGGCAGTTGATCCAACACTCCAACCTCTAGCCGCAGCTTCTGCTATTATCAAATAAGCTTCAGCTGCACCCATTGTAATAACAGGAGATCCTCTATCAATATAGAGTAATGAAGGCTCAGAATAAGTGTCAAAATCAGTGGGTCTTGTATTAAGACTGCCATTTATCATACCACGTTGAGCAGAAGGGGTGTTATTAGCTGTATAAGTTGCTCCTGCTGGCACCCAAACTACAGATAAAACTGGTAATCGTGGATCTGAAGTGTTTTTTAAATGATCAATAAATTTACCTGACCATTTACTTCCCTCTATGTTATCACCACCAGGACTTGTAAAGTCACCGTTTATATATGTGTTAACTCTTGGGTTCATTTGACTGGTAACATTAGCATATTTAAGATAGGCAATATCATTAAATGCAGTAATTACTCCTCCAGTTACCGCTTTTTCAACCCATGCTTTAGCAGTTAAAGGCTCAATATCAGATAGGCGCATACCTAAACGAAGCATTAACGAATAACCAAACTTCTTCCATTTTGTAACATCACCTTTAAAGTATGGATCTGCATTACCAAATACATTGGCCTTTGATGGATCCATCGACTTTAAAGCAGTCTCAAGCTCTGTAAGCATCGATGTATAAATACTTTTTTGAGTATCATATTTAGGCTTAAGATTATCTAAACCTTTCATCGCATCTGTATAAGGCAAATCACCCATAACATCAGTTTGCTGATGGAAAGCTAGAATTCTTAAGATTTCAACAGCAGCACGTTTATTTACATTTTCAGGTCCCTGAATCTCTTTATTTAATTGAAATAAACGATTCCATTGACCAGTATAAACATTAAAATTACCGGCCGTACCATTGAAATTGTAAAATTTATCGCCAGTGGCTGGGACTTCCTTGTAAGAGGAAAAATATTGTAATCCCTGGCCTAAAGCTCTGTAATTCTCTCCCGGACCGCTAGCTAATACAGCAGCGGTGAAGGAATATTCTGGAATTACATATTCAATTGCGTTAGGATTCTTGTTTAAATCAGTAAGCTTCTCGGTATTACACGATTGCATAGTTGAAAATACAAGAACAGCTCCAGCCGCATATATCATTTTTATGAATGTCTTTTTCATGTTCTTAGATTTAAAAATTAGAATCTTAAATTCAGGTTAAAGCCAATATTTCTAGTTCTAGGAAATGCCACACCCTGACTTCCTTGGGCATTACCAACAGTTTCCTGCATTTCAGGATCAATACCTGCTTCTTTAGTTCTTTTATCCTGGTACAGGATTGCCAAGTTAAAACCAGTAATACCCACAGAAGCAGACTGTACTTTCATGAACTTAAGTGCACTAGCAGGAATGTTATACTTCAAAACAGTACGGCGCAATTTGATGAAATCCGTCTTGTAAACCCACATGCCAGGATATGCATTACCAAAGTTATTGTAGTAGGTATCAAGATCTACAACGTTCCATAACTTAGTATATGGAGCTCCCGCAGCAGTTACACCAGTAACAGTTAAACCGCTCTCTCTTCCAGGAAGTGTCTGAGGGGTATGACCAAATCGAGTAGCGTATTGAATTAAGTTACTGTAACCAACTGCTCCAAATTTAGAATCAAGATCAATTGTTAAACTAAAGCGCTTGTAGCGTAAATTATTACTTAATCCTAGTAAATAAGGTGGATTTCCAACACCTAAATCACGTAACTCTTGAACTTCATAACCTGTAGCTGAATTATATACCTTATTCCCGTTTGCATCCAATTTCATAACATTGGCTCTAACGGTTGAATAAGGTAATCCAACTGCATTTATCATTTGAGGACCTCCAATGCCATTACCTAAAGATAAAACATCGATTCCTTCTGCCAATTCAAGGATTTTACTTATATTATAACTAAAATTATAACTTACATCCCATGAAAATTTATCATTTTTGATTGGAGAACCTGTTAAACTTATCTCCCATCCTTTGTTTGATACTAAGCCAAGATTTCTTCTACCTGCTGCAAAACCTGTGGCTCCTGAAATAGGTGGAGAAAGAATATCATTTCTAGTTCTTCTTGAATAATAGTTTACATCCAATCCAATACGACTATTCAGCATTTGTACCTCAACCCCCCCTTCAATTGTTTCAACAGTAACTGGGCGAATATTAGGGTTATTCAAAACATTCGGATTGGTTAATGTAGGTAATCCATAAGCATTAACTGTACTCACAGCATAGGTTTGATTAATACTTCCAGCATTTACCGTAGCACTACCAACTTCAGCCCATGAAGATCGTAATTTAGCATAATCAATAAACTTAGGCATTTTTACTACCTCTGATAAGATAAAACTAGCTCCCACTGATGGATAGAAAATTGAGTTAAATCCTGGATTAAGTACGGAAAACCAATCCTGACGCCCCGTTACTGTTAAATAAAAGAGGTTATTATAATCAATGTTTGCTTCTCCAAAAACAGAGTTTGTGCCAAAGGAGGCTTGTGAAGCGTTTACAAGATCTCTATTCACTAAATTGGTAATACTGTAAAAATCAGAAACAACCCACTGGTTACCATTGGCTGTATTACCTTTTGCGAAATCTCTTTCACTTTGTACCCCTCCTAAAATATTTACACCAACTTTGTCTTTCAGAAATCTTTCATTATAATTAACTATTCCCTGAAAGTTTGTTTTATCATCTTGCTGCGTACCTGATTGGAAATAGCCAAGTGGAGTAAAGTTATTGGTATTTGGTACGTATAATTGATCTGTAGTGTAATTGAAATCACGTGCCACAGTACCTTTAACAAATAAATTAGGTAATATATTAGCCTGAACACTAGCGCGGCCAATTAAACGCTGACGAGAATCCTCATTACCAATCTGATAAGCTACATAATAAGGATTAAAAGCAACAGGCACCGGGTTCCAAGGCAATTCTCTTCCCGTTGCAACATTAATACCAGGTCTAGATGGGTCAGTACCCGCCATATTCCTAACATCCACCGTATTAGCCGCAAGATAAACAGGCCATGCTGAATTAAAATCTGCATATCCAACACCCGGTCTATTTCTACCTTCTATTAAATTGTATTGAACACTTGATTCAATGGTTAAAAAATCATTTTTACCCATTTTACCAGATATATTCAGATTGGCTGTTTTTCTTTTATAATCAGAATTTGGCTGCTGATCTTGCGCACGCAAATCACTTACAGATAATCTGGTTTTTAATTTCTCACTTCCAGCACTAAATGCAATTGTATTGGTTATGTTTTGGCTTACTTCGTAAAAGTTTTTAATATTATCCTTTACTTTAAATGCCGAATATGGTCGCATAACTCCGTCAAATTGCATAACCATTGATCCATCCATTTTAGCTCCATAAGATAAACGACCTGAGCTTAATGCAGCTGCTGCTGTAGCAGGCTTTACACCATCATTACCTTGTCCGTAAACATATTGATAATTCGGAAAAACTGAAGGAGTACCAAAATTGGCATCTGAAGTAACTTCAACGCCAACACCTTTTTGAGCAGATCCTTTCTTAGTGGTAATTAATATTACACCATTTGCAGCTTGACTACCGTAAAGAGCGGCAGCAGCACCACCTTTCAAAACTGAAATTGTAGCGATATCGTCTGGGTTAATGCTGGAAATACCATCTCCACGGTCGGCATTTAAACCTTCAGTTTGTGTCACCGGACCTCTATTATTATTGTTGATTGGCATACCATCAACAACATATAAAGGTTGCTGATTTCCATTTAAAGAGGTATTACCACGAATAATAACACGACTTGAACCACCAGCACCAGAATTAGCTTGTGTAGCATCAACACCAGCAATTTTTCCAGTAAGTGAATTAGCAATGTTGTTTTGACGTGATTCAGTAAACTCCTCACCGCGAACTTCCTGAACCGCATAACCCAAGCCTCTTTTAGCTTTGGTTACACCAAATGCAGTTACAACAACTTCACTCAGCGACTGGCGATCTTCGATCAAAGTTACATTAATGCTAGTTCTTCCATTCAGCGCAACTTCTTGCGTTACATAGCCAATATAAGTAAATACAAGTATTGCATTCTCAGGGGCATTCAGCGAAAAATTTCCATTTACATCTGTCGATACACCAGTTTCTGAACCCTTAACACGAACACTTACGCCGATTAATGCCTCTCCAGAAGCATCTATAACCTTACCTCGAATGTCAATTCGTTGTTGTTCGATTGTAAAGTTTGATACAATACTATTTGTGCCAGCAGAAGCGATTTTATTCAAATCGCGACTAGAATTTATTAAGGAAAAACCGGAAACTTGCTCCATTAATCGTTCATCTTTCCTTTTTAGAATAATAGTATTCTCCGTGATGGTATAGGTTAATGGTTGATTTTTAAAAACTTGTTCCAAAACCACCTCCAATAAGGAGTTTTTAACCTTAACCGTAACGGGACTTGTATTCTTTAGTAATCTGGTATTATAAAGAAAATCATAACCAGTTTGCTTTCGAATTTCTGTGAAAACCCTATCCAAATGAACGTTTGTTTCATTCAGCGTAACATTTTGAGAGAAGCCGTTTGCACTTACTTGCATAAGACTTGCTAAAATGAAAATTGTGGTTAGTTTCATAATTTGTAACGTTTTTTTTGAGACTATATTAGAAAGTCTCCTTTTAGGGTGATTCCTAAAAATGTTTATGCAGAAGGATCTGCATTCACTTAGTAAAACATTTTTCATACTTTTGCATTTTAAAATTTGTTTTGGTTGATTAATTAAAATTTCGTGCTTACGGAATTTTTTTTGCAAGGATTAACCTGAATTTTATTCCGTCCTGGAGGGCAATCCGGGGCGGTTTTTTCATTTTAATACCTAATAAGTCTTAACTACTATCGTTTTTTTTCATAATTATTAGATTTAAGATTTTATAGCATTGTTTTGATTTTGATTTTTTTTCCCTTAACGGTGAATTTAACACCTCCACTCTGTTCCAATATTTTTAAAACCGCCGAGATATTCACATCATTGGAAATAAATCCAGTAAATTCATCTGTAGGTATAGTACCATCATAAACTAATTCCACATCATACCAACGCTCTACTTCACGCATGATTTCCTGAATAGGAGTATTTTTAAATTTGAAATAACCGTTTTTCCAGGCAAGAACTTTTTCGGTATCTGCATTTTCAATTTGTATTTTAGAATACATTGAGTTTGTTAGAGATTGTTCTCCCGGCTTAAGCATTTTAGTTTTTCCTAAAACGTCAGATTTGGATTTAAGAATTACTCGAACACTGCCTTCCAATAATGTAGTTTTAGTGAAATCTTCATCATCATAGGAGTTAATATTGAAATGAGTACCAAGAACTTCAACAATCTGTTCATTACTTACCACACGAAATGGCACATTTTTATTTGGAGCAATCTCAAAATAGGCCTCTCCACTTAATATAACTTTTCTTTCCTTACCAGCAAATGCTGTAGGATAACTTAATTTGGATGCCGAATTAAGCCATACTTTACTTCCATCTGGTAAACGGACTTGAAATTTACCCCCTTTAGGAGTCTGAATCGTATTTGTTACAGAGTGGCTTGCGATTTCTTTATTTTTTGATGAAATATTTCTTTCATAAACAATTTCACCATTATCAGTTTTGGTGATTGCGATATTACCCTGACTTGCCAATAACCCATTAGCTGCATCATCCAAACTAATCATAGAACCATCTGCTAAAGTCAAAACAGCCTTATTGTTTCCAGGAAGAATATCATTTTTAACATTTAGCTCAACAAATTGTTCTTCGCGAGGAAACGTTTTATTTGAATAGAAATATAAACCAATTGAAAGTGCAACTAAAATTGTAGCAGCAATTGAAAATGATCTATAATAATTTGACTTGAATGAAACTTCACGCTCCTCTTCAGAATTTATCTTTTCAGAAATATTATGGAAAATTTTATTTTTCAAACTTTCCATATCTGGAAGCTCAGACTCATTATTGGAAGACTTAAAGCTTCCATAAAAATTAAGCAAACGCTGCTCCTCAACCTTTGAAGCCTTTCCAGCAATGTATTTATCTAATAATTTGTAAAAATCGTCTTTATTCAAAATAAGTTTTTATTAATAAGAGTAAAAAAATACAATCTTCCCCTAGTCCCAATAAAAAAATATTTATTTTCTTATTGAATTATTTAGGTATAATATTTATACAGCTCAAATATTAGAATGCTTGTTCTAATATTAAAAACGGATATTTTAAAAAAGACCGAGGGAGGTCCTTAACTGTCGCAAAGCTTTATTTAAATGATTCTCAACGGTTTTAGTAGAAATATCTAATTGATTCGCAATTTCTTTATGTGAAAGTTGCTCTTCGCGACTTAATTTATATACCACTTTGCATTTTGTTGATAATCTATCAACAATAGAATTAATCTGAGAAAGCAGTTCCTTATATTCAATATTACCATATTCTGAAGGCGTTTCTAAACGTTCATGAACCTTGTCAAATATATTTTCACGAACAGAACCAAAGCGAACCTGGCGGTAAACTTCATAACGAGTAGATGCAAAAAGATAGGCCTTAAATGAAACCTTTATTTCAATCTGCTCTCGTTTATTCCAAAGATTGATAAAAATATCTTGAATAATATCTTCACATGCCTGCTGATCTTGCAACATATTAAAAGCAGACTTAAATAATTGATTCCAATATTTATCATAAATAAGCTTCAAGGCCAAATCATCCCCAGTCCGAAGCCGGTTCATTAATTCTAAGTCCTCAATTTTTATTTTCTCACTCATTTATAAATAAACTTAAAAAAAAATAAAATTAAAATCAAAATATGTTTTTAAAATAACAGCACGATTTTTAAAAAAATCAGATTCATAATTTAAATCGAAAATATATATATTTAATTTTACTAGGGGTAGAAGAATGTTTTTAACTCAATATATTAAGAAAATATATGAACCCTAAAAATGAAAACTACAATGAAACAAAAAAGTTTTTTAATCATCACTCTGATCTTGTTTTTGACAAATACTTTACACGCTCAACAACAATCAGAATCGGAAAAACCATACAGTATTGTTATTAAAGGTGGCCATGTAATTGACCCGAAAAACAATATAAATACCTTAATGGATATCGCAATTAAAGATGGAAAGGTAGTCTTAGTTGCCAAAAACATTGATGGCTCAATGGCTACTCAACTTGTAAATGCAGTGGGAATGTATGTAACTCCTGGATTAATTGATGCTCATGTTCATTTTTTCTGGGGCCATGATGGAACATCTTATATGAATGCACCTGCCGGACTTCCAGCAGATGGTTTTACCTTCCCTTCAGGTGTAACAACGGTGGTCGATGCTGGAAGTCCGGGTTGGAAAACCTTTGAATTATACAAAAAACAAACGATTTCAGGCTCGCAGACTAGAGTACTTGTCATGCTAAATATTGTGGGACAGGGAATGGCAGGTGGTAAATATGAGAATGATATCAATGAAATGGATCCCCAAAAGGCTGCTGAAATGGCTAAAAAATATCCAAACGATATTGTTGGCTTCAAACTAGCTCATTACAATGGTCGCACTTGGGAACCAACAGATCGCTTACTTGCAGCTGGTAAACTTGCTAACCTTCCAGTAATGGTTGATTTTGGTGGCGCCAATCCATTTTTACCTCTCGACTCCCTATTTAACGTTAAATTTCGCCCCGGCGATATTTATACCCATGCATTTGGTGGAAATGGCAGCGCGAGTCTCAATGGACGTGAATCTATTGTTGATATAAGCACCAATAAAGTTAAACCATATGTTATTAAAGCTCAAAAAAGAGGTGTAATTTTTGATGTTGGATTTGGTGGATCAAGTTTTTTATTTAATCAAGGTATTCCTGCAATAAAAAGTGGTTTTTACCCCAATTCAATCAGTACCGATCTGCATACAGGTAGCATGAATAATGCGATGAAGAATATGCCAAATATCATGTCATTATTTATTGCCCTCGGTATGGACCTTCAAAGTGTGATTAAAGCAAGCACTTGGAATCCGGCCCAAGAGATTAAAAGACCTGATTTAGGTAATTTATCCGTTGGAGCTGAAGCTGATATTGCTATATTCACGCTTAGAAATGGGGAATTTGGTTTTTATGCCCGTGATGGAAAAATTTCAGGTAAAAATAGACTTGAAACAGAAATGACCATAAGAGCTGGAAAAATAGTTTATAATTTAAATGCAATCGCGGAGCCTAATGTTTTACAAAATCCACCGCGACAAAGACCAGCAAACTCGGAAGTAAAGCCTTCCACAAAATAATTTCTTTAAATATTTGAAATCTTATGATTACAATGAACTGTAACTTGAAAAAAACAGGGCTTTTAGCTCTGTTTTTTTCAAGTTCTCTAATTTGCTTAAGCCAAGAAAAAATCACCAACTCGGCAACTCAGAGGCCTATCGCGCCTATTAAAACACCTCTTTCATTGCGTTCAGACATTCGTGTTGACAAAGTAATGAATACCGAAAAACTTGGGGTGCGCCTCCTAAGAAATGAAAAAACAGGGGAATTTTGGTACACCACATTTGATGGAAATGTTTATAAAATCTTAAATTTTGATACTCCAAATGCCATAGAGCAGAAAATATTCTCAGCAGATGACCATGGCATAAGCCGCCTTCAAGGGGCCGCTTTTTTTAATAATACTCTTTTCCTTTGCGGAAATATCAGTGTAAATAATGGAAAAGGGACCAAGGGCAGAATGGTAAAATACACCCTTTCTAAAACTAGTCCCGTTTTAACTGAAGTGTTTAATACGGTAGAATATGGAACCAATGCAACCACCTTTGACCATGGCTGGAATGCATTAGCAATCAGCAAGGACAAGAAATACATATTTGTAAATTCTGGAGCCCGTACTGATCATGGGGAAGTACAGGATAATAAAGGCGCTTACCCAAATGCAAGAGATAATGCACTTACAGCCAACGTGTTCAGAATACCAATTAATTCAGAAAATCTACTCTTAACAAGGGATGTGGTGAAGTTAAAGGCAGATGGCTATTTATATGCTGAAGGTATAAGAAATGCCTACGACATGGAATTTGATGGAAAAGGCAATCTCTTTGGGGTAGTTAATTCTGGCGATTATGATCAGCCTGAAGAAATGTTTTGGATCAGAAGAGGGCATCATTATGGCTTCCCTTGGCAAATGGCGGGTATTGAGAATCCACAACAATATCCTGATTGGATACCCGACCCAGCAAAAGATCCGTTTATAAGTCCCGGAGCCCATGCCTGGGTGGTAAAATACTTCAAAAACGATCCCGAATTTCCTAAAATCCCGGAGGGAGTAAAATTTTCTCCAGGTGTACAAAATATGGGTCCCGATGCCAATGAATACAGAGATATTGCATCAGGAAAAATAGTAGATGGAGATATTACGGGCAAAACAATTAGCACCTTCAATGCGCATTCAGTGCCATTAGGCTTAGTCTTTGATGTAAAAAATGCACTTTCCAACGAATTCAGGGGTGATGGATTCGTATTTAGATATGGAGGTGGTTCTGATCGACCAGGGACTACCCTATTACGGAAAGGCGGAAAAGATCTTATGCACTTAGAAATGACATATAGTGCTGCTGCAGATAATTTTTACATGAAAACCACTACTATTGCAAGTAATTTTAATGCACCTGTGGATGCGATCATGCTAGACAATAAAATTTATGTAATGGAACATGGTACTGCTAACTCTGAAGGAGGAAGAATCTGGAGGATCACGTTGCCAAAAAATAAGGATCAATTTAAAAGCGAAGACCAACTGTGGAATAAAGCTATGAATAAAAAAGCTAAAGAAGATTTTGAAGCTTTTATAAAAAATAAAAATGAAATGGAATAAATGCCGCCGCTGCACCTGATACTATTAATGTCAATGCTTTGGCCTATACTATGCGTGCCGCACCGGCTGAGGCTGAAAAACCGTTAACGGAGGTTTTGTGCTTAGGCCAAAGCTTATAATCAGACCTGTCATTTAAGGTAAAAATATGGCAGATTTCAAGGCAATGAAAATATAAAAACAGATACTAACCAAAAGGGAGCTTGCTTTTTATTATATAATTAAAAACATATTTAATTGAATATAAATGGCTTTTTAATAAAAATTTTATTTTAACCGGACAACAGTACTTTAAAATCAAAAAATATGCAAAATAACACACCCGATCAAAATTTCGAAAACACAGGCTTAACCCTACCCCCTGCTCCAAGCCCAATTGGTGTTTATAAACCATTTGTAGTTGATGGCAAATATTTATATTTATCTGGCCACGGACCAGTAAAAAACGATAAATCCTTAATGAGGGGGCGCTTAGGTCAGGATATGACCATTGAAGAAGGGAAGCTAGCTGCACAACAAGTAGCCTTAACCATGCTCTCCACTATTAAAACCAATTTTGGTAGTTTCAATAAAATAAAGCGTGTTATAAAAGTTTTAGGAATGGTTAATAGCACCGACGATTTTGAAAGACATCCCAACGTAATAAATGGCTGCAGCGAGCTATTCGCTAAAATTTGGGGCCCAGACAACGGCATTGGAGTAAGGAGTGCCGTAGGATTTAATTCTTTGCCGGATAATATTCCAGTAGAAATTGAAGCACTTTTCGAACTTCATAACTCACCTCAAGACCCATTTAAATAATCAATTTTACACTATTTTAGAATAAATACAATCCGAAAATGGAATTAGTCTGGCCGCAAAATTACGACCCCTTAAACAATGCGCTATTATCAACATTATTTGCAGCACTTCCAATCCTTATATTATTAGGTTCAATAGCTATTTTTCATATTCGAATCCATTTAGCAGCGGTCTTCGGATTATTAGTTGCAATTGGAGTGGCACTTTTTATGTACAACATGCCGGTATCTGCTGTTGCGGCAAGCACAATTTATGGTGGAGCCTATGGCTTATTCCCCATTGGCTGGATTGTATTAAATTTAATTTTCCTATACCAATTAACAGTAGATAAGGGTTTGTTTACCATCATCAGGATGCACTTATCAACAATTGCTCCCGACCCAAGGGTACAAGTAATATTAATTGCTTATGCCTTCGGCGCTTTTTTTGAGGGGGCTGCGGGATTTGGAACACC
>NZ_JBIILQ010000208.1:0-5026 GCF_044232565.1 Daejeonella sp. | reverse complement strand
ATCCAACCACAAATCGTCCGTTCACAGACCCTTCGTCACCTTTCTTCCGCCTTGGCTGGTGCGGCAACCACAACCCTAGCCCTCGCAGAACCTTTCATAGCATCAGACGCAGCGGTGGTTTTTTGGTTACTTTTTCACCACGAAAAAGTAACTAGGCCCCCGCGGCCAAGAGCGGGAAACGTCAATAACAACACAATTATGCCGTTCAAAATCTAATAAAAAAAATAATCCCAACCCACTGAATTCATAGCATCAGACGCAGCGGCGGCATTTATTCGAATTTGGTTTATTGTTTTTTAACGGCTCTCATGGTCTCGGCGAAGAGCCTCGGCTTGTTTCTTTTCTGCTGAAGGAAAAGAAAAATTAAGCTCTCCGCGGCAATGAGCGGGAAAAGTCAAAAAAACACAGAATTTGTATGAAATTTCTACTATCACTCTAATTTTTCTCCACTCATCACAATATATTAAACCTCAATATTTGATTCGTTGTTCGAAATGACAACACGGGGTAGTTGTGATTGGAAACCCTGCTTTAAAACCAATTCCAATTCCTAAAAGCACAAGCCCTTCTCCAACCTACCTTCCACCTTGACTTAAGAACTCGATCTTTTACCTTACAATTAAAACTTTCCCTAACACTATTGACAATCAATACCTTTAAATACGAATAGCATTTGCTATAATTATTTATATTTGTATTTAACATTATACGTAAACAGTCTTCATGCGCATTAAACTCTTTCTTTTTATACTTGTTTCGAGCATAATCTTTTCATTCCAAACCACTTATGCTCAAGGAATTTCACTCGATAAGCTTCAAAGTGTGAAGGTGAATCAACTTTCTGATGCTCAAATTAACGAAGCATGGAAAAAAATACAAGATCTTGGAATCCCTGAGCAGGAGGCTTATAAATTGCTGGAATCCAGAGGAATGGATCCATTTGAGGTGAATGCTTTTAAGCAAAGAATAACCATGATGGGCTTAAGCCGAGGTGGCGTAAAAATTGCCGGAATTAATCAAAAAGATGATATAGATTTTAGTCGCGATACGTTAAATATCGTTGAAAAACCTAGGGGCTATCTTTTCGAAGATACTTCCGCAGATCCGAATGAACTGAGCATTTACGGAACTGATTTTTTTAATAAAAAGACCATCAAATTTCTTCCAGATTTCAACCTTGCCACCCCAAAATCCTATGTATTAGGTCCTGGGGATGAACTTATCATCTTACTTACAGGCTTAAACGAGACTACCGTACGCAGCACTGTAAGTCCCGAGGGCACCGTTCAAATTCCCTTTGCAGGAATCGTCTTCTTAAATGGCTTTACCATCGAACAGGCCCGGAGCATCATCAAAAACAAAATGGCCAAGGCCTACCCTGCGCTAGTCAATGGCGGAAGTCAGCTGACGGTGAATTTGGGTAACCCACGATTGATTAAAGTAACACTGATAGGGGAAGTGAAAATTCCAGGAAGCTATACCATATCGTCGCTAAGCACCTTGTTTAATGCGCTTTATCACTCCGGCGGACCGTCAAAGAACGGTACTTTAAGAATGATTGAGCTGATTAGGAATAATAAAGTATACAAAACTGTCGATTTCTATACCTTCCTACAAAAAGGGCTTATGGATGGAAACATTCGACTGGAAGACCAGGATGTAATTAATTTCCCGGTTTACCAGAAAAGGGTAAGCATTTCCGGTGAAGTGAAAAGACCGGCTATTTATGAATTGAAAGCCACTGAGCAACTCCAAGACCTAGTGAACTATTCCGGAGGTTTTAGCGATATGGCCTACCAGAGTGTAGCCAAGGTAGAACAAGTAAATGAAGTGGAACGCACTGTAAAAGACGTCCCAACCTCATTATTTAGCAATTTTACGCCAAAAAATGGAGATAAAATCATTTTCGGCTCCGTACAAAATAGATTTGCAAACCGCGTAATTTTGGAAGGGGCAGTCAACCGACCAGGGGTATATGAGCTGAGCGCAGGATTTACCCTATCGGCTTTGCTGAAAAAGGCAGACGGACTAAAAGACGAAGCCTACCCAGAACGCGCCTATATTAAACGTACGCTCCCAAATTTCGATAAGGAATTTATATCATTCAAACCAGAAGATATTCTGAACGGTAAAAAAGATATTCCATTGCTGAGAGAAGACTCCGTTATGATTCATAACCGTGCAGACTTCATTAATGATCAATACGTGACCATTTTTGGGAATGTGAATAAACCCGGCCGCTTCCTCTTCAGAAAAGGCATGAAATTGGCCGATGTAATTGCGCTTGCAGGTGGTTTAAACGAGCAAGCCGCGGGACATAACCTTGAAATTTCCAGAATCCTCAAAAACTCTTCCGACAGCGTAGCGAATCAGCAAGTGGAGACATTCACGGTCAATATTCAGGATGCTTCCAATAATGGATCAGAAATAGAACTTCAGGCCCTAGACTATATCAGCGTTCCACGATTAGTGAATTTTAGGCCGCTAGGCAATATTAGTGTCAATGGGGAGGTGCTATTCCCAGGTGACTATGCCATTCAAAAAAGAGATGAAATGGCGCTCGACTTCATTAAAAGAGCCGGCGGCATAAGCCCCTACGGATCATTGGAAAGCGCCCAAATTTATCGAAATAAAATCAGGGTAAACCTCGACCTAACACAGGTCAATATAAATTCTGTGACCCAAAAAAGCATGATTCTTCTCGCTGGCGATAGTATTTATATCCCACGCGTAATCTCCTTTGTGAAGGTTGCTGGCGCTGTAAATAACCCACAATATGTGAGCTTTCAAAGCGGAAGAGGTATGAAATATTACATCAATGCTGCCGGAGGTTATTTGGAAGATGCACGCGTGAAAGGAACCTATATTCAATATGCTAACGGACTAAACAAGCCGGTGCGTAACTTCCTTTTCTTCAAAAACTATCCGAAAATTAGTCCGGGGAGCTCCATACAAGTCCCCCAGCGCAACCCAAATAGCAAACTCCGATTAGGCTTTGCAGAAATTTCAGGAATTACGTCGGCAGTAACGGCACTCATCGGACTAATAGCAATACTAGGGAAATAATGAAGCAAGAGCAAACCAACAATTCCGAATTGTACGAAGAAGAATTTTCCTTTAAGAATGTAATTTCCAAGTGGATTGGCGATATAAAATACCTCTTCCAATTTAAAAAGCTATTTATCCTAGTCGCAGCTATTGGCATACTGGGCGGCTCAATAGCGGCTTGGTTATGGCCAATTACTTACTCCTCCAGAACAAGCTTCATCATTGAAGATACCAAAGCTGGGGGTGGTTCATTGCTGGCAGGCTTAGCGGGACAAATTGGTTTGGATATAGGAGGTGCAATGGGTGGCACGAGTGGTGTTTTGGCTGGCGACAATGTATTGGCGCTATTGCGAAGCGATCAGATGATCAAGAGCACCTTAATAACACCTTATCAAGAACAAGGTGAAAAAACGCTTGCCGATGTCTATGCAGAAAGTAATAAGTTAAAGGAATCCTGGGCCAAATACAATCAAGGTAAGCTCATTTCCTTCCCACAAGATAGAAAAGTCTATAATAGGCTACAAGACAGCTTATTGCAAGACATGGTTATTCGCATCGCTGAAAAAAATCTTTCTGTGAGCAAGCCAGATAAAAAATTAGGGTTTTTCCAGTTGATTGTGACCATGCCTGATGAACAATTATCTCAATTATTTAGCCTTCGAATTATCGATAAAGCGACCGAATTTTACGTGTATACCAAAACGAAATCGCAGCGCACCAATGTAGAACGCTTACAGGCTAGAGCCGATAGCATTGAGAGATTACTAAATCGGAAAACCTATTCCGCATCGGCTGCAAACCGTGTGTTATTGGATGCAAACCCTGCCTTCCCCACTGCAAATCCAGGGATTGAGCTGCAACAACGCGATAAAATGGTGCTTCAAAGTATTTATGGAGAGATTTTAAAGAATCTTGAAATTGGCCGTACCGTTTTAATTCAGGAAACACCAACCTTTCAAATTGTCGACAAACCGGAATTACCGCTTCAGAAGAATAAGCTCAAATACTCAAAAGCAATGGTGCTGGGCGCATTTTTCTCGCTATTCTTTTTGGCCCTATATTTATTAGCCTTCCGGAAAAGGGACTGACATTAAAGAAATTAACAGGCCTAAAAATTAAAAGCGATACGATATCCCCAATTTCCCATGAAAGTTAAATACATCATTTTCGGGTATGTAGAAGGTGGATGGATCGTAGTTTTTTAATTTCCATTGGTAATTCAGCGAATTAATAAATTGCGCCTGCGCGCTTATCAGTAAATTCTTATAATCCCATCTACCCTGAAGCGCTGCACTTAGGTCGACCCATTTACGGCTATAACCCTTATAATCACCCACCCGATTCGTATAATAATCATCGTTATGCACATAGCGCTCCAACTGGATACCCAATTGCTTTAAACCATGTATCCACTTTACATTAAGAGTCTGTAGATTTCCTCCCGGACCAATACCTGCGCCAAGCACCTCCCCTTTATGGGTATAGCCTTGCACAACAAAATAATGAAAATACCAAGAACCTGCCTCTCGCACCATGCGATCAATGGATTGGGATAATTGTGTAATCTCCAGACTAGTACGAATAAATTGATCGTCACGCCCTTTGAATGAAGTCATTTTGCTGAATCCAAACAAGTAGGTGCGCGAATGTTCTGGGGCGTTATTAAAATCACGCAAATTATAGGAATGGTCATTTTTTCCATATTCTAAATAAACTTCAGCATGGGCTTTTGTAAAGATCCAGCGAGCAAAGAAGGAGGCCAGTTGATCTTTATCATCGAAACCTGTTACGTTCTTCACATCCTTCACCTTTTGAAAAGGAGTGAACAGGGGAACATAATCTACAAAAGTATTTACTTGAGGATTATAGCTCTGGAAACTTCTTGTCAGACCCAAAAATAAACCGGGAAGCCAACGTGGCTGAAAGCTCATGGCGAAAGTCGATAAATACCTCCATTCTGCCTTTGCAGGAATTTGAA
>NZ_JBIILQ010000207.1:0-5038 GCF_044232565.1 Daejeonella sp. | reverse complement strand
TTGAAACCATTGTTAATTCTGGTACAAAGCTTAATCTCAATTATTATATCGATGAAGTAATTGAGGATGATAGGCAGGAAGAAGTATTCGATTACTTTAAATCGACTGAAACTGATTCTATTGAAGAAGCACTTAAAGAACTCGGACCGGAAGATTATACTCGAGAGGAACTGCAGTTAATGCGTATTAAATTTTTATCTGAACTAGGAAATTAATGATCACCAATATTCCCAACATTAAACATACTTTATCAGGAAATTTTTTTCTGATGGCGGGGCCTTGTGTAATTGAAGGCGAAGAAATTGCTCTCAAAATCGCTGAGAAAATTGTCACAATAAGTAATAAGCTTGAAATTCCTCTCATATTTAAGGGTTCATACCGTAAAGCAAACCGATCTAGATTAGACTCATTTACAGGTATTGGTGATGAAAAGGCTCTTAAAATACTTAAAAAAGTAAGTGAAGAATTTGGTATTCCTACGGTTACTGATATTCATGAAAGTCACGAAGCTGCCATTGCCGCCGAATATGTAGATGTTTTACAAATTCCCGCTTTTTTATGTCGCCAAACTGATTTGTTGCTTGCTGCAGCTCGAACTGGAAAAATTATTAATGTTAAAAAGGGTCAATTCCTTTCTGCCGGTTCAATGAAATTTGCTGTGGAGAAAATTCAAGAGTCTGGAAACCCTAATGTTATTCTTACAGACCGGGGAAATACCTTTGGTTATCAAGATATTATCGTGGATTATAGAGGAATACCTGAAATGAGAGGTTTTGGTGTTCCTGTGGTCATGGATTGTACACATTCACTACAACAACCCAATCAAGCTAGTGGGGTAACAGGAGGGAAGCCAGCACTTATTGAGACAATTGCGAAGGCTGCCATTGCTGTTGGTGCAGATGGTTTATTTATTGAAACTCATCCCGACCCTGCTAATGCAAAATCTGATGGTGCTAATATGCTTCATCTAGATCTTCTTGAAGATTTAATGATTAAATTACTTAGAATCAGGAAAGCAATTTCCTAATTCTAAGCATATTCCTATTTTTTAAAATCTGATTGAGTTCAAATTTGTTATGTTAAACTCTATAGTAATCTGGTTTCCAGTTTTTTACAGCTAATTTGATTGATTTAGAATTTAATTTATCAGATAAAACCTTTTCTACCAAACTTGGAAATTCTTCATCTGGTGCAAATCTTAAAGCAACTACTTGACCCATACTTAATTCAGTTGGAAGAGCTTTTCCTGTAAGTAAATAATATCTGAAATTCTCTTCACAACGAATCGCTCTATCTTGTGCTTTAAGCGGAAATGATCGTGTGTACCAAAATAAGAAAATACAGCAGACAAAAAGTAGAGTAATTAAACTTGCAGAGTAGAGACTGTCATTATCCCATGATTTATAGAGATTGAAAATTGACCCAATAAATCCAAGGAGGAGTAATAACCCTAATACTCTGTGAAATCCTGTAACTAGGCGTGCGTGGTTTTGGTAGTTTTGATTCATAATTTATTATTTATTTGTGATTTTAAATTCAGTTCGTCTATTCATTTTCTGACCATTTTCTGTATTTTCATTTGAGAGTGGTCGACTCTCGCCATATCCTTTAAAACTAAGTTTATTTGCTGGTATATTATTTTTTATTAAATAATCAAAGACAGTTTTGGCTCTATTTGTTGATAATATTAAATTTGATTCATCGTCACCAATATGATCTGTATGGCCACCAATTTCAATGGAAACCTTTGGGTTTTCCTTTAAAAACAGTAGAAGTTGTTTTAATTCTATTTCTGATTCCGGAAGAAGATTAAATTCATTGCTATTGAAAAAAATATTATTGAGAATTGCCAATTTTCCTATTTCAATTCTTTCTAGGGGAATTTCAATAACAAATGGATCATTCTCTTGATCATTATTGAGCATGAAATTATGTGAATAAAATAAATACCCTTCCTTTCTGACTGTTAATCCATAATTATTACCAGAAACAAGGCTAGCTAAAAATATTCCATCAACTGGCTCTGTAAAATCATCAAAAACAGAATTTCCACTTATTAAATCATTTATTATAACATGTGCGTTAAGTTTCTGATTATCCATTTTATCAAATACCTTTCCCTTAACGTAGCTTACATTTTTGGGTCTTGATTTTTCAGGCATTTCAAAATAATAAATATCTAGTTTTCCTAAACCATCCTGTTGCTTACTAGAAAAATATGCTGTTTTTCCATTATTGCTCACACTTAAACCATTTTCTTCGGAATACGAATTTATAGGAAAACCTAAATTTTCTGGTTTTTGCCATTCTGTTTTGTTTTCAGCTGTTTTGATTTTTCTACTTATAAATAAATCCTTGTTTCCAAAACCTGGCCAGCCGTTAGATGAAAAATATAGACTTTCATCATCTGGATGAATAAATGGCGATGTTTCGTCGTATTTCGTATTAATATTTGGACCCAGGTTGATTGGATTAGTCCATGATCCATCAACATTCAATTCTGAACTCCAAATATCATATCCTCCAAAACCTCCTTGACGATTACTAATAAAGTATAAAGTCCGCCCATTAGCACTTATTGTGGGTTGTGATTCCCAACCAGAAGTATTTATGGGTGCACCAATGTTAAAAGGTTCAGTCCAATCATTTCCTTCTCTCTTAGCAAGGTAAATATCACATCTGCCTAATGCATCAGGGCGATTACATGCTGTAAAAAATAAGTATTTACCATCAGGAGTGATACTTTGCGCACCTTCATTATAATTAGGAGTGTTTATGTTTTTACTTAGATATGCTGCATTAATCCATTCATTATTATGCTTCTTACTTGTGTAAAAATCCTCATTGAGGGCTGCTTGACGAGTAAATATAATGGTTTCTTCATCAGCTGTGATAATTGGGAGGTATTCATCTTCTACTGTATTAATTGCAGGACCTATGTTGATGGGCTTAAATGGAACCGGGTTTTTAATGGCTTCGAGACTAAATTTACAATCAATAAGGTATTTCTTGACTCTCTCAATGCTATTCGTACTAATTTCAGGAAATCGTAAATATTTTTCAAAATGTATTATTGAATTGGTATAATCTCCTGTATTTAATTCGGATTCTGCTAGATTAAAATAAGTAAGGGGATAAAAATTGGGATCTATTTTAAGAATTTTATTATAGCTGATGATTGCTTGACCATAATTCCCGGTTTTTCTATAGATATCTCCTAACTGCTGAAAAGCTGCAAGGAAATTAGTATCTAGACTCGATGCTCTATTCAATTCATTAATAGCAAAATCCAGCTGATTGGTATAAATAAAACTAATTGCCTTATCATAAGCTTTTTGTGCCTGCTTTACAGAAGAAGAGCTTAGCTTTTGAGCAAAAAGACCTAAAGGTAAAAAGCAAAAAATGAAAAGGATTCTTTTTAACATTTACAAATGTCTTTCTTCAATTTGAAGATATAAAATAAATTGACCTAACAGATTGATGAGCGAAGTATTTATATATTTATTTGATAATGGTTAAATCAAGGGATATTCAGGTATTTATGTGTTTGTAGCGATACTTCCCACTTTGGATTTTGCATTACATAATCAATGATTAGAGGTGTAATTTCTGCACTTTTTGACCATTCTGGTTGTAAATACAACTTGCAATTGTTAGATACATGTTCTGCATGTTCTTCGGCCCATAAAAAGTCTGTTTTATTAAAAACAATCACTTTTAATTCGCCCGCATGAGGTAAAATATCAGGCCTAGGCGATTTAAATTTTTTCGGAGATAAACATATCCAATCCCATGATCCAGACAATGGATAAGCACCGGATGTTTCAATAAAGGTTTTTATACCTCTCATTTGAAGTTCAGCTGTTAAATAATCTAAATTGTAAATTAAGGGCTCTCCACCAGTAACCACTACTGCTTTTCCAGGATATTTTTCAGCATTCTGAACAATTTGATCAGCTGAAGTAAGTGGGTGAAGTTCGGCATCCCAACTTTCTTTAACATCACACCAATGGCAACCAACGTCACAACCCCCTAAGCGTATAAAATAAGCAGCTTTTCCAGAATGGAATCCTTCACCTTGAATCGTATAAAACTCTTCCATTAAAGGTAATAAAGTGCCGTCAGGCGGAATTTGATGAGCCATTGTGTAAATTAGAATACAAATATACTTATTTTACATTCTCAAGCTTAGTTTAAGCGTTGTTAGATATAAAATTGACATACATTTAACTAGATGAATTGGATTAGAATTATTTCTACAGAAACGTTAAAGAAGGGAAACTATATTACTGCAGTTAATGTATTGGGTAAAAATATATGCCTTGTCCGAACAGATGATGAGTTTTTTGCCTTGCAGAATAACTGTCCCCATGCTGGCGCCAAGCTCAGCAACGGCTGGTGTTCAAATGGTAAGATTGTTTGTCCCTACCACCGACATGAATTTGATTTGAAAACAGGTAGGGGAGCTCCTGAACAAGGAAATTATGTAGATACCTACCCACTAGAAATGCGTGTTGACGGACTCTATATTGGAATAAAAAAAGCTTGGTGGAAATTTTGGTGATAATAATCAATAAATCTCTTTTTTAGCAGAGGCTAAAGTATTTTTGAGTAAGCCTACAATAGTCATTAAACCTACACCGCCCGGTACAGGAGTGATCCACGAAGCTTTTGGGGCAACATTTTCAAAGTCAACATCACCATATAATTTATATCCCGATTTAGTTTCGCTTGATAGTTCACGATTCATACCTACATCAATAACAATTGCTCCATCCTTTACCATATCGGCTGTTACAAAATTCTTCTTTCCTATTGCAACGATAAGAATATCGGCATCGAGACTGAATTTTTTGATGTTTGGGGTGCGACTATGGCAAATTGTTACGGTACAATTACCTGGATTGGTATTGCGAGCCATTAAAATACTCATTGGAGAGCCTACAATATTACTTCTTCCAATAACAACACAGTGTTTCCCTGAAGTTTCTATACCGTATTCTTGTAACATCAATAAAATGCCATAAGGTGTTGCTGG
>NZ_JBIILQ010000034.1:0-16918 GCF_044232565.1 Daejeonella sp. | reverse complement strand
TCAAAGGGAATTATTAATGATCAATTGAATGTAGAAGAAGTGACACAATCGTATGCTGCTGCCGGCGCATCGGCACTTTCTGTTTTAACGGATGAGCAATTTTTTGGCGGTCATAATCGTGATCTAATTGCAGCAAGAAATGCAAATGAGATTCCTATTTTAAGAAAAGATTTCATGCTTGATGAATATCAGATCCTTGAAGCTAAGTCGCTCGGCGCTGATATCATTCTACTTATAGCCTCCATTTTAAGTCCCGAAGAAATAAAAACCTTCGCAGCTCTCGCTAAATCACTTGGAATGAGTGTCTTACTTGAAGTGCATAACTTGAATGAATTGAATCGCAGCTTATGTGATCATCTTGATGCGGTGGGTGTAAATAATCGTAATCTGGGCACTTTCACTGTTTCTATTCAACATTCTTATGATTTAGTGGAGCATATACCATCTAACTTTTTAAAAATTTCTGAGAGTGGCATAAGTGATCCTAAGAAAATTGCTGAACTGAAAAGAGCGGGTTTTAATGGTTTTTTGATTGGGGAGAATTTTATGAAAGAATTGAATCCCGGAGAAGCAATGAAAGATTTTGTGTCTCAAATTTAAATTTGGGATAATTTTAAACAATAAAGGTAATCTGACGAGAAAAGTTAAAAATGACCGTTTCAAAAATTATCTTTGTAATTGTTAATTTGAATAGATGCCTAGACTAAAATTTCATGACACAACAGTAAAACCGGAGAGAGCGGTTCTTGTTGGGATAATTAAACCCGGCGAGACTGAAGAACAGACCCGGGAATATCTTGATGAATTAAAGTTTCTGGTTGAAACAGCTGGAGGAGAAACGCATAAAGTTTTTACACAACGTATGTTACGCCCAGATCGTGCCACTTTTGTTGGCACAGGCAAGCTGGAGGAAATTAACGCCTATGTGAAGTCGGAAGAGATGGATATGGTTATTTTCGATGATGAACTGTCGCCCTCACAATTGCGAAATATTGAAAATGAACTTCAGGTAAAGATTCTTGACCGGAGTAACCTGATCCTTGATATTTTTGCACGAAGAGCTCAAACTTCACAAGCTAAAACGCAGGTGGAACTTGCTCAGCTTCAATACCTATTGCCAAGGTTAACCCGCTTATGGACTCACCTTGAGCGTCAGAAGGGTGGTATTGGAATGCGCGGACCAGGAGAAAGCCAAATTGAAACCGACCGTCGTCTAATTCTTAATAAAATATCGGTGCTTAAGGAACGCTTGAAAGAAATTGATAAGCAAAACGAAACTCAACGCAAAAATAGGAGCCAGCTTGTGCGGGTATCTTTAGTTGGTTATACCAATGTTGGGAAATCAACCATTATGAATATGATTTCTAAATCTGAGGTTTTTGCTGAAAATAAGCTTTTTGCCACCTTAGATACTACAGTGAGGAAAGTTGTGATTGAAAATTTGCCATTTTTACTTTCAGATACCGTTGGCTTTATCCGAAAATTGCCACACCATTTGATTGAATGTTTCAAATCTACGTTAGATGAAGTGCGTGAAGCCGATGTTTTAATTCATGTGGTTGACATATCCCATCCAAATTTTGAAGACCAGATAAATACAGTTAATGAAACCTTGAAGGAAATGGGGGCCATCGACAAAGAGATTATCACTGTTTTCAATAAAATAGATGCTTATAAGCCTGCAGAATACGATCCACAGGAGGAACATCCACCAATGAGTTTGGATGATTTTAAAAATAGCTGGATGAGTAAGGACAGAAATCCGGCAATTTTTATCTCTGCTTTGAGCAAAGAAAATTTGGAAGAGTTTAGGTCTTCATTGTATGAAACCGTGAAAGCTATCCATACCAAACGCTATCCTTACGATAAGTTACTATACTAAGTTTAATAAATTTGTAAATTACGCACTCTATCCAACAGTTATGGAATCAAAACGTCAACAAAAGTTTGCAGGAGTTATTCAAAAAGATCTTGCTGAAATATTTCAGCGCGAAGTAATGAATTTTCTGCCTAATATTATGGTGACCATTACTAAGGTAAGGGTATCACCAGACCTTGCTATAGCTCGTGTTTACTTGAGCTTTTTTAATAGTTCCAATAATGCACTTGCCATAAATACCATCAAATCTCATGCAAATGAAATTAGGTATAAATTAGGTAATAGAATTAAGGACCAGGTTCGAATTGTTCCACATCTTGAATTTTTCCTCGATGATACCAGTGCCTATGTGGAGCATATGGATAAAATTTTTGATCAAATTAGCAAAGAGCCACGGCAAGCAGAAGATACAGAGAACGAAGATTAATTGGAATGCGGACTATTAGAGAGCCTGTTAATTTTTATACCCATTTATTCCCGGCAATTTTAGCTATTCCCGGCACTTTTTTATTGCTGAGTCGTTCAGACATTCAAGTTGAATACACCGCTGCATGGGTTTATGGTATTTGCACCTTCGTTTTATTCGGTATTAGTTCAACCTATCATAGTTATCCCAATACAGAAAAAGAAATTCGATTTTGGCAGAAATTTGACCATTGTTGTATTTACCTGATGATAGCGGGGTCTTATACACCAACTGCTTTATTGGTTTTTGATGGCTGGATTCGTTGGACTTTGTTTGGGATGATTTGGACCATCGCCTTGGCAGGTTGTTTATTAAAAATCTTTAATCGTTTGAAGCATACCGGACTTTCACTTGCCATTTACATCTCTATGGGTGCACTGATTGTTCCCTTAATGGAGGAAATGGCCGAGAAATTGCCACTTTTAGCCATAGCATGGATGTTATTAGGTGGTGTTTTTTATATTGTTGGAACCTTCTTTTACTATAAAGATAAGCCTATGGGAAAAACTTTCCATAGTCATGAAATATGGCATCTATTCGTTGTAGCAGGTGCATTATCGCACTATATCTATAATTACCTCTATCTATTTGCTTAATAGATAGAGGTAATTATAGTGTAAAAATTAGTACTCAAAAAGCATTTCTGCTATTTTTTTTCATAAATTAGGTTATGAACATGTTAATTGCCTTACTCTTCATAATTTTCTCATTTTTTGTTGATGAGCAACCGGTTTTTAAAGGCGGACAAAACAAATTGACTCAATTTATTTATAATAATTTGATTTATCCGGACTACTCTCGTGATAATTGTATTCAGGGAACTATCCAGGTCAGCTTTAAACTGAATCAGCAGGGAAGAATTTACCATTCAGAAGTTAAAAAAGGCTTTGGGATTGATTTAGATCAGGAAGCACTACGCCTTGTGCGCCTAACTTCTGGGAATTGGATTATGCCGGTAAATCATGACACCACTATTTCTATGGTTTTACCAGTTAATTTTTCGCTTAAAAATTACAAGTGTGAAGAACGATCAAAGGATGAAATAAATGCTGCAATTAATGCTTATAATAGTCGCGAGGGATTAAAAAAAGTGGTATTTAATTATTACGATTTAAAAAGAAAAGGTCAAAATAATCCTGCAGATGAAGCTAGAATTGAGGCCATTAAAATGCAATTGGGTTTTGACAAAAAGTTTATTGAGGATTTGTTAAAGCAAGCGCAGCAAAAACTAAAACAAGGTGATGTGCAAGGTGCTTGCGAAGATTTTATAACCATTAGACTGCTAGGAAGTGATTTGTCATCTCAATTTATCGAACAGCACTGTAATTACTAATCGCTTCTTCTTCCTGATATTTTAATGATTTTTCTCAATTGTAGATTAGATAAAAATTCATGATTTTTCAATTGTCGGAAGATACTATTTGGTTTCCTGAGCCTGAATTGGCTGATGAGGACGGACTTTTAGCTGTGGGAGGAGATCTCTCTCCCGAAAGACTTATTCTGGCTTATCAGAATGGTATTTTTCCTTGGTTTTCTGATGAATCTCCAATTTTGTGGTATGCTCCTCATGAGCGGTTTGTATTATTCCCCGAAAAATTAAAGGTTTCTAAAACAATGCGAAAGCTTTTAAAGACAGATAAATTCAAGATTACTTTTAATACTGCTTTTCCCGATGTTATTAGGGCTTGTGCCACGATCTCACGTGAAGATCAATTAGGCACTTGGATAACAAATGATATGGAAAAAGCTTACATTCAACTCTTTGATTTGGGCTATGCTCATTCTGTGGAGGTTTGGGAAAACGAGCAATTAGTAGGTGGTTTATATGGTATTGAGATAAACTCTGTTTTTTGTGGAGAGAGTATGTTTAGTAAGGTTAGTAATGCCTCTAAAGCTGCTTTAATCAATTTATGTGAACATAAAAATTACAAATTAATTGACTGCCAGGTACATTCTGATCATTTGGAGAGTCTGGGTGCTGAGTTTATTGGTACTAATCGATTTATGGAGTTTCTGATTTAAAGTTTATACGAATTAAAAGCATCGTTGATCTTGAATATATGCGTGAACCCCTATTCAGGTCTCAAACGATTAACTTAAAATTTCTTCTATATCTTTGGCGCTTAAAGATTTGACAAAGCTATCCTCTGTGGTTATCAAGGATTCGGCGACTTTACGTTTTCTATTTTGTAGGGCCAAAATCTTTTCTTCAACCGAATCTTTGGTAATAAATTTATAGATAAAAACATTTTTTGTTTGTCCGATTCGGTGAGTCCGGTCAATTGCCTGTTGCTCAACAGCTGGGTTCCACCAGGGGTCTAGGATAAACACATAATCGGCCTCCGTAAGGTTTAATCCCACTCCTCCCGCTTTAATAGAAATTAGAAAAAGTTTTATTTCTGAATTGGTTTGAAACTCTTTTACAACATCGCCACGTTTTGTTGTTGTCCCGTCTAGATAGGCATAGGGAGTGTTTTCGGCATCAAAATATTTTCTATAAATGCTGAGGTGCTTTACAAATTGTGAGAAAACGAGAACTTTATGGCCTCTTGAAAGAACATTTTCAAGGGTATGAATTACATTTTCAAATTTCCCAGAGTCACCTTCATAATCTTCATCAATCATTCTTGGGTGATTGGCAATTTGTCTCAACTTTGTTAATCCTTGTAAAACCTGAATTTGAGATTTTTTGAATGCGCCATCTTCTAAATTCAGGAGCAGTTCATTTCGATATTCAGATTTTATTTCTTCATAATACTCTTTTTGTACCTCGCTCATTTGGCAATAAAATAGATTCTCCGTTTTAGGAGGTAATTCAGTGGCTACCTGAGTTTTAGTTCTTCTTAATACAAATGGCTTGATTAAGGCTTGGAGCTTGGATGCCTTTTCTTCGTCTTTTTTCTTTTCGATTGGTATGACAAATTCAGTATAAAACAGAGTCTGACTACCTAAAAGCCCGGGATTAATGAATGACATCTGTGTCCATAAATCATTTACCGTATTTTCGACAGGTGTTCCACTCAAGATTAATTTAAATTGTGATTTGAGGGCTTTTACTGCTTTAAATGATTTTGATGCTGGATTTTTAATATTTTGACTCTCATCAAGGATAATGTATTCGAAGAAAAATGTCTTCAATAGCTCAATATCTACCCTGCTTATTCCGTAGGTAGTGATTACGAGGTCATAATTGCTGAATATCTCAATGTCTTTATTCCGAAAACTGCCCGTATGGGCGTGAATTTTGAGTTTAGGGGCAAATTTCTTTGCTTCATTTAGCCAATTATACACTAGAGAGGTAGGCATAATGATGAGCGAAGTGCTATGCACGCCATGTTCATGGTTCTCTTCCTTGATTTTTTGTAATAATGCCAGAGTTTGTACGGTTTTACCAAGTCCCATATCATCTGCTAAACAGCCACCGAAATTATATTTTCTAAGGAAATGGAACCAGTTATACCCTGCTTTTTGATAGGGTCTTAATATTCCCAAAAAATCTTTAGGGACATCTATTTCTTCTATTTCTTCGAAATCAGTAAGTCTTTTTAGCTTTCTGTCCATTGTAACTGTGGCCAGTTCACTATTACTGAAATCATTTACTATCCCAATATGGTGTTTTTTAAGCTTTAGCTCTTTAGTACCTTCCGAAAACTGGAGTAGATGGCTGAATTGCGCAAACCACTGCTCTGGAATTATAGCAATTTCACCTGATGGAAGTTTAAATTCACGTATTTTGTTTAGAATGTGATTTTTGAGGTCGATAAATGGTATTTGATAGGGACCGAAATAAACCACTGCATGTACATCAAACCAGTCATTATTTTCTCTGATCTCTAGATCCACTTTACTTCGGCCAATCACATATTGTTTATTGCCCTCAGTTTGCTCAAAGGAAAAACCCAATGCTTCTAGGTCGTCATGATGTTCATTCAGCCAGTTAATAACGCTAAATGGAGATTTTTCTGAATCAATTACCTGTTGCAGTGGCTTGTAATCATAAGAAAAAAGGCTCCCTTCTGAGCTTAGTCCGAGCTCTTGTAAAGCATGGATTTTATTTTTTTCCCAACTTAAAGAACGTTTTATTCTATGGAAAATATAGTCGTTGTCCTTTTTTTCCATTCTTACGGTAACCCTTCTATCGCTCTCTGATGGGAAAATATAATTACCATATTTGAAATATAATTGAAGTTGGGGTTCTTCACCGTTTGAATGGAGCAATTTTAATATAGGTATTGCCTCAAACTTTTCTGTGCGTATTTCAAAACCTTCGGCATAAACCGCATGTTTTTCAATTAATGGCGCTACAAATTTCTCGAAATATGTTTTCTCAGATGATTTCGGAATGGAAATAAAACGTTTATTGAGAAAGGGTTGCAATTTTTTACCCTCTATATCTTCTTCAAAATAGTATAAAACATCCTCAAGCAATAACCAGGCCGGCTGGTTACAAATGATTTGAGCATCCTTAAACATGAATTCTATACGTTGCCCTTGAAATTTGATAGTCGGAAAATATCTGGTTTCTGTGATGCTGCGTCTGAAATGAAATAATACCGAAGATGATTCAGTAGCAATAATTAGCTTTCTTTCAACTGGCCATCCTTCTTTACTCATCAAGTAAAGGTTTTTATTGCCAATAAGTGTCAAAGCTTCGATAATCTTCTTTTCAATCTTTGGCCTTATCGCTTCGTATATCTTTTCGTCAAAGATGGTCCTGAAATATTCAAGAGGTCGGATGGTTTTTTTATGGAATCGTTTTATAATATTACTCTGTTCAATTTCTTCTAAGATTTTTATCAACTTAAAGTCGTTTTCATCTAAAATGGAAGAAAATTCTTTGGCAGTGGTGCTAAATAATCTCTGGTATGTGAGAGAAAAACCCTTATCTGAGTTTAATTGTACAACATGAGGCTCTATTAGAAATCCTAAGTAATCATGTTTGCAAACAGAATATACAATTTTACAAGGCTTTTCGCTATTAACTCTTAACATAGGTATTTAGAAAAATTATTGGCATTTAACCAATAAAAAAGCCATAAATCTAGATAGAATTTTCGTGTTTTAAAGAGGTTTACGTGAAAAATAGTATTTTTTCACGTAAAGGGCAATAATATTAACATTATAACAATAAACTGAGAGTTTTTTCATTGTTTTTAATGAAATAGAAATAAAATGAACTATTCTTTAATTGCTTAAATTTCAATTGAACCCTCGAATACGAAAGTTGCAGGACCTTCAAGGAATACGTTGCCGAATATTTTTCCGTCGTAATTAAAGGAAACGGATAAGTTGCCTCCCGGTACTTTTATTGAGTTTTTGATATTGCCAAACAAACCTTTTTTCTTTGCCATTGCCATGCTTACGGCTGTTACACCTGTTCCACAAGCGAATGTTTCATTTTCAACACCTCTTTCGTAGGTTCTTACAAAATAATGATCGCCAAAATCTTCTACAAAATTAACATTAATGCCGTTTATTGAATAGATTTCATTGTTACGAATGCTTTTTCCAATTTCATACACGTTTTTTGAAGCCAGATTATTCACCTGAAGCACATAATGAGGTGAGCCTGTATTTAGTACAAATGCTTCCCCGTCGCTGTCAATCTCTTGAACGTCAATCATCTGTAAACTTACCCAATTGCCATTTTCTGAAATTGTGGCATAGTGCGGCCCGTCAACTGCCAAAAAGTTAGTTTCTGTTTGGATCAAATTTAAATGCTTGGCAAAAGCAACGATGCATCTACCACCATTGCCGCACATGCTACCTTCTCTGCCATCTGCATTGAAATAGCGCATTTCAAAATCAAAACCATTTTTTAATTCCAAAATCATTAAGCCATCGGCACCAATTCCGAAATGGCGATCGCATAGATTTTTTATGGTCTCAGTATTTTTTATTGATGAAAATGCTCCATTTCTATTATCTATTAAGATAAAATCATTGCCAGCACCTTCGTATTTAAAAAAGTTTAATTTCATACCTTAGGGATAAATCATGCTTGAGCTTAATATTTCATACTCACCCGAACATTTGTTAAATTTCGGTATTAAATTTCAATTTGCTTTAATTCCGTTTGCTATTGATAAGCACCGTGAAAATACATTTAACATTTTTTAACACAAAAAGGATATTGAAATTATTGGTAATACGTTTAACTGGTATTAATTTTGAGATAAATAAAAAAATAAATTTTAAAAAACTAAATTGAATATATGAACAAGATTGGTGTAACTTTTTTAACAGCTTGCCTAGGTGGGGCAGTAGCTATCGGGTCGTATAAATTGATTGAGACTAAATTTCAGGATGGAGGCACATTCGAGGAAAAACAAAAGGTATATTTTACAAACAATCCATCGCCAACAATCAATTCATCTTCTGGTGAGCTTGACTTTACTGTTGCTGCTGCTATGGTAACCCCAGCGGTAGTGCATATTAAGACAACTTATAGTAATTCTGGTCAAGGTTATTCAGGACGTGATCAGATGCAAGACCTTTTTGAAGATTTTTTCGGGGGCAAAAGGCGCCCTCAAGGTCCAGCTCAGGGATCAGGTTCGGGTGTAATTATATCTGAGGATGGTTATATCGTTACAAACAATCATGTGGTAGATGATGCGGATAAAATTGATGTCATCCTCCCAGACAAGCGTTCTTTTGTTGCTAAGATCATTGGTAGGGATGCCAATACCGACCTCGCTCTAATAAAAATAGAAGGTTCTGGTTTTCCGATTGTTAAACTGGGCAACTCTGATAACGTTCGTGTTGGCGAATGGGTACTGGCAGTTGGCTATCCATTTGCATTAAATACAACCGTTACAGCTGGTATTGTTAGTGCAAAGGGAAGACAAATTGGTATCCTAGATCAGGGTAATAATCAAAATAATAATGGTGAGCCACAGGCTAGAACTGCAATTGAATCCTTTATTCAAACAGATGCGGCAATTAATCGTGGAAATAGTGGAGGTGCTTTGGTCAATACAAAAGGGGAATTGATTGGTGTAAATGCCGCAATTGCCTCTCAAAGTGGTAGTTATGAGGGTTATGGCTTTGCAATTCCAGTTAATTTGGCCAAAAAAGTATTGAATGATTTCAAGGAATTTGGATCTGTGCGTAGAGGTTATATCGGTATTAATTTCACAGGTTTGGATGCGGAGCAGGCTAAGCGTCTTGGTGTTTCAGAGATTAACGGACTTTATGTCAATGAAGTTATTCTCGGAAGTGGAGCTGATAAAGGAGGATTAAAAGAAGGAGATATTATTACTAAAGTAGATGGTACCCAGATACTTTCTCCATCTGATTTACAAGAAAGAATCGGACGCCTTGGGCCTGGCGATAAAGTTCAACTGTCTTATTTAAGAGATGGTAAGCTTTTAGTAACCAATGTGACTTTGAAAGGTGAGGAATCTGTTCAGACTGCTAATATCAGTTCTAATGGTGCTGCTTCTAAAAATCTTGGGGCAAGCTTCGCGCCTATAAGCGATGTGCTTAAAAAGAAATATAAAATAAATACTGGTGTTGTTGTTAGCAGTATAAAGCCGGGCGGTTTTTTCGACCAGCTTGATGTTACTCAAGGAACAGTAATTACTTCTATTAACGGGCGTCAAATCACTAAAGTTGAGGATATTGAATCTGCACTTTCTTCAGGTAGAAACAACATGGCAACCATTAATGCAATAAGCCCTGATGGCATGCAAATCAGATACCAATTTCAGATTAAATAATTAAAATTTTAATAAAAAAATGCCTTCTTAATAATTTAAGAAGGCATTTTTTTATTTTTAAGCATTTCAAGGCTTTTAGTTAATTTCAATATTGGGCTATTTAAATTTCGAAATTTATAAGTTTAATTCTCACTCTTTAAATTAGATTGTTTCTAAATAGATAAATTCTTGGCAAGCAAGCCATTTAGCTGCGTGATTTTTCTCATATAATGATAAATTTGCTCCTTGAATAATATAATATTAAAAGGTAATGAGCAATTTCACAAAAACGTTCTCATCTTCTTTAGGAAAAAAACTAGTAATGGCCCTTACAGGCATTTTCCTATGTACGTTTCTCGTAGTACATTTAGTAGGAAACTTACAGTTGTTTAAGGATGACGATGGACAGGCATTTAACGCCTACGCCTATTTCATGACACATTTTGGTCCGATAAAAATCGTTTCTTATTTGTTGTATGCTTCTATAATTATTCATGCTGTTTATGCATTATTGCTAACTGCTGGAAATAGAAAAGCAAGACCAGTTGCCTATGCTGTACAGGCTGGAAGCCAAAATAGTCCGTGGACATCTAGAAACATGGGAATTCTTGGAACTATTTTACTAGTATTCATCGTGGTTCACATGGGTGATTTCTGGTGGAAATATCACAATGCTGAGCTTCCGTATGCGGAATATAAAATCAGTCTTAACGATCCGTCTGTCATTGAAGTTTCAGAAGTGGCCTATAGTGAGAAACTTCTTGTTCACTCAGAAGTTGTTGATGTTCAAGCTGGCAAAAGAATTGTAGTTTCTAAGGATCTTTATAAGGTTGTAAACAAGGCCTTCCAGACTTGGTGGTATGTTTTATTGTATGTGATTGCAATGGCTGCTTTATCGTTTCACTTAATACACGGTTTTAAGAGTGCATTCCAAACAATTGGCTGGAACAATAGCAAATTAATCCCAATTATTCGCTTTTTAGGTGTTTGGGTTTTTGGAGTATTAATTCCATTGGCTTTTGCTGCTATGCCTTTATACTTTTTCTTTAAATAAGATTACACAATACCCGGGAAATCGGGTTTTAAATAAATTTCTGAGATGAAATTAGATGCTAAAATTCCACAAGGCCCTTTAGCCGAGAAATGGTCCAAACACAAATTTAACCTTAAGCTGGTTAACCCTGCAAATAAGCGTAAGTACACGGTTATTGTAGTTGGTACAGGTTTGGCTGGAGCTTCTGCAGCAGCTTCTCTGGCAGAATTGGGTTATAATGTTAAGGCTTTTTGCTTTCATGATAGTCCCAGACGAGCACATTCCATTGCTGCTCAAGGGGGTATAAATGGTGCAAAGAATTATCAAAATGATGGCGATAGTGTTTATCGTTTATTTTACGATACAATTAAGGGTGGAGATTACCGTGCACGTGAAGCGAACGTTTATCGTTTAGCTGAGGTTTCGGTTAATATTATCGACCAATGTGTTGCTCAAGGTGTTCCATTTGCACGTGAATATGGAGGCCTACTTGATAACCGTTCATTCGGTGGATCACAAGTTTCTCGTACCTTTTACGCTCGTGGTCAAACAGGACAGCAATTGCTATTAGGTGCCTATTCTGCTTTGAATCGTCAAATCAATTTAGGCAAGGTTACCATGTATACCCGCCATGAAATGATGGATGTGGTTACTGTGGATGGTGAGGCAAAAGGTATTGTAACCCGCGACCTGATTAGTGGTGCAATTGAAACTCATGCAGCACATGCCGTACTTTTGTGTACCGGTGGTTATGGTAATGTATTTTACCTTTCTACCAACGCAATGGGATGTAATGTTACTGCAGCATGGAAAGCACATAAGCGTGGTGCTTATTTCGCTAATCCATGTTTTACTCAAATACACCCTACATGTATCCCCGTAACTGGTGATCACCAATCTAAGTTGACCTTAATGTCGGAGTCATTGAGAAATGATGGTCGAGTTTGGGCTCCTAAAACAAAAGAATTAGCAGAAAAACTGCGTAAGGGTGAAATAAAAGTAACCGATCTCAAGGAAGATGATCGTGATTATTTCCTTGAAAGAAAATATCCGGCATTTGGCAACCTAGTACCTCGTGATGTTGCTTCACGTAATGCCAAAGAAATTGTAGATGAAGGTCGCGGTGTAGGTTCTTCTGGTATTGCAGTTTATCTTGATTTCGCCGAGTCAATTAGTCGATTAGGCGAAGATGCCGTTCGTGCAAAATATGGTAACCTCTTCGATATGTACCAACAGATCACAGATGAAAATCCATACAAACAACCAATGCGTATTTACCCTGCAGTACATTATACAATGGGTGGTTTATGGGTTGATTATAACTTACAAACAACGGTAAAAGGACTTTATGCCCTTGGTGAAGCCAATTTCTCTGATCATGGAGCCAATCGATTAGGAGCTTCTGCTTTGATGCAGGGACTAGCTGATGGATATTTTGTGATTCCTTATACTATTGGAGATTATTTAGCTACTAATGGGCCAACAGCTGTTGATACTAATCACCCAGCATTTGAAGAGACAAGAAAAGGTGTTGTTGATCGAATTAATAAACTTCTTAGTTTGAAGGGTAATAAAACCGTGAGCGAATACCACCGTGAATTAGGTCATATTATGTGGGAATATTGCGGAATGGCAAGAACTGAGGAAGGTTTGATTAAAGCTAAAGGTTTAATTCGTGAGCTTAAGGATGATTTTTGGAAGAATGCAATCGTAACTGGTGTGAATGAAGAATTTAATCAAAACCTTGAAAATGCAGGCCGTGTAGCTGATTTCCTTGAACTTGGCGAACTAATGGTTGATGATGCATTGGATAGAAAAGAATCTTGTGGTGGGCACTTCCGTTTAGAAAGTCAAACACCAGAAGGTGAGGCATTACGCGACGATGAGAACTATGCCTATACTGCTGCTTGGGAGTATAAAGGTGATAATCAAGCGGAAAGCTTACACAAAGAAGAGCTGATTTTTGAAAATGTTAAATTAACACAAAGAAGTTATAAATAGTACAAAGTATCTAGTAACTAGTAATTAGAAAAACTAGTTAAAATGAATAGGTCAATTTTGATTTTCTACTAGGTACTAAATACTAAATACTAAAATCTAATACGATGAGCAATAATATGAATTTGACATTAAAGGTTTGGCGTCAAAAAAATGCTAAAGCAAAAGGTGAATTAGTTTCATATCAGGCTGACCATGTTTCTCCGGATATGTCATTTCTGGAAATGCTTGATGTTGTAAACGAAGGGCTGATCAAGAAAGGGGATGACCCCATTCACTTTGATCATGATTGTCGCGAGGGCATCTGCGGATCCTGTTCATTGCATATTAATGGAAGACCCCATGGTCCAAAGCAAGGTATTACTACTTGCCAGCTGCATATGCGTAGCTTTAATGATAAAGATACTATCGTTATAGAGCCATGGCGCGCTGAAGGATTTCCAGTAATTAAAGATCTTTCAACAGACCGTTCAGCATTTGATCGTATTCAGGTAGCAGGTGGATTTATTTCAGTAAATACAGGTGGAGCTCCTGATGCTAATGTTATTCCTATTCCAAAGGTTGTAGCCGACGAAGCATTTAATTCTGCTACTTGTATAGGATGTGGTGCATGTGTTGCAGCATGTAAAAATGCTTCAGCAATGCTCTTTGTTTCTGCAAAAGTATCTCAATTAGCACTATTGCCACAAGGGCAGCCTGAGCGTTATCGCCGTGTACAGGCCATGGTTGCACAAATGGATGCCGAAGGTTTTGGAAGTTGTACCAACACAGGTGCTTGTGAAGCCGAATGTCCTAAAGAAATATCTATTACAAATATTGCAAGAATGAATCGCGATTATTTTAGTGCTAAACTTTTAAACTCTGAAGAATAGTTGAAGTATTAATTCTAACAAGATTTTAGAAGCTCAAATACGTATTTCGTGTTTGAGCTTTTTTTATGGGGTGTATTATTCAAAAATAATGATCAAGAACTCAACCGTATTTTACTGGATATTAACCCAATTGTAATATTATTCAGCTAATTTTGAATGAACCTTGATAAAATGGGTCAAATGATATGCGAATAAGTTTTCATGGTGCCGCAAGGAATGTCACAGGAAGTAAACACTTAATTACTCTTGATAATGGCATACAGATTTTATTGGATTGCGGGATGTTTCAAGGCATGGGTGAGGAATCGGATGAGCTTAATGAATATTTTGGCTTTATTCCTTCAGAGGTTGATTATTTGATACTTAGTCATGCTCATATTGATCATAGTGGTTTGATTCCACGACTGGTTTCCCAGGGGTTTAAAGGAGAAATTTATTGTACTCCTGCCACCATGGACCTGGCCCGGATTTTATTGATGGATTCTGCTAGAATTCAGCAGAAGGATTCAGAGTATAGTAATAAACGCAGAGCGCGTAAAGGTTTGCCATTGTTAAAGCCATTGTATACCGAAGATGATGCAATGGCCTGCTTAACGCAGTTCCGTATTATTGAGTATAATACGGAGTTTCAGATTAATGAAGATATTAAGCTAGAGCTCACTGATGTAGGCCATATTATTGGTAGTGCAGCAGTTCATTTAACAATCAATGAAAATGGAAAAACTAGCCGATTAACATTTAGTGGAGATGTTGGCCGCTATGGTGATCTTATTCTGAAATCACCCGAAACATTTAAACAATCCGATTATATTCTTTTGGAATCTACCTACGGCGATAGCCTGCATAAGGATACGGAACCGGCAGAAGAATTACTTAAGGAGATTATCTATCAAACTTGTATTCTACGTCGTGGTAAGGTTATTATTCCTGCATTTAGTGTTGGCCGTACTCAAGAATTACTGTATTCATTAAATGATCTTGAGGTAAGGGGAATTCTTCCAGATGTAAAATATTACGTTGACAGTCCTTTATCAATAAAGGCTACCAATGTTGTAAAAAGTCATCCTGAAAATTTCAACAAACATGTTCAGGAACTCATGCTTCATGATGATGACCCATTTAATTTTAAAAAATTGACTTTTATACAGGATACTACTGCGTCTATTGCATTAAATAGTGATTCTGATCCATGTGTTATTATTTCTGCTTCTGGCATGGCAGAAGCCGGTAGGGTAAAACACCATATTAAGAATACTATATCTGATGAAAAAAATACAATTTTGATGGTTGGTTATTGTGAACCTAATTCTTTAGGTGGGCGATTAATGGCAGGACATACCTCTGTAACTATATTTGGAGAAGAGTATACCGTAAAAGCTGAAGTTAGAACCATACGTTCAATGAGTGCACATGGTGATTATGAAGATCTCTTGAAATTTTTGGAATGTCAAGATTCGTCAAAAGTGAAGAAGCTTTTTTTGGTTCATGGAGAATATAATGTACAGGAAGTATTTAAAGAGAAAATCCTAGCAAAGGGATTCAATTCTGTAGAGATTCCCGAAAGGCATCAGGAATTTATTCTTATTTAAAATTGTTTTGAATTACCTATTTTTCAACTATAAATTAAATAATTATACTTATAACATGAGATACCTAGTATCATTTATTTTAATTGCATCAGGTTTCAATAGCTGGTCGCAAACTACAATTATCAGGCAAGATCAGCAGATCAAAACAATGGTTGAAGCGGTTTCTTCGCAAAACATTGAATCCATAGTCAGGAAATTAGTGAGTTTTCAAACCCGTCATAGCATGAGCGATACCTTAAGTGCCACTACTGGTATTGGCGCAGCTCGTAATTGGATTAAATCAGAGTTAGAACGTTATTCTGCAGCTTCAGGAGGGAGGCTTAAGGTTGAGTTTGATACATTCACTCAAGCTGCTGATGGTAGAAGGATTGCTACTCCAATGGTTATGAAAAATGTATTGGGGATACTTCCTGGAACTGACCCTGCAGATGACCGTGTATTTATTGTTTCAGGCCATTATGATTCTAGGGCATCAGATGTAAACGATTCTAAAATTTTTGCTCCAGGTGCCAATGATGATGCCTCAGGAACAGCTGCTGCTATGGAGCTGGCCAGGGTAATGAGTAAGTTTAAGTTTAATTGCACCTTGATTTTTGTGGCCATGGTTGCTGAAGAGCAAGGTTTATATGGTGCTGCCAATCTTGCAAAACGAGCAAAAGCAGAAGGTTGGAATGTAGCTGGTATGATTACCAATGATATTGTGGGTAATACCTATGGTATTGAAACTGGTTTAAAGGACAATAACAGTGTTAGAATATTCAGTGAGGGAGTTTCAGTTGTAGAAAGCCCTGAAGAAGCGCTTCGACGTGCAAGTACAGGATCAGAGAATGATGGTAATGCAAGGCAATTTGCAAGATATTTTAAGGAAGTTGGCGAACGGTATGTGGAGCAATTAGATGTTAAGTTGATCTATCGTCGCGACAGGTATCTTAGGGGTGGTGACCATACACCATTTTCTCAGCTTGGTTTCGCAGGAATAAGGGTTACCGAAATGAATGAAAATTTTGATCGTCAGCATCAAACAGTCCGTAAAGAAAATGGCACTGATTATGGTGATTTACCTGATTTTGTAGATTATGAATATACCCGCAAAGTAACCCGAATGAATTTGGCATCGCTTGCTAATCTAGCTTTAGCACCAAGAGAACCTCAAAAGGTGGGCATTGTAACCAGTGGTTTAACGAATAAAACTGAACTTAGGTGGGAACTCCCTGCCGGCGAAACACCTATTGGTTATTATGTGGTGATGAGAGAAACAAGTAGTCCGGTTTGGCAGAAAAAGTTTTTTGTTACCGATACAAAAGCAATTCTCAATTATTCAAAAGATAACTATTACTTTGGTGTACAATCAGTTGATAGTGATGGACATGAAAGCTTGGTG
>NZ_JBIILQ010000206.1:0-5114 GCF_044232565.1 Daejeonella sp. | reverse complement strand
AGCGATGAAGGATAGCTATTGCTGGAGGTACCTTTATTAAATGAATAATGTGCTGCTACCTGATCTTTTATAATCACTGTGCTTTCATCCGAATTATTCAATGTTGAAACTAATGAAGAGCCTCTTGCTATTCCATCACGACTCAGCGACTGCACTGCACCGAAGCCGGCTTTTTTATATTCTTCCGCTTTTTTCGCGTCGATAGCAAAGAATGATTTTGCTGCGGTTTCTGGCCTGATTGCCTCATTCCACGCATAGGCACCCGTTTTTGTTGTGGTAAATACTTGAGTGCGACCGAAACCTGCAGTCTGTCTGGTATTTGCACTAGTATTTAATCCATAAGTGGTAAAAGCATCTATAAATGAAGGGTATATGTATTTACCTTTCAAATCAACTGTGATGTAACCCTGCGGAATGCTTAAGCCTAGTCCTACAGCCTCGATTTTCTGGTTTTTTACTAATAAAACACCATTTTTAATGGTTTGATCTGCACTCACAACAATAGTTGCGTTAATAAAGGCATACATGCCCGGGCGTTTATCATAGGAGCCATTTACAGGGTAGGTTTCCTGGGCTGCTGCATCGCAAACTTGTGCGAGCATGAAGAATAATAGAAGAAAGTATCTCATTATAATTTAGGTTTTTGGAACCCGAATGTAGCGGATATTCAGTTAGTCATTATCGTTAAACTATAACATTACTGTTACATTTTATTTAGGATTTGATCACAATTATTCTATCTATAAAAAATTGCGTGTGTATTTATCCATTTCAACTCTTAACTTTGGGTAATATGAAATTTGCATGAGCTCTACGATTATTGTGTGATTTTAATAAATGCTTTTGCAAGCTTCATATCCTTTAATAAATTATTGTATTCTGATGAAAAAGAGAATCCTCCTTCAGTTCTTATATCTGCTTCCATTGTTCATTTTGTCTGCTTGCACTAAAGACGATAATGAAGCAATGCCTCAAAGTACTATCTCTAGATTGTATGTTTCGAATGCAGATACTGACGCCGCTGTAGTAAACACGATGATCTTTGATCCTGCAGATCTATCCACTTTTACTGAACCCTATAAATTTGACTCTAAATTGCCTGATGGAAATGGTATTTTGTTTAATCCATACTCAGGTACTGTCATTCAGGTAAGTAGAAAAAATAAAAATATTAGAACTTTTAGAGTCAATACAGATGGGAGTTTAACCAATGCAAACTCTTTTGTAGATGAAGGGCTCTTGAGCGCTAGAGAAATGGCTTATGATCGTTCTCGTGACGTTTTATACATCTCAAGCAATATTGACAGCGCTATTTATGTGTATGCCAAGGCAAGCACCTTAACTGGGACGGTTAATGCATTCAAAAAGTTAAAGCTTAATGGCCAACCTTGGGGAATTCATTTGGATAATAACCGACTTTTTGTTGCTATCGATCTCGATCGTAAAGAAGTTCAACTTTTTGAAAATGTATCTGAACTTGCGGTTGGTAATATCAGTCCGACGAAAAAAATCACCATCAATGGTGCCAGCCGTCTGCATGGAATTACTTATTCTGCTGATCGCGACATCTTGCTTTTAACAGATATTGCCGAATCTAGCGCAAGCGGTTTTGAAACCGATGGTGCAATTCACATCATCAAAAATGTAGCAACAGAATTTATAGTGAGTGGAAAATTGGTTAGTCCCGCGGCCACAATTAGGGGTTTTAAAACTAATCTGGGAAACCCTGTTGATATTGCTTGGGACGATAGGGTCTCAAAAGACTTAATTTATGTTGCTGAAAAGGCTAACCGCAAAATTTTGGTATTTAAATTTAATGATATTGGGGATGTTAAACCATCAGCGATTGCTTCATTATCAAGCAGTCCCGAAGCAATTTATTTGGATGCTAGATAGCAATATTTAGCATTGTTTTATATGATAGATTTTTCTTTACTTTGAATTAAATTTAAAAAATATGTATTCAACTTTATTTGGACTTCACTCGGGACTACGATATATCGTATTATTATTATTGGCGGCAGCTTTATTACTATCGCTGATTGGCTTATTCGGCAAAAAACCTTATTCAGAAATGAATCGTAAGGTCAACCTATTTGCCATGATTTTTACCCATACTCAGTTTCTTGTGGGCTTAATATTATATTTTTTCAGTCCGATGGTAAACTACTCAAACATGGCTGAAGCAATGAGTAATGCCACCACACGTTATTGGACTGTTGAGCATTCAGTGATGATGTTATTTGCGATCGTTTTGATTACAGTTGGTCATTCACGTTCAAAAAAGGCTAAAGATGCGGTAAACAAGCATAGAGCTATTGCATTGTATTATGGATTGGCGGTATTGGTTATTTTAGTCGCAATTTATCAAAGTGGACGACCTATTTTAGGGAGTTAATAAACAGTATTAAAAAATTTGGAATCTCAATTTTCTTTATATTTTTGTAAAAGATGATAATAAAACAAAATACAGCTAATTGGTGGCGCCCATTAAATTTGGCGCAGCTGATAGGTATTTTGTAATGAGAGCACAATTAGGTACAATCTAAACAATATATAGCCCGGCGCCAAAATCGCCGGGTTTTTTTATGGTCGGTATTCTCAGAAAATGCTTGATCAAAAAACAAGAACATGATGAAGAACTATAAATTATACACTTCCTACAAAAAGCTGCTTGCAGATACTACCACCCCGGTAAGTATTTACTTACGCTTAAGGGATGTATTTCCTAACAGTGTTTTGCTGGAAAGCTCTGATTACCATAGTAGAGAAAATAGTCTCAGTTATGTGTGTTGTGATCCGATTGCTGGAATAGTGCTCAATGGTGCTCAATTGGAGACTTATTTCCCTGATGGACGAAGGGAGAACTATCCATTAGGAGATTTAAACCTTAAAAAGCATGTTTCTGATTTCAGGAAACAGTTTGAATCAACTTCAGATAATGATTTTAAGTTTATCTCCAACGGGCTTTTTGGATATTTTGCCTATGAAACGGTGGAGCATTTTGAAGATATTAAACTTCAGGCTGGGCCGGCAGAGGGAAGAGAGATTCCACTGATGCAATACCATGTTTATCGCTATATCATTGTAATTGACCATTTTAAGAATGATTTGTACCTTTTGGAGCATCGCACTGAGGAAAATGCACCTGATGGTCTGAATAAGATTCAGTATCTTATTCAAAATAAGAACTTTCCAGAATATAAATTCAGTTTAAATGGAGAGGAGAAATCTAATTTTACAGATGAGCAATTCATAGCGCTTGTTGAAAAGATGAAAAAGCATGTTTATAGGGGCGATGTATTTCAAATTGTTCCATCACGTGCATTTTCTACTCCATTTTTAGGAGATGAGTTTAATGTTTATCGCGCCTTACGTTCAATAAATCCATCTCCATATTTATTCTATTTCGATTATGGCGATTTTAAACTCTTTGGGTCCTCGCCTGAAGCGCAATTGACCATTAAAAATAATGAAGCAACTATTTATCCAATTGCTGGAACTTTCAAAAGAACTGGCAATGATCTTTTAGATAAAGAGTTAGCCGAAAATTTGAAGAAAGATGAGAAGGAGAATGCAGAGCATGTGATGTTGGTAGATCTTGCGAGAAATGATTTGAGTCGTCATTGCGATAAAGTTGAAGTTCGGTCGTTCAAGGAAATTCAATATTATTCTCACTTAATTCACATGGTTTCGAAAGTTACCGGACAATTACAAGAATCTGTTGATTCGTTAGATGTAGTTGGCGATACCTACCCTGCTGGAACATTGAGTGGGGCGCCAAAATACATGGCTATGCAGCTTATTGATAGATATGAAAAGCAAAAACGTGGTTTTTATAGTGGAGCTATCGGGTATATGGGCTTTGATGGTAATTTTAATCATGCCATCATGATACGTTCCTTTATGAGCCAGAATAATGTACTCCATTACCAGGCGGGTGCAGGCATTGTAGCAGATTCTGATCCCCAAAGCGAATTGAATGAGGTAAACAATAAAATTATGGCATTAAGGAAGGCTTTGGAAATGGCTGGGGAGATATGAGGTCGGAGGTATGAAGTATGAAGTATGAGGTATGAGGTATGAAGTATGAAGTATGAAATTTGTTGTCAGTTGTCAGTTGTCAGTTGTCTGAACTCCGATCTCCGCTCTTCAACCACAAAAAAAAATTGATAGTGTTAATTGAAATAATAAATACATGAACATATTAGTAATCGATAATTACGATTCATTTACATTTAATTTGGTGCACCTGCTGAATGAAACAGGGCATGAAGCTACGGTTTGGCGGAATGATAAATTTGAGCTGAGTGATGTCAATGCCTTCGATAAAATTTTACTTTCTCCAGGTCCCGGTATTCCATCCGAATCGGGATTATTACTGGATGTGATCCGTAGCTATTCAGAAACTAAAAGTATTCTCGGAATCTGTTTGGGAATGCAGGCCATTGCCGAAGTTTTTGGTGGCGAACTGTATAATCTTGCTCGCCCAGTTCATGGTAGGGCAACAGAAATTACCGTTCTTGATGTGGAGGAGAAACTTTTCTTGAATTGCCCACGCAATTTTAATGTTGGACGCTACCACTCTTGGGCAGTTAAAAATGATCTGGTACCTGAAGTATTAAAGGTAACTGCCAGCGACTCAGAACATGTAATTATGGCCTTGAGACATCGTAGTTTAGACGTTAGAGGTGTTCAATTTCATCCCGAATCTGTACTTACCGAACATGGTAAAGCAATGATTTCTAACTGGTTAAGCTAATTAAAAAATAAGAGAAATATGAATTCTTCACCGAGCGCGCAAGGAAATATTCTTGACAAAATAGTAATTAAAAAGAGAGAAGAAATAGCCACCGCAAAGCTTAAAACTTCAGTTTTTGAGCTTGAGCAGGGTCTATTTTTCTCTAGACCATGTTTTTCTTTGCGTGATTCAATTCTAAATTCTTCACTTACAGGCATTATCGCTGAGTTTAAGCGCCAATCGCCATCAAAGGGAATTATTAATGATCAATTGAATGTAGAAGAAGTGACACAATCGTATGCTGCTGCCGGCGCATCGGCACTTTCTGTTTTAACGGATGAGCAATTTTTTGGCGGTCATAATCGTGATCTAA
>NZ_JBIILQ010000320.1:0-5132 GCF_044232565.1 Daejeonella sp. | reverse complement strand
GGTATTTTGGCACCAAGACGGGTGAATTGTTTTGGATTTTTTAAAAATTCAACAATTTCGCGGACTTCTAGCTCCGCTTCTTCTAAACCTGCTACATCTTCAAAGGTAATGCGACTTTCTTCACGGGCGACCATCAAAGCATTGGATTTTCCAAAATTAAAAATGGAATTTCCGCCTGAGGGGCTCCCCATGCTTGCATATTTTTGAAACAAAATACGCCATAAATAAAAAATTAATAGTAATGGTAGAATCCATCCAAAGACATTCCAGAACCAATTACTAGTATTTGAGTAGCTTATAGGGATTTTTTGTGTTAATGGAATGTTTTTTTGTGCCTCATCCATTTTTCGTTCAAAAGATTCCAAGGATCCGATAGTGAATTTATAATGCGGTCCAGGATCGATTTTACCTTTAATTCTTGAATTAAGAACTTCTTGGAAATAGGGGTCTTTTGCTGATTCAGCCTTTATAAATATTTGGGCCTCTTCTTTATTGACGATGTTAATTTTTTCAACAGCTTTACGACTTAAGATTTCACTTTCAAATTGCTGCCAACTAATTTCATTAACAGAATTATTGAATTTCGTTAAATAGGGGAAAAACAACATAAAGAGTATGAACAAATAAACCACAGCCCAAAAAAATTGCTTTTGAGGAACTTGATTTTTGGGAATTTGCTTTTTTTGATAGGGTTCCGGTAGTTTCTGCTTCATGCTCAAATTTGCAAGCTTATTGTTCAATTAAAGACATGTAAAAAGCCGAATTGTAATCAATTCGACCCTTTACATGTTCATTAAATTAATCGTTGAAGGCCATTTCGGGTACTTCAACATTTAGTTTACTTTCAACACTGAGGATGCCTGGAGCAGACCATGCGGCTCTTTCAGCATCATCCTTTTCGGCAAATGAGCGAACTTTTCCACTCAGAATAACCTTATTTCCATCCACTTCTACAACAATTCGATCAGCATCAATTGTTGCATTTCTATGAAAAGCACTGTTGATTTTTTGATGGATATCCATTGCTTTAAGCTTTGGCTTTACAGAAATAAGGTTTATAACTGAACTCACACCAGTTATGTTTTCTATTGCTCTACGGGCATTTACACGTTGATATTCCCATTCTACTTCACCTTCTAATTTTACATTGCCATTTTCAACTTTAACTTGAATCCTATTGTCTGGAATTGTAGTATTCCATTTCAAAGCATTTAACACAGTTTCAGCAATTTCAGCGTCTGTTTTTCGGTAGTTAGGAGAGACACCAACTTGAATGTCTTCAGCTACTGCTCTTACACCCGCTACCCTTTTTGCTGCTTTTTCGGCACTTAACTTTTTTGAAAAAGTGTCTACAATGCCAGAGAGGGTAACTATTCCATTTTTTACCGCTACTCCAATTTCAGACTCGTTGAGAAATGGTTCCCAGCTAAGCTCTTCCATCACATCTTTTTGAATTTGATTGTCAGTTCTCATTTTGTTTAATTTTTATTGTTAATAATTCGGATTCCTAAATTATTTTCAATGTAGGTTTAAATAAAAAAGTCATTTATGAGCCAAATCAAGACTGTCTTTGATTCTAATCAAGATTGTATTCTATATCTTAAAATTTAGCTAGAAACACCTTGCATTTCTTGTTTTAGACTTTCTTATTTATAATTCTTTTTGATTTCAATCTTTTATCCGCTTATTTTAGATAATTTCGTTTATGCCTTCAAAACCAAAATCTGTAATTGATGAAAAATTAGAACTTCATCCAAGAAATAAACATAGAGGACGTTACCAATTTGCTGTTTTGATTAAAAAATGTCCTGACTTAGCTGATTTTGTGATAAAAAATGAATTTGCTGATGAAACGATTGATTTTACTGACTCTCTTGCTGTTAAAACATTAAACAAAGCCCTTTTAATTTATTTTTATGGGATTCAACTTTGGGATATTCCTGAGGGTTTTTTATGTCCTCCAATTCCTGGAAGGGCAGATTACTTACATTATGTAGCTGATTTAATTGCTGATAATAATGGTATAATTCCGAAAGGTAAAAACATTAAAGTACTTGATATTGGCGTAGGAGCCAATAGTATTTATCCATTAATTGGGCATAGTGAATATGGGTGGACTTTTGTAGGATCTGATATTGATTCTCTGGCAATACGGTCGGCGAAAAATATTGTAGATGCCAACGGACTTTCAAAAGTAATCAGTATAAGAAAGCAAAAAAATAAGTCAAAAATATTTACGGATTTAATCAATCCTGGTGAAAAATTCAAGTTGTCAATATGTAATCCACCATTTCATTCATCGATGAAAGATGCCTCCGAAAGTACAGAGCGGAAGTGGAAAAATCTTGGAAAGGCAAGTTCTATGGGTTCGGACCTCAATTTTGGAGGTAAAAACGCCGAGTTGTGGTGTGAGGGTGGAGAAGAAAAGTTTCTTCAAAGCATGATTTTAGAAAGTGAGCAATTTGCAAATGCTGTAGAATGGTTCAGTTCTTTAGTTTCCAAGAAGGAAACGCTTGCTAGCTGCTATTATGAATTAGATAAAATAAAGGCAAAGGAAGTTAGAACTATTGATACGCATCAAGGAAATAAAACAAGTCGGATTTTAGCATGGAGTTTTTAATTATAAAAAGATTATTAATAAAAAAAATAGAATAAAAATTATCTATTTGATGAAGTTATCATATAGACTATTTAATCCAGCTCTTAAAACATCATTTATGCCATTGGTATAATTAGGATTACAACCGTTAGTAATCACTACAATGCCAAACTTTTCTTTGGGATTAAAAAACATAGCGCTGTATAGTCCGTAGGCAGATCCAGTATGTCCAGTCATCATTTTACCTGTAATTACATCTTCTCGATTGGCTATTGCTAAACCATAACCTTCTTCTTCAGAAATTTTTGTTTGCATTATCTTAGCACTCTTTTTTGAGATTATTCTTACGCCTTTATACTTACCAAAGTTCATGTGCATAGTCATGTATTTAGCAAGATCACTAGCCGATATTTTCATTCCTCCGGTAGGCGAGAAAATAGGTGTGCTATATCCCATTTTATAATTTAATCTTTCCTCGCGCTTAGCCGAATAAGCCAATGGGGAAGGGCTTAATGTTTTCGTTGCGCTATCATAAGAGTGTAATGTTGCAAATCGATTGGCTTCCAAAGAATCTACATTGTATCCACCGTATAATCCAAGGGGATTTAAAATATGATTTTTTACGTAGTTGTCGAAACGTTCACCTGAATATTTTTCTATTACTGCTCCTATCATATTGTAGTTTAGGTTGCAGTATTCATAATTAGTACCTGGAGCGTATTTGTTAAAGCATTTTCTCCAATCCGGATTTTTTTCTGGGTTGATTGCATCAAAAGTGAAGTATCCTTGGCTATCATTGAGGCTAGATGTGTGCGACATCATCATTTTTAAGGTAATTTTCTGGTCAGGGAAATTTGGATTCCTAACTGGAAAACCCACTAAATCGCTGATATCATCGTCTAATTTTAGTTTTCCCTTCTCTACTAATTGCATAATAGAGGTAGCAGAAAATGATTTAGAAATGGATGCTATGCGGAAAATATGATCATTATTTAAAGGTTCATTACTTACATTATCTTTTAAACCAAAGGATTGATTATAAACGATTTCCCCTTTTTTTACAAGTGCAACAGATAAACCTACAACTTCATATTTTCGCATAATTTCTTTAATGTCGGATACTGCCTTTTCATTTTGGGCGAAAACCGATAGGGACATGCAAGAAAATAGCGCAATTGCAAAAAAAGGCTTAAATGAAGTCATTCTGATTGTTTTTATTGTTTAATAAAACTACGATTATTTTTTGCAAAAAAAACAATCCGGTTCTATTGACACTATATAATGTTTGTTTAAAATCAGACTATACAGCACTTGCTTCTTTTACATCCTTGAAACTAATTTCAATTGTAGTTCCTTTATCGATTTTGCTCTTAACCTTGATTTTACCATTCATTTTATCAAGGTAATATTGAACAATGTTTAAGCCAAGTCCCGTGCCTGGGACTTCTTTAGCATTCGATCCTCGAAAAAAAGGAGTAAACAACATTTTTTGATCTTCTTCAGATATTCCGAAACCATGATCTTTTATAGACATTATATATTCGCCATCTGAAAACTTACTTGAAACAATAATTTTGACATTTTCTGGAGAGAATTTTATGGCGTTTGATAAGATATTGATTAATAAGTGTTTAAATGCATTGACATCGGTAAATAAATTAGTCTCCCCTACATGTTTATACGTGATTTTTTGTCCTTTTTTTAGAATCACACTTAAATCATTAATAGTTTCAGTGATCAGTTCCTTAGAATTAAAATTCGCTCTGTTAATCTTTAATTGACCTTCATCAACTTTACTTAAAGTCAGAAAGTCGTTGATGATATCTCTTAAAAAGTTGACTGCTGATATAATATGTTTGATTTGTTCTTCTCTCTGTTCTTGTTCTTCAGCTTTCTCAAATTTTGAGAGGATAAATGCTGAGGAAAGAATAATACTTAGGGGAGTTCGGAACTCATGTGAGGCAATATTGAGATATTGCTTTCTTACTTCATTTATTTTTTTTTCTTTTTCAAGTAGTTTTACTAAACGATTATCTATTTCACTTAATTCAGATATTTTTTTTGCTGCATTAAAATTGGCAGTTAATGAATAGCATTCATTTTTATCCCCTGTTTTTAAAATATTTAAAAGAACAGGAAATTTGCTACCATCCTTCCGAATCATATTAAGTTTTAGCTCACTCACTTCACTAAACTCTTTTATTAATGCATATAAACAATGTTCATCTCTGTATTTTGTATCGAAGTCACTAATTAGATTTTTGGCAATTTTTGACAATTCATTCTTATCAAAGAGATCATCCACTAACATTTTTCCGACTACTTCTTCCGAATTGTAGCCTAAGTTTTTTTCTGCAAAAGGGTTAATCATTTGTATAACACATTCCTTATTAGATATTAAGGAAATGGTTTCACCATTATTCCAATCGTTGATTAATAAATTATTAAGTTGTTGTTTTTTGATTAAGTTTTCTGTCATATATTTTCCAGTTTTTAGCTTGTGGCAATATTTAATAAATCATTAATGGCCCCT
>NZ_JBIILQ010000205.1:0-5133 GCF_044232565.1 Daejeonella sp. | reverse complement strand
GACGTAGAAAAATTATTAGCTATACTTAAAGGTTAGATTTAGGTTTATTGCTAAAATAACATTCATTTAATTTTCATAAATTGGTTCATGAAATTTTCGAAATATGAAATATATTTTTGTTGTAATTTGTCTGATGCTCACTCATAAATCCATTGCTCAAGTGGAAAAACGCCTCGACTCTATCCTAAAAAGCAGCATTGGCACTAAAGAACCCGGAATAGCCTTATATGTTGAAAACAACAATCGTGTAATCTATAATAAAGGCTTCGGTATCGCTAGTAATAATAGCTCGAAGACTCTTCGTTCAGATACAAATTTCAGGCTGGCCTCTGTCTCAAAGCAATTTACGGCCATGTGTATTTTATTACTTGAACAAGATAAAAAGCTTTCAATTGAAGATCCAATAAACCAATACTTTCCTGAATTACCTCAACATATTGGAGAAAAAATATCTATTCGCCATTTGATTACTCATAGCTCAGGAATAATAGACTATGAGGAAGTCATGGACACTAATATCCTAATCCCATTACTAGATATCGATGTATTAAATATCTTAAGCAAACAAGAAAAAACCTATTTCAATGCTGGATCTGGATTCAGATATAGCAACTCGGCCTACGCACTTTTAACTTTAATTGTAGAACGTGTTTCGGGACAATCATTTCCGGAATTTATGAAACAGAGGATATTTAAACCCTTAAAAATGAACAATTCGATGGTTTATGAAGCAAATATTGAAATCCCAAATCGCTCATTTGGCTTTGCAAAAGATGAAAATGGAAAAATTTACGCGAACGATCAAAGTTTAACAAGTGCGATTAAAGGTGATGGTGGAGTTTATACTTCCTTAAATGATTATAAAAAATGGACACATGCCTTGTGGAACAATAGTCTTTTAGACCTCAATAGTGCATTAAAACGCGTAAACACTCCAATAAAAGAGGTAACAAATAGTTTTTATGGTCCCGGATGGTTTTACTTCGACAAATCTAGTCCGGCCTTGTTTCACTCAGGTAGCACTTGCGGATTCAGCACCTACTCAATCAATATCCCAAGCCAGAAAATATCCATCGTTTATTTCTCAAATATTGCAGGCAATTCGGAGCCATTTAAAAGAATATTAGAACTGCTGAAATTGGAAGGCATAGAAAGCCCAGCAGATGTATTTACACTACATCAATTAACCAGATAACAGATTTACAGATTAGAATCCTTTATAAATGAATTATTTTGAAGATCAACAATTTGAGAATATTAAATTTCAAGTAGAGATACTTGCCAAAGGTGAATATGAAAATTGTGTGTTCAAGCAGTGTGATTTTTCAGGTATCAATCTATCAGAAATTAAATTTATTGAATGTAAGTTTATAGGCTCTAACTTAAGTTTAGTAAACTTAGCGCAAACTGCATTTCGGGATATTCAATTTAAAGAATGTAAACTATTGGGACTGCATTTTGAGAACTGCCATAATTTCGGACTTTCATTCTCATTTGAAAACTGTCAGTTAGACCATTCCACATTTTACAGGACAAAAATCAAAAAGACTATTTTCAAAGATTCGCAATTAAGAGAAGTTGATTTTACAGAATGTGATTTAACCGAATCTGTATTTGATAATTGCGATTTGACTAAGGCTAATTTTGATCGAACTATACTCGAAAAAGTGGATTTTAGATCTGCTTTCAATTATTCCATAGACCCAGAGATAAATCGAATTAAGAAAGCTAAATTTTCCGTTCAGGGAATCTCCGGACTTCTAAGCAAGTACGACATTAAGATTGAGAATTAATTTAAACGGAATATTTCAATTTCGGGAAAAAATGTTTTGACAAAGCAAAAACAATTTTTTCGGATAATTTAACTGTTCCCGTACTTTCTAATATCAATTATTTTAGACAAGGAACAATGTTTATCAATAATTTGATTAATAATTTGATGGGTCATATCTGGATAATTTACTTCAATGATTTTTGAAGAGTTTATCCATGTATTGATGACCATATCATTTCTATCATCCAAATTTTTAATTACGTGAACACCCATCTCTTTTAATGCAGCAGCATTTAATTGTTGCTCATATTGATTCTTCATGGGGATTACCAGAAGCTTTTTTTTCATGAATAAAGCTTCTGCTGGAGTTTCAAAACCAGCACCACAAAGCACACCTGCGGATGAGGCCATGCTACTTACGAATTTCTCGTTGTGAATGGGCTGCACTCTTATATTTTTATGAGTAAATGGCTTTTTATTATGTTTTGAAAACACATCCCATGTTACATTTTTAAACTGGCTGAGCTTTGCAACCAATCGTTTATCATCGTAAGCTGGTAGATAAACCGTGTAATGCCCCTTATTTTCAATTTCATGATTCCTGACCTGCCCTCTAATCACTGGAGTGAAGATATGGTTTTCATAGGATTTAAAATGAAACCCAAACTGCGCTGTTGTAGGAGCATAATTTTTGAGAATTAACTTTCCTAACATATCGTTGTGCTCGGTTTTGGGGGCCCCATCAACTAAAACAGCAGCTTGGTGACTCAATCCGATACAAGGGATGTTTTTCATGTAGCAGGCCCAAGCTGATACAGGCTCAAAGTCGTTGATTACTAAGTCATACTGCTCAACTGCTAAGGCATTAATTTCCTTAACAAACTTACGAACATTAGCTTTAACAAAGGTTTTCCAGAGATCAACACCTCCAGCCTTCCCGAAAATAAAACTGAGTCCGCGTAATTTATACTTCAAAGGAAAAGGTAAAGAAAGATCCCCTTGGGTGCCACTCACCAAAATATCAACATTTCCATGTAGCTGAAGGCAAGGGATAATATCCATCGCCCTACTTAAATGCCCATTTCCAGTGCCTTGAATGGCATAAAGTATATTCATTAATTAGAAAATAAGGAATTGCTAAATTGCTAAAAAACTATCAAACCTAAATAGAAAAAAAATAATTTAGCAATGGGATGCTTAAATCAAATATTACAAATGTTAATATTAAATTAAAAACTTACAAAAGCAAAATCAATATTAAAAGAATGATAATTATAGCTCCTACAGAAAGATAAATACCCCCATTTGTGACCTTTAATTCCTTTTTCATTTCAATTAATTCGTTACGAAGATTTTTACGCTCCTTCAGACTAAGTTGAGATTTATCGATACTTTTTATTTCATCAATTCTTTTCGTAATCACTTCAATACGAGCTATTTGACTCTCAGTAATTGCAGGTTTTGTGTTTTTCTCTTTTGCAATTATACTTGAATATGAAAAAACAAAAATTAATGCGGTGGCGAGCAGGTACAGTTTCTTTTTCATCATGATTTTTAAGGTTAAATGAATAAATATGAATGTAAGGTCATTCTAAATACCTAAACAATTATTGAACCATAAATAAAAACAGACTTTTGACAAAAGATATGTCCCTAATTAGAATATTTTGAATGAAAATCAGGAATTTGTGTACTCATTATTATAAAATCTCCCTAGTTTTAAAGGGAAATTGAATAGCATAATTAAAAATCAAATTTCTGATATAATCATTTGAAGGGTAAGGTGTTAATTGCTTTTTAAGATCCGATATTTCTTGATCAATCTCCGCTACTAAAACATAACCCATTCCATAAAAATGACCATTTTCAATTAAGATGCAACTTCTCTCAGTTAGGTTTCGACCATCATCAATAAGCAAAAACCCAGGAAGCTTAGCTTTTAAATTGTCTACAGCCGTCATTACGCGTTGATTATAGCTTTCGGGACTTTCAATTTTTTGGCATGCTTGTTTACACAATTGCTCATTGATTGAAATGCAAGGCTCGGTATTTCTTTGAATGAAGCATAACTTGGGACAAAGATTAAATTCACCGATTAAATTTTTAATCATTGCATGCCCGTCTAGTACCCTATTAAAAGTGTAAAAAGGTTTAGAAAACTTATTTCTTTTATCAACCGCCATTCGTAAATATCCATTTTGATCTTCAAATAAGTATAAACCATAGGTGTGTTCAAACCTTTTTAAAGAACGATTATAGGCAGGCCATAGACGTTTTATCTCAATAGCCTCCAGAATAAAAGCAATCAACTCAGTTCCACATTCTTGAAAACTGATGTGATGAACATCCCTTAAAAACTCTTGTTTTTGCTTACCAGGTTTATTATTTGCAAAATGACTTGAGACTCTCTTTTTAATGTTTTTAGCCTTCCCCACATAAATAACCTTTGATTTACTATTGTGGAAATAGTAAATACCCGGAATTGAGGGTAGCTTATCCATATCCTCTTTTGGTAAATGAGGAGGTAAGGATTGCTCTTTAGAGCGAGGATTTAATGTTTTATTGATATGACCCTCCTGATCATTTTCAAGTAGCATTGAAAAAAGTATTGATGTTGCTTCTGCATCCCCCATAGCCCTGTGTCTTGCTAAAACCTCTATTCCGAGTGAGGAACAAAGTTTACCGAGACTATAAGAAGGCAATCCGGGGAGAATTTTACGACTCAATCGGACAGTGCAAAGTTTTTTGGTTTGTAAATGATATCCAGATTTTGCCAAATGATAATGAAGAAATGAAAAATCAAAATTGACATTATGTGCCACGAAAATTTTATCGTGCAGAAGACCATAAATCTCTTTTGCATATTCATCGAAAGTGGGTGCCGATTTTACCATTTCATTACTAATCCCAGTAAGGGATTGAATGTAAATAGGTATCGGAATTTTTGGGTTAATAAGAGTTTGGAATTTATCGACTACTTCCCTCCCATTATGGATTACGATTGCGATCTCGGTAATACCATTTGCACTGGCATGGCTCCCTGTTGTTTCAATATCAACTATCGCGTACATTTTTTATAATTAGCTTCAAATATATTCTATATTACTAATAATATTAGTATATACTTTTTAAATTAAGAATTATTTTTTATTTTCTCAGTGGTTGAAGAAGGTATTCAAGACCATTTAGTTTAATTTCATACATGGTGGCCAGCAAAATACCAATTTTACCTGCAGGAAAGCCATTGGAATGATACCAAACCAAGTAAAACTCAGGTAAATCACAAATTAACCTTCCTTTGTATTTACCGTAAGGCATTCTAATATTCACCAGTTCTAATAAGATTTCAGGATTCATTA